>CAZQFN010000133.1:0-3909 GCA_964592685.1 uncultured Oscillospiraceae bacterium | reverse complement strand
GCCGCCTTCGGCGGTCGCGCTCTGCACAGGCCTGCGGGCCCAGCGTGTAAAGGGGTATGCGGTATACGCCGCGCTCCTCGATGCCGTGAGCGCCTTTTTCCTTGCGGAAGCAGGGAGAATAGCTGGTTGCGGTGATGGGCAGTTTCTTCTCCTCCATGATCTGGTCAATGAAGGAGCCGATCATGGAATGCTCGGAGGTGCCGATGAGATACAGGTCCTCCCCTTCGATCTTATACATCATGGCGTCCATTTCGGCGAAGGACATGACGCCGGCGACCACGTTGGAGCGGATCATGAAGGGAGGAATGTGATAGACAAAGCCCTTGTCGATCATGTAATCCCGGGCATAGGTCAGCACAGCGGAGTGGAGACGGGCGATGTCGCCCTTGAGATAGTAGAAACCGCTGCCGGCAACACGGCGGCCGGCGTCCAGATCCAGACCGTCGAAGCTTTCCATGATCTCCGCGTGATAGGGGATCTCATAATCGGGAGTGACCGCCTCGCCGAAGCGGGCGACTTCCACGTTGCAGCTGTCATCCGGGCCGATGGGGACGGAAGGGTCAATGATGTTGGGGATGACCATCATGCGCTTGGTCAGCTCCTCCTCCAGCTCCGGCTCCTGCTTTTCCAGCTCCGCCAGACGGGCAGCCTGTGCCGCCACCTGCTTTTTGATCTCCTCGGCCTCTTCCCGTTTGGAGGGGTCCTTTTTGGACTGACCCATGAGCACGCCGATCTGCTTGGAGAGGGTGTTTCGGTTGGCGCGCAGCTCGTTTGCCTCGGTCTTTGCGGCGCGGAGCTTTATATCCAGCTCCAGGATCTCATCCACCAGAGGGAGTTTTTCCTCCTGGAACTTTTTGCGGATGTTTTCTTTTACGGCGTCGGGGTTCTCCCGTATGAATTTAATATCAAGCATGTTTCTCTCTCCTGTTTATTTTTTCAGCGTCATCAGCGCCTGAAGCAGGGCTTCCCGGTCATCGGCGCCATAGTATTCCAGTTCGATGCGGCCCCGTTTCCGTCCGTCCACGATGTTCACCTTGCGGCCCAGTGCCTGACCAAGCTGCGCGCTCATGACTGCGGCGTAATCGATGGCGTTCGGATCTTTGTCCGCTTTCTTTTTGGGGGCCTTCAGAAGGGATGCCACCAGGGATTCCGTCTGTCGCACGGAAAGACCCTTTTCAACGATCTGTTTGGCGGTTTCCAGCTGAAGGAGCTTGTCCTCAATGGGAAGAAGCGCTCTTGCGTGGCCGGAGGAGATATCCCCCCGTTCCAGCATGTCCGCGATGGGCTCGGGGAGAGACAGAAGCCGAAGGGCGTTTGCCACGGCGGGGCGGCTTTTTCCCACGCTCTGAGCGACAGTCTCCTGGGTAAGGCCGTAATCGTTCATCAGGGCCCGATAGCCCTTGGCCTCCTCCATGGGATTCAGATCCTCCCGCTGAAGGTTTTCTACCAGGGCCAGTTCCTGTACCTTTCGGTCGTCCGCCTCGATGATGCGGACGGGGACTTCCGTGAGCCCCGCCATGCGGGATGCCCGCCAGCGCCGCTCACCGGCGATGATCTGATAATAGCCGGAATCCAGCTTCCGGACGGTGATGGGCTGAAGAAGGCCGTGCTGAGCGATGGACTCGCTCAGTTCCTGGAGAGCCTCCTCGTCAAATACCGTGCGGGGCTGTCCGGTGCGGGGCTCCACCCGGCTGATGGGAATCTTGTCCTCAACGGAAACCTCCGCATCCTCGCCGAACAGAGCACCCAGGCCGGTGCCCAGTCCTTTTTTTAATGCCATATGTACCTCCTGTGCCTTGGGCTTATACTTCGGTTATGTGATTGTGGCGGAAGAATTCCACGGCCAGACAGTCGTAGGCCGTGGCCCCCCGGGACATCCGGCTGTATGCGCCGACCGGTTTTCCGTGGCTGGGAGCTTCCGCAATGCGTACATTCCGGGGAATAACGGTGTTATAAACCGCTTTTGGGAAGAATTTTTTGATCTCCAGTGCGACCTGGGTGGAAAAAGACAGCCGCCGGTCATACATGGTCAGCAGAATGCCTTCAATGGTAAGTTTTGGGTTGAAGCGCCGCTTGGTGAGCCGCATGGATGTGATCAGATCGGTGAGTCCTTCCATGGCGTAGTATTCACACTGGACGGGAACGATGACGCTGTCGGCCGCGACCAGGGCGTTCAGCGTGAGAAGACCCAGAGAAGGCGGGCAGTCAATGAATATGTAGTCATAGTTGTCCCGCAGCGGTTCCAATGCCTGCTTCATGACCGTTTCCCGATTCTTTTCATCCACCAGCTCGATGGATGCACCGGAGAGATCGATGTTTGTGGGCAGCACATCGCCGTAGGGTGTTTTGAGGATGGCCTCTTCGGCAGGGACGCCCTGGATGAGGACTTCATACAGGGACGGTTTTGTGTGCTTGCTCACACCCATGCCGGTGGAGGCGTTTCCCTGTGGGTCGGCGTCAACGAGCAGGATCTTCCGTTTCTTATCTTTGATGGCTGCGCACAGGTTCACGCAGGTGGATGTTTTGCCAACGCCGCCTTTCTGGTTCGCAAAACAAATAATTTTGCCCATGGCGCACCTCCTTTATTTTTGTAGAACTTATTATAACACAATGTTTCATATTTTCAATGTTTCACGTGAAACAAATCGAAATGTCGAAAATGTTTCACGTGAAACATTCAGCCGACAAACATATCTACGTCTTCAATGGTCAGGGCGGGATGAAAAGCGAGATTGAGAGCATAGGCGATGAGCCGCCCTGCATCCTTTACATATTTGTCGATTTCCCGGGGTGTAACGATCAGACCTTCTCCGGCGTCGACGACGGTGGGGACGCCGATGGCCAGGATCGGGAGACCGAGCGTGCGGCCGGAGAGCTCGGCCCGGTCGTTCCCTACGCCGGAACCGGGAACGATGCCGCTGTCCGTCAGCTGGACGGTGCGGCAGATTTTTTCTGTGGACCGCGCCGCCAAAGCGTCAATGAGCACAATGGCGGTGGGTTCCGAGGCGGAGCGAATGGCCCGGATGAGATCGGAACTTTCCATGCCGGTGGTTCCCAGAACGCCGGTTTGGCAAACACTCACCGGGCGGAATATGGAAAAATCTTCCGGCATCTTCTGCTTCAGGTGACGGGTGGCCAGGGTGAAGCGGGTCGTCTCCGGGCCGATCGCATCCGGGGTAATGGCGGCGTTGCCCAATCCGGCCACAAGAACGCTGTCGTCCCTGCTCAGAGGGAGGAGTCGGCGGATCTGATGCGCCAGCAGTGTGACGGCGTTGGAAAAGGCGTCTTCGTCCCGGCGGAAAAAGCTCTCCAGGTCCATGGTGATATAATTTCCGATTGGTTTACATAATGCGGAACTCCCCCGGTCATCCAGGATGCGGACATGGGTGATGGTAAACCCGTTCTGCTCTTCGGTCCGGGAGAACACGCCGGGAAGTTCCCCGCCGCCCTGAGGAAGATCTTCTGCGGCCAGGTCTGTGCGAAATCCGTGCATAGTATATCATCTCCTTGTGTTTATTTTGGACAAAAATTGTTGTTTTGAAAAAAGTGATTAAAAAAGTACTTGATTTTTTTTGAAAGTGTTGCTATAATCTTCTAACGCGGACATCATGTTCAGACTTTTATAGGGAGGTGCAAGGAAAATGCCGAATATTAAGTCTTCCGCCAAGCGCGACCAGCTCCAGAAGGCTGCGAATGCGAAGAATAGAGCCATGAAGTCTTCTCTGAAGACCGAACTGAAGAAGTTCGATGCGGCTATCGAGTCCGGTGACGGTGCTAAGGCTGCTGAGACCTATAAAGTCGCCGTGAAGTCCGTTGACAAGGCGGCGGCCAAAGGCCTTATTCACAAGAATAACGCGGCTCACAAGAAATCCGCAATGGCTAAGAAGCTCAACGCCCTGGCTGAATAAT
>CAZQFN010000132.1:0-3938 GCA_964592685.1 uncultured Oscillospiraceae bacterium | reverse complement strand
AACACTCCCATTCCAACGCTCCCTCCCTGGAGGGGGCGTTTTTTCTATGGGTGGCGCCAAGAAACTGTTTACACGCCGACGGGAGTCGTGGTATAATTGCATAAATAAATTTAACAATTCACATTCAGTTCATATAAGCTTCAGGAGAATCTCTCATGGCCAAGAAAGAAACAAAAACCACCTGGCGGAAGCCCCGGCACCGCGTTGTCACCGAGATCGCCCGCTGTCTGGTGGGCCCCTATGTCCGGCTGCGGTATCGCATCAAGATCGAAAAATTCCGTCCGAAGGACAAACGCCCCTATCTCGTCATCTCAAACCACCAGACCGGCTTTGACCAGTTCATCATGGGCATGCTGTTTCCCGCCCGGTCGATCTATTATCTGGCCAGCGAGGACCTGTTCTCCAACGGCTTTGTCTCAAAGCTCCTGAAGTTTGCCGTGGAGCCCATCCCCATCAAGAAGCAGACCTCGGACATTTCCGCCGTGCGCAACTGCATCAAGGTGGCCCGGGAGGGCGGCACCATCGGCATTTTCCCCGAGGGCAACCGCACCTACGGCGGCCGCACCGGCTATATGAAGCCCGCCATCGCCAAGCTGGCCCGGAGCCTCAAAATGCCGGTGGCCTTTATGCGCATCGAGGGCGGCTACGGCGTCCACCCCCGGTGGAGCGACTGCATCCGCAAGGGCCCTTCCCGGGCCTATGTCTCCAGAGTTCTGGAGCCGGAGGAGCTGCGGGCCATGACGGACGGGGAGCTCTATGACCTGATGTGCGCCGAGCTCTGGCAGGACGAGGCCACCGCGGATAACCTCTATGTCCACAAAAAGTCCGCCGAATATCTGGAGCGGGCCATGTATGTCTGCCCCTTCTGCGGCCTTTCCGAGTTTGAGAGCCGGAAGGACATCATCCGCTGCAAGCGCTGCGACCGGAAGATCCGCTATCTCCCCACCCGGGAGCTGGAGGGCGTGGGCTTCCGCTTCCCCCACCGGTTCATCGCCGACTGGTATGACGCCCAGTGCGACTATATCAACGCCCTGGACGTGACGGCCATGACGGACACCCCCATCTATGAAGACGACATCCGCCTTTACCGGGTCATCCTCTATAAATCCAAGACCCTGACGGACGAAAAGGCCCGCTCCCGGCTTTACGGCGACCGCATCGAGATCGACGCCGCCGGGGAAACGCTGGTGCTTTCCTTTGACGACATCTCCGTCATCACCGTGCTGGGCCGGAACAAGCTCAACATCTATTACGGAGACGAGGTCTATCAGTTCAAATCCCACAAGCGCTTCAATCCCATGAAATACATGAATATCTATTTCCGCAAAAAGAACATGGATAAAGGAGACAGCGATGACAAATTTTTGGGACTATAATGTGTGGGGCGGCATAAACCTGGTCGCTGTTCTGCTTCTGAGCCTTCTGGCTGCAAACCTTCTGAAAAAATCCTTCCGCATTTTCCGCGTCTCCCTCATCCCCACCTCCGTGCTGGGCGGCATCATGCTGCTCATCATCGCCGCCATCTGGAACGCCGTCACCGGCAATCCCCTGTTTGACACCGCCTTCTTCGGCGGCGACGGCTATGCAGGGCTTGAGATCATCACCTATCACGCTCTGGGCCTTGGTTTCATCGCCACCTCCATGCGCTCCTCGGACCAGAAGCTGACCAAAAAACGCACCACGGAGATCTTCAACACCGGCGTCACCACCGTGTCCACCTATCTCATCCAGGCCATCGTTGGTCTGGGCATCACCATGATCGCCGCCATGGTCATCGACGGTTTCTTCTCCGCCGCCGGCATTCTCCTCCCCTTCGGCTACGGTCAGGGCACCGGCCAGGCCATGAACTACGGCAACATCTATGAGCAGGATTACGGCTTTGTGGGCGGCAAGAGCTTCGGTCTCACCATCGCGGCCCTGGGCTTCCTCTCCGCCAGTCTCGGCGGCGTCATCCATCTGAACATTCTGCGGAAAAAGCACGGCATCGCCTCCGTCACCCGGGGCGGCGCCCCCCTGAAGCTGGAGGATTTCCAGCAGGAGAACGAGATCTCCCTCAACGGAAGCATCGACAAGCTCACCATCCAGATCGCCCTCATCGGCCTGGCCTACTGGCTCAGCTACTTCCTCATGATAATTCTGGGCAATCTCCTGCCCGGCATGAAGAGCGTGATCTATGGCTTCAACTTCCTCTTCGGCGTGCTCATGGCCGCCGTTCTGAAAGCGGCCATGAAGATGCTGAAGAAGACCGGCGTTATGAAGCGGGAATATGTGAACAACTTCATGATGAACCGCCTGGGCGGCGTGTTCTTCGATCTCATGGTGGTGGCGGGCATCGCCGCCATCCGGCTGGACGTTCTGAAGAACAACTGGGGCATCATCCTCATTCTGGGCGTGGTGGGCCTTGTGATCACCTATTTCTACGTCCGCCTCACCTGCGTGACTCTCTTCAAGGAATACCAGGAGGAGCAGTTCCTGGCCATGTACGGCATGCTCACCGGCACGGCCTCCACCGGCGTCATCCTTCTGCGGGAGCTGGACCCCAACTTCAAGACCCCCGTGGCGGACAATCTGGTCTATCAGAACTTCCCCGCCATCGTCTTCGGCTTCCCCATGATGCTGCTGGCCACTCTGGCCCCCAAAAAGCCCACACTCACGTTCATCATCCTGGTGGTGTTCTTCATCGCTATGAACGTCATCCTCTTCCGCTCCTATATCTTCAAGCGGAAGAAAGCGAAGGTCTGACCCCCCGCTTTTCCCTCCCCGCGCCCTCTCCGGGCGCGGGGAGTTTTGATTTTCGGTTGATTTCTTGTAAAATTTTATCGATTTCCCTCTTGCATTTGCTTCTTTTATGTGCTAGAGTGTGCTCGTCAACCAAATATATTTCCGTTGAAGCTTCCAGAATCCATGCGAGACTGGAAGGGGAGGAGACTCTGGAGAATCCCATTAAATTGGGTGCCGAAGGTGCAAGGCTGTAAAAGGCTCAATCTCTCAGGCAAAAGGACAGAGCAGGCAACCGATGCTTTTTTCGTTTGTCTGTGCCATTTTCCGGAGTTGCTGATTCGTCAGCAGCTTTTTTATTTTTTCAGGAGGAAAAACACCATGGACATTCTCAGCATCGTACAGACGATCAACGCCTATCTCTCTGACTACATTCTGATCATTCTTCTGGTCGGAACCGGTCTGCTGTTCTCCGTCAAGACCCGCTTCGTGCAGATCCGCTGCTTCGGCGAGGGCATGCGCCGCGTGTTCGGCAACATCAAGCTCTTCGGCGACAAGCAGAAGAGCGGTCTGAGCTCCTTCCAGGCTCTGGCCACCGCCATCGCCGCCCAGGTGGGCACCGGCAACATCGTCGGCGCCTGCGGCGCGATCCTCATCGGCGGCCCCGGCGCCATCTTCTGGATGTGGATCATCGCCTTCTTCGGCATGGCCACCATCTACGCCGAGGCAACCCTGGCCCAGAAGACCCGCATGGTGGACGAGGACGGCAACGTTCAGGGCGGCCCCGTGTATTACATCCGCAAGGCTTTCCCCGGCGCCTTCGGCAAGTTCCTGGCCGGCTTCTTCGCCGTGGCCATCACGCTGGCCCTGGGTTTCATGGGCTGCATGGTCCAGTCCAACTCCATCGGCTCCACCTGCTCCACCGCCTTCGGTCTGCCCAGCTGGATCTTCGGCGTGGCCGTGGTGATCATCTCCGCCATCATCTTCATCGGCGGCGTGCAGCGGCTGGGCTCCGTCACGGAGAAGCTGGTGCCCCTCATGGCCGTCCTCTACATCCTCGGCGGTCTGGTGGTCATCGTCATGCGCATCCGGTACATCCCCGAGACCTTCGGCATGATCTTCAAATATGCCTTCATGCCCAACGCCATCATCGGCGGCGGCATCGGCTATGCTCTCAAGACCGCCATCAGCCAGGGCGCCAAGCGCGGCCTGTTCTCCAA
>CAZQFN010000131.1:0-4050 GCA_964592685.1 uncultured Oscillospiraceae bacterium | reverse complement strand
CGGCATCTTTTGAGACATCATTTGGAAAAGGAGGCGCAGGAGATATGAGACCCTGGAGCGACGATATATTCGGTGAGGTTCCCTCTTCCTTTGAGAACAGGGTCCGGGCGACTCTGCGGGATCTGGAGGAACCTGTTATGAAACACATGGAACATAAAAAAGCAAAACGCTCTGTGAAGAGCATCGTTCTTGTTGCTGTCGCGGCGGCGCTTTTGATGACTACCGCGCTGGCGGCTGTAGCGGTGAAGAATTTCTATGATACGGCCTATGGGGATAAGGGTCTGGAAAACTCCGAAAGCTACGAAATCGATAACGGCGAGGAGGTCATCCCCGGCCATGAGTGGGCGGAGGCCGACCCGGAGGCGGCAGAGGCCATCGTGGGTGGCTATGTTCAGACCTATGGCCGGTCCGTGTCTGCCCAGGGCTACACCCTGACGGTGGAGGATGTGCTCATCGATGAAAACGGCATGGGAGCCATCACCTATACGATCTCCAACCCTGAGGGGGCGCCGGAGATGAGCCTACATTTGGACGATGGCTCTGGAAAGTTCACGATATCGGACCTCATCAGCAATCCCATTCTCACATCGGACGTCGTTATGGTGGATACTTATGATGTGATTGATCTTGAGTTCACAACGGACACGGAGCTTCACGCCGTGGCCTATGTGGAGACTATTAAGGGATTGCCAGAAGGGGCGACGCTGTATATGCACTTCAATTACCGGGAGCTTACGGAAGATGAAAGCGGCAGTTATGTGGCGGGGGAGAGCGAAAAGATCGCCATCTCCACGGAGGAACGTGTTCCGGCGAGTCGTTTTGTTTGCGGCCAGGGTGAGATCAAGCTCTCTCCCGTGAGTATGGTCGCCGATGTGGAGGGCTGGAGTGAGGGGAACTATCCGACGGAACTGGTCATCCGCTATGTGGGCGGAAGTGAATATGTTGTATTTGGAAGCGATCCCAACGTGGCAAACATCATTTCCGGTGGGATCTCCGGCTATACAGGGCTGGTGTTTGAGATATTCAACCGCATTGTGGATGTGGCCAATGTGGAGTGCATTACCGCCGTCCATATGGATGGCAGCGAGCTGGTGTTCACACCGGCAGAATAATACGAACTTCCCCCAAAGCTCCGGCCTTGGGGGAAGTTGTTATGAACGTTTGGCTACGGATCAAAAGGTCGCATATTGTTCAAAGGGAATACAAAAGACAAAAAGACCCGGGGACGATGTCCTCGGGTCTTTTGGCACGGCTTAAGGGATTCGAACCCCTGACCTTTTGGTCCGTAGCCAAACGCTCTATCCAGCTGAGCTAAAGCCGCTCGTGCCAAAGAATAATAGCACAGCGGAAACCAAAAAGCAAGAGTTTTTTTCATTTTCTTGAAAATTTTCTTGAAAACGTCCGTTTTCCGTGCCGGGAATGGGTTTTACAGGCCGAGGGTGCTGGTGAAGTTGTCCACCACATCGCCCATGGTGCGCAGGGCTTTGCCCAGGCAGGCTTTCTTTTTCCGCGGCATGGCGTTATAGCCCACAGCGCCGGCGGCGGCGCCCACCATCAGGCCGAGGCCCATTCCTTTGATAAACGACATATTGTTCATAATTAACCCCTCTTTCTCCGCTAGTATTTCCCGCGGCGTTGTGATATATTTAAGATAACTGTAATTTTTTGAGGAGATTGTCATGATCATCAGTGTTCTGGCCGTGGGCGACGTTTGCGGTGCGCCCGGATTGGCTTTTCTGGAAAGACGTTTAAAAGACTTCCGAAAGGAGAGAGGGATCTCCTTCGTGGTGGTCAACGGGGAAAACGCCAATGTGGTGGGCGTGACCCCGGAGCAGTGCGACCGCATCTTCAACGCCGGGGCGGATGTGATCACCCTTGGAAACCACACCTGGGTCCGCTGGGAGCTTCAGCCCTATCTGGCGGACAATGTGCGCATGATCCGCCCCATCAACTATGCGCCCCAGTGCCCCGGCCGGGGCTTCGGGGTCTATCACACCCCCTTCGGGGATATCTGCGTCATCAACGCCCTGGGCCGATTCACCCTGGACAACAACACCGACAACCCCTTTGTGGAGGTGGACCGTCTGCTTCAGGAGCTGGAGCCGCTGCCCAGGATGATCCTGGTGGACATGCATGCCGAGGCAACCAGCGAGCGTCTGGCCATGGGCTATTTCCTGGATGGACGGGTCAGTGCCGTCTGGGGCACCCACACCCATGTACAGACTTCCGATGCGGAAGTGCTTCCCAACGGCACGGGCTATATCAGCGATCTGGGCATGACCGGCGCCAAGCGGAGCGTTCTGGGTATCGACATCGACCAGTCCATCAACAAGTTTCTGGGCGATCCTCCCCGGCGTTATAAATCCGCCGGCGGCGGATGCAAAATGGAATGCTGCATCTTCGATATCGACACGGAGACCGGCCGCTGCGTGAATGTGGAGGCGCTGAGGATCGAATGATACGCATTTTACACGCCGCGGATCTCCATCTGGATTCCCCGTTCCAGGCGCTGGACCGGGACCGGGCCATTGCCCGCCGGCAGGAGCAGAGGGAGCTTCTTCGCCGTCTGGGGGCGCTTGCCGTGGAGCGGCGGGCCGATGTTGTGCTTCTGGCGGGAGATCTCTTTGACTCCCAGGGGGCCTATCCCGAGACGGCCCGGCTTCTGGGGGAGATTTTGTCCGCGCTCCCCATGCCGGTGTTTATTGCCCCGGGAAACCATGACCGATACAGCCCCCGTTCCGCATGGGACGGGATCGCCTTCGGTGAAAACGTATACACATTTAAATCTGCCGGCATGGAGTGCGTGGAGCGGCCCGAACTGGGGCTGCGCCTGTGGGGCACGGCCTTTACCGACCGCTACCGCACGCCGCCTCTGGCGGGGTTCGAATCCCCGGTCAGGGGAGACATGCTGGATGTGATGGTCCTTCACGGCGAGGTGGGAAATCCTGCCTCCAATTATGGCGCCATCTCCCAGCAGGACATTGCCCTCAGCGGCATGGATTATGTGGCTCTGGGTCATGTCCACGCTGCCAGCGGTCTTTGCAAGGCGGGGGAGACCTTTTATGCCTGGCCCGGCTGCCCCGAGGGCCGGGGCTTTGACGAACTGGGGGAAAAGGGCGTCTATCTCCTGGAGCTGGAAAAAGGCGCCTGCCGGGAGGAGTTTGTCCCGCTGGGCGGCCGCCGGTATGAGATTGTTGAGGTTGACATAACGAATGAGGAAGATGTCCTTGCCGCCGTGGAGCGTGCGCTGCCGGAGAGCACCGAGCGGGATCTCTACCGCATCCGTCTCACGGGGGAAACGGAAGGCGCGCCGGATGTAACAGGGCTTCTGCGGGCTCTGGAGGGCCGGTTTTACGTTCTGGAAATCCGGGACGAGACCGCTGTTCGCAGGGACATCTGGGCCGGACGGGGAGAGGACAGCCTGAAGGGGCTGTTTCTGTCCCGCCTGTATGGGATGCTGGAAACGGCATCGGACGACGAGGAGCGGGAGCGCATCACCCAGGCGGTTCGCTGGGGTCTGCGCGCCATGGAAAAGGGCGAGGAGCTGCCGCTGTAAAGGTTATTGGAGATGAAGATAAAGAAAATGACCGCCCATTTTGGCGCTCTGGAGGGACAGTCTCTGGAGCTGGGGGATGGGCTGAATGTGATATACGCGCCCAACGAGAGCGGAAAATCCACCTGGTGTGCCTTTCTGCGCACCATGCTCTATGGGCTGAACACCGCCCAGCGGGCCAAGGCCGGCCAAAAGCCGGATAAGGTGAAATACCGCCCCTGGAGCGGCGCGTCCATGGCGGGCAGTCTGGATGTGGAGCGGCAGGGCCGTCTGGTGACGATCCGCCGCTGGACGGAAAAAGCGGCCCAGCCCATGCAGGCCTTTTCCGCCACGGCCACCGGATCGGATGTCCCCATGGGGGACATCACCTCCGACAGCGCGGGGGAGATGCTGACCGGTGTGCCCCGGGAGGTTTTTGAGCGAAGTGCTTTCATCCGCCAGTCCGGCCTTGCGGTGACGGCGGATCCGGAGCTGGAAAAGCGCATCAATGCCATCGT
>CAZQFN010000130.1:0-4081 GCA_964592685.1 uncultured Oscillospiraceae bacterium | reverse complement strand
TTGAAAAAGCAAACTGGATATATTATAATAAAGTGATTCACTATGGGAACATAGGGGTATTATGTCCAAAAGTGAGGTGACCGGCATTGGAAGAGAACATCCGCAAGCTGCGTCAGTGGATCGAAGAGAGCGACAACATCGTGTTCTTCGGTGGCGCGGGCGTGAGCACGGAGTCCGGCATACCGGATTTTCGTAGTGTGGACGGGCTGTATAACCAGAAATGGGCCTATCCGCCGGAAACGATCCTGTCCCATTCCTTTTTCGAGCGGGATCCGGAGGAATTCTATCGCTTTTATCATGAGAAGCTGGTGCTCCGCGGGGCGGAGCCGAACGCGGCCCACCGTCGTCTGGCGGAGCTGGAGCAGGCGGGAAAGCTGAAAGCGATCCTCACCCAGAACATCGACGGTCTTCACCAGGCTGCAGGAAGCCGGGAAGTGCTGGAACTCCATGGTTCCACCCACCGGTGCTATTGCGCCAAATGCCATAAGCCCTATGCGCCGGAATATATAAACGACTGCGAGGGTGTGCCCCGGTGCACATGCGGCGGC
Source organism: uncultured Oscillospiraceae bacterium (assembly GCA_964592685.1). GTDB lineage: Bacteria > Bacillota > Clostridia > Oscillospirales > Oscillospiraceae > CAJOIG01. The sequence goes on along the minus strand of CAZQFN010000130.1, from coordinate 3,533 downwards.
GTTGTCCGGCCCGATGTGGTTCTTTATGAGGAAGCGCTGGATCAGGATGTTCTTACCCGAAGCGTGGAGTATATCTCCCGGGCGGACATGCTCATCATCGGGGGGACCAGTCTTGCGGTTTATCCCGCGGCGGGGCTGATCCACTATTACCGGGGCGACCGGCTTGTGCTGGTGAACCGGGGAGCGACGCCCCAGGACAGGAACGCAAACCTCATTGTCCGCGGAAATATCGGCGCCATCTTCTCTCAGATATGAGGGCGGATATTCTCGGCATAGGCTTTGACCGCTTCACCATGGAGGAAGCTGCCGATCGGGCACTTGCTCTTATGAAAGAAAAGCGGGGCGCCTATGTGTGTACGCCGAATCCTGAAATCGTGTGGATGAGCAGGAGGGACCCGGCTCTGCGGGCAGCCATAAACGGCGCGGACGCAGTGCTGGCGGATGGTATCGGCGTGGTCTGGGCATCCCGGTGGCTGAAAACGCCGCTTCCGGAGCGCGTGGCGGGCTTTGATTTTCTTCAGACCCTGCTCCCGCGGATGGAAGGGAGGGTCTTCCTTCTGGGCGGAAAGCCCGGCGTGGCGGAAGCCGCGGCCGAGACGATAAAAAACCGCTTTCCCCGGTTGACGGTGGTCGGCTGTCATCATGGCTATTTTGAAGAGGACGGGGAGATCGTCGCCGCTGTCTGCGAGACGGAGCCTGACTTTCTTCTGGTGTGCCTTGGGGCGCCGAAGCAGGAATTGTGGATGGCGGAAAATGCCGGAAAGATTCCTGTGGGGCTGATGGCCGGTCTGGGCGGGAGCCTGGACGTGCTGGCGGGCTGCGTGAAGCGGGCGCCGGAGAAATGGCGGCGCCTGGGTCTCGAATGGCTTTGGCGGTTGCTGCGGGAGCCCTCCCGCATAAAAAGACAGATATGCCTGCCCCGGTTTGTGCTGGCGGTCATGGCACAGAGGACAAAGACATGAGTGGAAAACTGATCGTTCTGGAAGGCATTGACGGCAGCGGAAAATCGACCCAGTACCGTCTTTTAATGGAGCGGCTGAAGAAAGAAAATGTGGAATTCCGAAGCACGGTGTTCCCCCGCTATGGGGAGGAATCCTCGGCGCTCATCCGCCTGTATCTGGGCGGCGCTTTTGGGGAAAAGCCCTCTGATGTGAATGCCTGCGCCGCCGCGGCCTTTTATGCGGTGGATCGGTTTGCGGCCTATAAGCAGGACTGGGGTGAATACTATGAAAGCGGCGGCCTGATTCTGGCGGACCGCTATGCCACCTCCAATGCGGTGCATCAGGGATGCAAGGTGCCGGAGGATGAACTGGGCGAGTTCTTCGACTGGCTCTATGATTTTGAATATGTGCGGCTGGAATTGCCGAAGCCGGATCTGGTGCTGTATCTGGATGTGGACATCGAAACCAGTATCGCCCGGATGCGCAGCCGGGAGGCCGAAACGAACACCAAGGCCGACATCCACGAAAAGGATGTGTCCTATCTGGAAAACTGTCTCCGAACGGGGCGCCTTGCTGCGGCCCATTACGGCTGGAAGGTGATCCCCTTTATGGCGGACGGCCGGGAGCGCGGCATCCGGGAAAAGAACGACGAGATCTATGAGATCATAAAAAAAGCGGGGCTCGTGTGAGCCCCGGAGTCTGGACCGATATCTGTATATCAGGATCTGCTGTCAGTTGCAGCCGCAGCCACAGCCGCTGTTTTCGCAGCCGCAGTTGTTGCCGCAGCCCCAGGAGCTGCCGCCGCAGGAGAACAGGAGAATGAGAATGATGATGATCCAGAGCCAGCCGTTGTTGCAGGAATTGCAGAACATAAAAGTGATTCCTTTCTTCGCGCGGTGATGTTCGCCGCCGCCTCGGCGCGATCGGGACGGTTCGATTTCATCCGTGCCATACTATGACGGGGGTGCCCGTTGCGTGAAAACAAAAAAGGAGGGTTCAAATGTCGGATAAGATTCCCAGAGAGGACGGTTTGGATCAGTTTGAATATGATTTCGGCTTCCCGGGGGACGGACTGGAGGATCTGACGGAGGAGGAGCGCGCCTTTTCCTTTGATGAGGATTATCTGGCCGGCGATGCGTCCCGGAAAGCGGATGCGTATACATGGGAGGAACCGGAAAACGAACCGGATTCCGGCGCCCGAAAATTCATGGATGTGCTGGGAAAGAAGCGGGAGAAGAGAGCTTTCGCGGAGACCACACCTGCGGAGAATTCTTCGGAGAGCGTGAAGATCGGCCGGAAGCATAAAAAATACATTCCTCATCCCCGGCAGAGGGATGCGGTGACCATCCGCCGCGATCTGCGTCAGGATGAGATGCTGGTATACGATTCCGAACTGGACGAGATCGATTATACAGACGAGGGCGATCTGCCGGAAATGCGGGATTATATGCCCATACGCTTCAGCCGTCATGGCCGCAGCGGCATCGGCGGCGGTATTCTGTATGCCTTGTTTGTTATCAGCGTGAGCATCATTCTGGCCTGCATGGCCTGGATGTTTGCGTCGGATGCGTTGGCTCTGTCGAAGGAGATCAAGCATGCGGTGGTATATATCGAGGAATATGTCCCCACGGATGATATGCCGGCGGTGAACGATGAGGGCCTTGAGATCCGGGTGGACGTGGACCAGGTGGCCGCAGCCCTGAAAGACGCGGGCATCATCGAATACCGGTGGCTGTTCAAGGTCTTCTGTGCCCTTTGCGACGGCGAGGTGAAGATGGATCCCGGCACTTATGATGTTTCCACGGAGCAGGACTATTACGCGCTGGTAAAGTCCATGCATTTCGGCTCGGATACCCAGGAAATCACGGAAGTGACCTTCCCGGAAGGCTATACCATGGAGCAGATATTCACGCTTCTGGAAGAAAACAATATCTGCCGGAAGAGCGAACTCTATGAGGCCGCGGCCAATTATGATTTTGACTACGATTTCCTGGATGAGTCCACGCTGGGAGACGCCACGCGTCTGGAAGGTTATCTCTTCCCGGATACCTATGAGTTCTATCAGGGTGAATCTGCCTCGGTGGCCATCAGCCGCTTCCTGAACAATACCAAGAACAAGCTCACCGACGCCATCCGCGAGGGGGCCAAGGATCAGGGCGTGTCCCTTCGGGAGGCTATAATCATCGCGTCTCTCATTGAGAAGGAAGCCGGGGCCAACGATGACCGCTCGGCCATGGCATCCGCCATCTATAACCGTCTGGATGCGGGCTGGCTGCTGCAGCTGGACAGTACCATCAACTATATCCTGGGCACCAGCACCTTTGAGCTGACCAATGACGATCTGGAAGTGGAGAGTCCCTATAACACCTATCTGTATGAGGGGTTGCCCCCCGGGCCTATCTGCAACCCGGGTCTGGCCTCCATCCAGGCGGCAGTGGATCCCGCCAATACCGATTACTGGTTCTGGTACTCCTATGAGGGCGTGACCCATTTCTTCACAAACAGCAACGACTTCGATGCCTACGCGAACGCACATCCCTATTGAAACGATTATTTTATTTGAGATACAAGAGGTAAAAGGAAAATGAACAA
>CAZQFN010000129.1:0-4084 GCA_964592685.1 uncultured Oscillospiraceae bacterium | reverse complement strand
CCTGGGGCGGCGTTCTGTTCCAGTTCATGGACACCGATGACACCGGCACCGACGCCAACGACATGGAGATGGATATTGTTGACCTGACCTATGAGGAGTATCTGGCCAACACCGCCGGCGAAGCCTCCGGCGAGCCCACGCCCAAGACCGTTTCCATCAAGAACTCCAATGTCTCCGGCGATATCTGGAACTCCACCGGCTCCTCCAACAATGCCTCCACTCTCACCAAGTACGACGGCACCACCAACGTCCTGTCCACCTGGAGCACCTCCATCGTGAACGTCACGCTGGACAACTCCACCCTGGACGGCGTCATCTCTACCAGCTATGCCCAGCACTGCGATGAAAACGGCGAGCCCATCGTTGGTCAGTTCTTCTTCAACAAGACCGGCGAGCCCATGGACGGAACCGCCGAGAACACCTATAACTACCTGGCTGCCCGCCGCGTTGTGAATACCCCCGCCTACAACGGCATCGGCCAGATCAACGTCACTCTGACCAACGGCGCTGTGTGGAACGTCACCGGCGAGGGCATCATCAACAGCCTGACCGTTGAGGACGGCTGCACCGTCAACGGCATCGTCACCGAGAACGCCGACGGTACCCTCACCGTGGCCCCCGCTGCCGCCCCTGCCGCCGCTGAGGGCGAGGCGTATCCCCACTTCGACGAGTATAAGGACTATGTGGCCGAGTACATCCTGGCCGATGACTTCATGTCCAGCACCACCGCCTACGACGATACCTATACCGCCACCAACCCCTACGGCATCCCCTTCGTCGACATCAACCCCGTGATCGGCTCCATGGACTATGCTTCCTGGATGGGTGCGAACTATCCCGGAGAGGCTTTCTCCGCCGAGTAAAATCGCCTTGCTAATTCATCCGATACTTCGTTACGGGAACCCGGCCGCTCGGTCATGTACCTCATGTACACTCCCTCGCGGCCTGAACCCCGTGCCTCGTCTCGAATGAATTATCTGCGGCGAAGAAAACCCCACGACCAATAGGAAACAGCACCGGAACTTCCGGTGCTGTTTTTTCGGTCCGATGTGTGTTATAATGAGAAAAAAGAAAAAGGGGAGCGGGATATGAAAGGAAAAATGAAGCTGTCCGCCGCCCGGGGGATCCTGTGGGCGCTGGTTGGACTTATGGTCGTGGCCGTGGTGATCGGCCTGTTTACCGGCAATCTGTCTCTATGGATATGGAACGCGCTGGTTCTGTGCGTGGTATATACGGTGGTGAAGCTCCTTTTCTGGCGCTGCCCCCACTGCGGCCGTCTGCTGGGGGACCTCCGCCAGCACTCGGAATATTGCTACTACTGCGAGGAAAAAATCGAATAAAAAATACGGGTCTTTCCGAAAGAAGTGAAAGACCCGTATTTTTTTTGTTACTGTGTCATTTCCTCCAGCTTTTTCCGGATGGCGGCGATGAAGGTCTCCGTGTCCACGGAAGTCTCCGCCCCGGTGAGGGCGGCCATGTCTCCGGTGACCACGCCGTCCGCGATGGCGGCAAGGCTTGCGGCCTCGATCCTGTCGCCGAAGGCCATCAGCGCCTCGTTTCCGTCCAGCTCGCCCCGCTTGCGCAGCGCGCCGGACCAGGCGAAGATGGTGGCCATGGGGTTTGTGGAGGTGCGCTCCCCCTTCTGGCGGCGGTACCAGTGGCGGGTGACGGTGCCGTGGGCCGCTTCATATTCAAAGCACCCCTCCGGGGAGATGAGAACACTGGTCATCAGCGCAAGCGCGCCGAAGGCCGCGCCGATCATGTCGCTCATCACGTCGCCGTCATAGTTTTTCAGCGCCCAGACGAAGCCGCCGCTGCTGCGCATGCACCGGGCCACGGCATCGTCGATCAGGGTATAGAGATAGGAGATGCCCGCTTTTTCAAAGGCCTCTCTGTATTCCGCGTCATAGACCTCCTGGAAAATATCCCGGAAGCGTCCGTCATAGGTCTGGGCGATGGTGTCCTTGCAGGAGAACCACAGATTCTCCCCCTTGTCCAGGGCGCAGGCAAAGCAGCTCCGGGCAAAGGAGCGGATGCTTTTGTCGGTGTTGTACATAGCCATGGCCACGCCGGGGCCCTCGAAGGAATAGACCTTCTTCTCGAAGCCATCTCCGGTTATGTAAACCTCTCCGCCTTCCCCGATGCGGGCCTCGGTGGCCTTATAGAGATCGGCGTTGGAGTGGCGGGCGATGGTGATGGGCTTTTTCCAGTTGGGCACCAGGGGCGTTGTCCCCGGCAGGAGGATGGGGCTGCGGAAGGTGGTGCCGTCCAGGGCGGCGCGGATGGTGCCGTTGGGGCTGGGATACATCCGGGAGAGGTGATATTCCTCCATGCGCTTGGCGTTGGGGGTGATGGTGGCGCATTTCACGCCCACGCCGTATTTCCGGATGGCCGCGGCGGCCTCCTTTGTGACGGCGTCGTCTGTATCCTCCCGGTGGGGCAGACCCAGATCATAATACTCCGTGTTCAGCTCCACAAAGGGTTTTATCAGCTCATCTTTGATCAGCGCCCAGATGACCCGGGTCATCTCGTCGCCGTCCATCTCCACGATGGGGTTCGTCATGGGGATCTTGTTCATATACCTGTCCTCACTTTCGGGTGCGGTACCAGTTGATCAGGCAGCCGGCCAGCAGGATCTCCCGCTCCTTATCGGAGAGGGTTCCGAGACCCAGAGTCAGCTCCGTGTCGCCGATATAGCCGGTGACGGTCTCGGCCCCGGCTTCGATGGCCTTCCGGATGCCGGGCACCCGCAGAACGGCCCCCTCTTCCCAGGTGAAGTCCCCATCCCAGGTGAAGGGCAGGATGCCCCAGTTGATGAGGTTGGAGCGATAGCGCTTGGTGGCGTATTCCACGGCGAGATTCGCCCCGCCGCCCAGCACCCGCTGGCAGGAGGCGGCCTGCTCCCGGGCGGAGCCGTCGCCGGGCTTTGTGGCATAGACCGCGCTGGCCTTGCCCGCGGCCATGAGGGCCTTGCACCGGCCCACATATTCCGGCACCCGGCGGGAGAGAGTGAATTCCGCCAGCTTCATGGGGTTGGAGCGATAGCTGGAGGTCTCCCCGGAGGGGATGAGTTCATCCGTGGTGGTGACGGGATCGTGGATGACCGCCGTGAAGGTGACCTCCAGATCCTCCGGCAGGGCGGGGATCTCCGGCCAGGGCTGGATGTTGGGGCCGTAGCGGAGAGGCTCGTCGGCAATAGGCTTTCCAAAGCCCTTGTAAACACGCTTTTCATAGACGGAGCCGTCGTACTCGTCCTTCATCACGGGCACGTCATAGTCCATCTCCGTAGCGGGGGTGATGACGCCGCCGTTTGCCGCCGTGGCGGCGATGGAGCGGGCGTCCATGAGGATGACCTCCGCGCTCTGGCCGTCCGCGGGGCGGGAGCCCTCCCGGTTGGGGAAGTTCCGGGTGGAATGGCGCAGACTGACGGTGTCGTTCGCGGGCACATCCCCCGCGCCGAAGCAGGGGCCGCAGAAGCAGGGCTTCAAAACCGCGCCCGCCTCCATGAGCTTCTGCACCGCGCCGCTCTTGATGGCCGCCATGTTCACCGGCACGCTGGAGGGATAGACGGAGAGTTCGAAATAGCCGTTGCCGCAGCTCCGGCCGTCCAGAATGGCCGCGGCCTCCAGAATGTTCTGGAGCGTGCCGCCGGCGCAGCCGGCGATGATGCCCTGGCCGGCGGTCTTTCCCGCCAGCTCTGCCACCGGCACCGCCCTGGAGGGATGGAAGGGAAGGGCGGCCATGGGGATGACCCGGGAGAGATCCAGCTCCACCACGGCGTCATACAGCGCGCCGTCCTCCGGCTCCATGCGCTTGTAATCGCCGATCCGTCCCCGGAGGGCCAGCCAGGTTTCGGTCTTTTCGTCCGTCTGCCAGAGACTGGAGAGGCAGGCCGTCTCCGTGGTCATCACGTCCACGCCCATGCGCCAGTCCATGGTGAGGTTTTTCACGCCGGGGCCGGCAAATTCCAGCACCGCGTTCTTCACAAAGCCGTTTTCAAACACCGCGCCGCACAGGGCCAGCGCCGCATCGTGGGGACCCACGCCGGGATGGGGTGTTCCGGTTATGTAAACCAATATCACCT
>CAZQFN010000128.1:0-4122 GCA_964592685.1 uncultured Oscillospiraceae bacterium | reverse complement strand
TCCGCCATGCGGTCAAGCATCTCTTCCCGATGCTCGATGCGGGCGTTGCGGTCGGCCTCAAAGGCATAGAGCTGGGTGACGGCGGCGTCATAGTTGTGGCAGGCCACGTCGCCCATGTGGCCGATGAGATGGGCGGCCTGGTCCAGGGCGACGCCGGGGCTGGAGATGAGACGGACGTCCAGCTCCCGGAGATTCTGCTCGATGTCCGCGTCTTCCGCGTCCAGCGGCTTGTCCTGAATCATGTGCTCGGCGATCCGGGCGAACACGCCGCAAAGGGGCATGAGCAGAATGGCGGGGGCAAGACGGAAGAGACCGTGGAGATTCGCGATGCCGCCGGAATCCAGGACCTTATACCAGAGCCCGTCGCCCAGCAGCCCGGTGGTGCGGCCGACGATCAGACAGACCGTGATCAGCGTGGCGGCGAAGATGTTGTAAATGACATGGACCAGAATGGTGCGCGTCTGCTCCGGCTTCGCGCCGATGCGGGTGACCAGGAAGGCGGAGAGGCTGTCGCCCATGTTCACGCCGATGATCACCGCCACGATGGCGCAGAGGGGAATGCCCACGGAGCTGGCGAAGGACTGGATGATGCCGATGACGGCGGAGGAACTCTGGATGACGCAGGTGACGCCGAGACCGCCCAGGAAGCCGAGAAGATAGCGGCCCTCCAGGGTGGTGAGCATGGAGCCCATGCTGGCGGCCATGCTGCTGACGGAGTCCTTCATAAAGATGAGGCCCATGAACAGGATGCCGAAGCCCATGGCGATGGTGCCGACGTTTTTATAGGAGCTCTTTTTCAGGAACATGATGCACACGATGCCGATGATCAGGGCGATGGGGGCGAGATTGTCGGCGCTGAAGAGGTTCAGGATACTGCCGGAGCCGGCGTCCAGATCCATGAGACGGATGATCTGGGCGGTGATGGCAGTGCCCACGTTGGCGCCCAGGATGATGCCGATGGACTGGCGGAAAGTGAGGAAGCCGGCACCCACCAGACCCACGGTGATGACGATGGTGGCGTGGGAACTCTGGATCACGCAGGTCACAAGCGTGCCCAGAAGGAAGCCCATAATGGGCTTGTTTGTCACCTTGGCCAGCGCGTTCTGCATGGCGCTGCCGGAACAGCTTTTGAGGCCATCGCCCATGATGCGCATGCCATACAGGAACATGGCAAGGCCGCCCAAAAGCCCGATGATTTTATAAACGATCTCCATAAAAGAACACTCCCTATATGATGCAGAAGGAAAATAACGCCCGGGTTACAGATTCTTTGCAAAAACCTTACACAGGCTTAATAATGTAATACTACATGGAAAAGCAGAGATATTCAAGCGGTTTTCGGAAATTTGCGAAAATTGGTTCCCTTTTCCGTCATTCGGGCGGCGAAAAAATCCGGGAATACGGGTTTTCGTCACATTCCACAAAAGGCATTCCGGAAAGGGAGAGGATTTTTTCCTATATAAAGAAAAGACGGAATTGACTTTGCAATTTTTTGTCTGGTATAATGAATCCTGTCAAGTGAAAAAGCGAGTTGGTAACTGACGGAACGCGAGGAACGCGGGGGAGCCAATATCGCCCATTAATGCCGACCGTCTGGGCAGTTCTATTCTCACAATACAGGATAGGACTGCCCTTTTTGTATAACAAAGGAGGAGAGGGACTATGAAAAAAGTTGCCATCATCATGGGCAGCGACAGCGATCTGCCGGTCGTGGAGAAAGCCGCGGCCACGCTGAAAGAATACGAAGTGCCCTTTGAGGTGCACATTTTCTCTGCACACCGCACGCCGGAGCAGGCCCGCGCCTTTGCGCTGGACGCCCGCAAAAACGGCTTCGGTGTGATCATCGCGGCTGCCGGAAAGGCGGCTCATCTGGCGGGCGCACTTGCGGCCAATACAACCCTGCCTGTGATCGGCATTCCTCTCAAATCTTCAGTTCTTGACGGCGTTGACGCCCTTTTGTCCACGGTACAGATGCCCTCCGGCATACCTGTCGCCACCGTGGCCATTGACGGTGCGGTCAACGCCGCGTTGCTTTCTGTGGAAATTTTGGCAGTCTCGGACCCCGTCTGCGCCGAGAAACTGGAACGGGCCCGCGCCGCGGAAACGGAGAAGGTCCTGGCCAAGAATGCCGCAGTGGAAGCCCGCTTCAATTCCTGAGAATTAAAAAATAAAAATTTATGGAGGCTCTCAACATGGAACTCGTTTATACCGGCAAGACCAAGAATGTTTATGCTCTTGAAAACGGAAACTATCTGCTGAAATTCAAAGACGACTGCACCGGCAAGGACGGCGTCTTCGATCCCGGTGAAAACTCCGTCGGCCTGACCATCGAGGGCGTGGGCGATGTGAATCTGCGCATGAGCATCTATTTCTTTGAGAAGATCAACGCCGCCGGCATCAAAACCCACTATGTCAGCGCGGATCTGGCCAACACCACCATGGAGGTCCTGCCCGCCAGAGTGTTCGGCAAGGGTCTGGAGGTCATCTGCCGCTATCGCGCCGTGGGCTCCTTCTATCGCCGCTATTCCGATTACGTTGAAGAGGGCGCGCCTCTGCCCGCCTATGTGGAGACCACCTTCAAAAACGACGAGAAGGGCGATCCTTTGGTCACCAAGGACGGGCTGGTGGATCTGGGCGTCATGACCGCTCAGCAGTATGACGATCTGAAGGCCATGACCCAGGCCATCACCAAAATCGTGGCGGACGATCTGAAGGAAAAGGGCCTGGATATGTATGACATCAAGTTCGAGTTCGGCTATGACGCCGACGGCAATGTCATCCTCATCGACGAGATTGCCTCCGGCAATATGCGCGTCTATAAGGACGGCGAATACATCGATCCCATGACTCTGAACAAGCTGTTTTTTGCCTGATAACCGGATAACGACCGGGGCAGAACGCGCTTCTGCCCCAAGGGACTATACAAAGGAGGACCACACCTATGGGTGGTTTTTTCGGCGCAGTCGCCAGGCGTGACTGCGTGCTGGACGTTTTCTTCGGCGTGGATTTCCACTCCCATCTCGGCACCCGCCGGGGCGGCATGGCCGTCTATGACACAAAGGACGGTTATCAGCGGCAGATCCACGATATTGAAAACACCCCTTTCCGCACAAAATTTGAAAAAGACCTGGAGAAATTCCACGGCAATGCCGCCATCGGATGCATCAGCGACACCGATCCCCAGCCTCTGCTGGTGCGCTCCCATCTGGGCCTGTATGCCATTTCCACCGTGGGCATCATTAACAACGCCGAGGCCATCATCCAGGAGTATTTCGCCGACCACGGCCACCAGTTCATGGCCATGAGCTCCGGCGCCGTGAACTCCACGGAGCTGGTCGCCGCCCTTATCAACCGGAAGGAATCCCTGGTGGAGGGCATCCGCTATGCCCAGGAGCTGATCGACGGCTCCATCACCATCCTGATCCTGAAGGAAAACACCATCGTCGCCGCCCGGGATAAATTCGGCCGGCTGCCGGTGATGATCGGGCAGGGGGAGGAGGGCTGTTGCGTCACTTTTGAGTCCTTCGTGGCCCGGAAGGTTGGCTATGGAGAGCTCTATGAACTGGGCCCGCAGGAGATCGTGGAGGTCACGGCGGCGGGCTGGAAGACCGTCGCTCCCGCCGGGGACAAGATGCGCATCTGCGCCTTCCTCTGGAGCTATTACGGTTATCCCAACTCCACCTATGAGGGCCAGAACGTGGAGATCATGCGCTATCACAACGGCGAGATCATGGCCCGGGATGAGATGGCTCGGGGCACACTACCCGATGTGGACGGCATCGCCGGCGTGCCCGACTCCGGCATCCCCCACGCCATCGGCTATGCTAACGAATCGAAAAAGGGCTTTGCCCGCCCGTTCATCAAGTATACGCCCACCTGGGCCCGTTCTTTCATGCCCACGAACCAGAACGTCCGAAGCCAGATCGCCAAGATGAAGCAGATCCCGGTGACGGAGCTCATCGAGGGCAAGAAGCTCCTGTTTGTGGACGATTCCATCGTCCGGGGCACGCAGCTTCAGGAAACGGTTGAGTTTCTCTATGGCTGCGGCGCGGAGGAAGTGCATATGCGCTCCGCCTGCCCGCCCATCATGTATGGCTGCAAATATCTGAATTTCTCCCGCTC
>CAZQFN010000127.1:0-4224 GCA_964592685.1 uncultured Oscillospiraceae bacterium | reverse complement strand
AGAAGTGGGTCGCCAGTTCTTCCGCGTGCTCACGCATCGCCTCCAGAACATAGATGCTCCAGTGACGGGCATCCTGTTCCTCATTGCCGAAGACATAATCTTCCTGGCCATAATCGATCACGTCAAAGCCGGGAGTCGCCTTCATGGCGCCGGCGGTGCGGTAGTCCGCGAAATCCGCCAGATCCACAGAGACCACGCCGTCTTCGTAATCCACCCAGTCCAGAACGGTACCGGTAGCCTCTTCAGCATCGCCGTTGGCGGTTTGGGGCTCAGCGGCCGCCTTTTCCACAGGGAGAGCGCCCTCCACGTGTTCGGCATACATCATATCCACCCACAGGGCGAAGGAGTTGCCCAGGATCTCAGAGGGAACGTGACCGCCGTTGTATTGCCACTCAACAACAGCATCGGTACCGGCCGCCAGCCACTTGATCTGCATGTTCAGGGAGTTGATGGAAGCCATATCCCCCTCCTTCGCGCCCATGACGATGCGGGCCCAGGTGGGGTTATCGGTGCCCTCGGCGCCGATATATTTCATGGGGTTATAAAGTTCCACGATGTTCTTGCCATACTCGTCGCCGGCATAGACAGCGGCAATGTCCTCCTCATAGGAGGCCAGCATATCTTCAAAGGTCTCATAGTTATTGGAATTGGTGCCGGAACCGGCCGCCTGCGTGGTGCCGGCCACGGGAGTACCCACGATCATTTCAGTGACGCCGTTCACCACCACGGTGTTGTCGTCCGCATCCCCGCTGGCTTCACCGCTGGGACCGCCCATCTCGCCGCTGGCAGAACTGCCGCTGGAATAACGGCCCTCAATAAAGGCCAACGCCTTGTCCTCGGAGGTCATAGCCGCCACCTGAGCGTCGGTCATGGCAGTGCCGTCGGCATTGAACCAGGTGTAGCCGGTAGCGTAATCCAGATTGTCAATGTACCACTGGATGCCGCTTTCAAAGGTAGCCACGATCAGATCACAGTAGCTTCCGCCGTAACCGTTGGTCTCGGGATAGAGTTCGGTGTCATATTCAATGGTAAGGGCGATGAGATCGTGCAGATCACCGTCTTCGTTCAGGTCAAAGCCCACATCCTCTTCATTCACGGAGAAGTTCTGGTCGTTGATATAAGCCATGTAATCCTCGGACAGATAGGCAGCCAGCAGCTTCTGGAAGGATGTGTTGAAGCTGTGATCCACGTCCAGGAAATACTCGAAGGCCATGGCCATGTCTGCCTCGTAGAGGCTGGTGATAGCGCTGTACGCAATGCAGCCCCAGGCACCGTCGGATATCTCATAGTCCACACCGTCGATAGTAACGGAGGTGGAATAGCTGCCGTCGGTATTGCGATAAACGCCCACGGCTCCGGCCTCGATCTCATAGTCATAGAAATCGGGGTTATTGGAAGTGGCCGCAAACATGGCCGCATGAGCCGCACCACCGGAACCGCCGGTGGAAACAAAGTAATCCACACTGCCGGGAAGGTTGCCAAGCAGAATGTTGTACTTCACAAAACGGGTAGCGTTCTTCTGGTCCACCAGACAACTGGGAGCGTCGCCGGTGTAATAGAGAACATTGCCGTCCTCATCCTTCACGGAGTCCTGCTTGCCGCGGTTGCCGCAGGAGACGTTGATATAGCCTTCCTTGGCATAGGTTGAGCCCGCGGTACGGTTAGAGCTGGAGCCATAGCCCGCCGCGCCGGTATTCAGAATAACAGGAGCGGTGGCCGCGGTATAGACCTGGCCGTTGGTGCTGGTGACAGAGGCCTCATAGTCGATGACCAGAACGCCGTTCACTGCGTCCGTATAGGTCTCCGCCGTCACATCCGCAGCGCCGTCGCCGTCGGTGTCAATGCCGGTGATATAGGCACCGGGTACGCAGACGGAAACGCCCTGCTGATTGGGAAGCTCCGGATAGACCACAGCAGACACAACAGACATCGTCCAGGCATCCGAACCGGAGGAATAGCTCCAGGTGACATCGGTGTTGTTGGCAAGGTTGAGCGTCTCTTCAATGTAAGCCTTATCGCTGGACGCCTGAGCGCTCTCTCCGCTGGCAAAAGCAGAGCCGGCGAGCATCAGCGCCATCACTGCAACAAGGACAAAAGAGAAAATTTTCTTCATGTCGATTCCTCCTGATTTTATATTTGAATTAAACCTTCCTTGCTCGTTTTACCATTTTCCATGGTCAAAAAGCAAGTGTCCCGGCGCAAAGAACACAAATCCGGTACAAACGACACAAATGCCTGCTTCCGGCCTGTGAAACCGGAAGCAGGCATTATATTTTTCAAAAAAGCTGATGATATAAAAAAGCAGACGCGGCGGAAAGCCGCGTCTGCCGGGGGTATTGGGGAAAAGTTTACTTGACGATCAGCGTGCCATAGGCGGGATCGGTGACGACGACCAGCTCGCCGGCGCCGGTGTTTTCAATATCGGCGGCAGTGAGGTTGGCGGAATAGACGGTCAGGAGGCCGCCCTCAGCCACGTTGACGGTGAGGATACCGTCCACGGTGTCGATGGTGTTCTCGCCATAGAAGTAGATGGCCATCTCGCCGTCATAGAGAGCCTTATAGGCCTCCAGGTTGGCGGGATCGACGGTGACATCGGTGATGGCGTTGACGCCGTCACGGTTGCCGACAGAGGCTAGGCCATTGCCGCTGAGGTTGATGGCGCAGTCCACGAAGGTCATGATGCCGCGCTCGCAGCCGGTGACGGAGACGAGAGTGGTGCCGCTGGAGTTGATGACGGAGTTGACCGCCGTCCAGCTGCCGCAGTCGGTGACGAGAGAGGTGGTGTTCTGGAAGGTGGCGCCGCCGATGTTCAGGATGGAGTTCTCGATATACTGAGAGGCGAAGCCGTTGCCGCCCACGGAGTTGCCGTAGACGCAGTTCTTGATGATGACGGTGGTGGGCTCGTCGGTGACACTGCCGCCGGAGGCGACGGAGTCCTCAAAGACCTGATAGCCGCCCCAGAAGTCGGAGGAGAACACGCGGCCCGCACCAACGGCCATGGAATCCACATAGTGGACGGAGCCGTTATAGAGCAGGTTGGAGAGGTGCTGGCTGGCAGAATAGGCCACGGCGTTGGTGATGTTCACAGTGCCGCCGAAGCCGACATAGGCCGTGCCGGCCATGGTGCCGGCCATGGAGGTGGACCCGGAAGCCTCGCCGTCCAGGACGAGAGTGCCGTTATCGCTGCGGAGATTCACAACACTGTCCTTGCCCATGACAGCCATGGCCGTGCCCACGCCGAAGCGATAGAAAGCGTTGCGGCTGGTGGCGTTATAGACAAAGCCGTCGTGAGTGGGATCGGTGACCGCTTCCTCGCCGTCCAAAGCATAGCGGGCGTCCGCAAGGGTGACGATGACATTCGCGGCCAGATCGGCGTTGCCGGTCAGGGAGACGGTGTTGTTGGTGATGGTGAGCTCGCCGGCGTTGTTCACCAGCAGAGCGGCGTTCTCCTCGGAGATGAGGTCCATGCTGTCGATGCCGGCCTGGATCTCGTCAATGTTCTCAGCGTTGACGATGATGGTATTGCCATACTCGGAGCCGAAGAACTGGGTCATATCGGAATAGATGGAGCCGGTGTCCGCGGTGCGGGAAGCATCGGGGGCGACCTTGCTCATGACATAGTCGCTGGCGGCATAGAGGACCTCAACGGCCTCGGCCTTGGAGAGGACGGCGTCCGCCGCGGGAGCGTCCGCCTCGCCCATCAGGACGGAGGAGACAGCGGCGATCTTGGCTGCGTTGGTATAGTCGGCGGGACGCTCGACCTTGCCGCCGTCAACGGCAGCGGCAGCGGCTTCCAGCTCAGCAGCCAGAGCCTCGCCGGCCTCGTTCAGCATGGTCCAGTCGGAGGCGAAAGCGTTGTAGATGCCAACATAGGCAAACTCAACGTCCACAACGGCGCCGGTGCCGAGAGTGGTCACGCCGTCAATGTTCTTGGTCAGATAGAAGCCCTCGCCCAGATCCTTCACGTCGCTCATCTGGGTGTAGATGCCGTTCCAGATGTTGGCCTGAAGCGTGGCGGAGACGGCATCGGAATAGGGGTCATTGGAGAACATGGCGCCGACAAAGTCGGTGGGATCGGTGTAGCCCGCAACGGAGGTGATCTGGTCCACAACGATCTGGAACAGACGATAGATGCTGACCGCGTACTGATAGCCGTACATACTGGGGCCGAAGGTGGTCAGGCTGTCGCCGGCGTTGGTGATGCCGGAGCGGAGATACCAGGCA
>CAZQFN010000126.1:2008-4261 GCA_964592685.1 uncultured Oscillospiraceae bacterium | reverse complement strand
TATTATGTCAACCCCACCGGCCGCTTCGTGGTGGGCGGTCCCCAGGGCGACACCGGTCTCACCGGCCGCAAGATCATCGTGGACACCTACGGCGGCAGCGCCCCCCACGGCGGCGGTGCCTTCTCCGGCAAGGACCCCACCAAGGTGGACCGCAGCGCAGCCTATGCCGCCCGCTGGGTCGCCAAGAACATCGTGGCCGCGGGTCTGGCCGAGCGCTGCCAGGTGCAGTTGGCCTACGCCATCGGCGTGGCCACCCCCGTGTCCGTGAACGTGACCACCTTCGGCACCGGCGCCGTTTCCGACAGCGCTCTGGAAGAGGCCGTAAACAAGGTCTTTGACCTGCGCCCCTCCGCCATCATCCGGGATCTCGACCTGCGCAAGCCCATCTATCGTCCTCTGGCCGCCTATGGCCACATGGGCCGGGAGGATCTGGGCGTAAAGTGGGAGATCTGCGACCGGGCCGAGGCTCTCAAGGCCGCCGTGCAGGTCTGATTCGAAAAGAGGAAGGTACAAGACCATGAGCACCATTCGTGACATCAGCCTCGCCCCCGAGGGCGAGCAGAAGATCGCCTGGGTCGCCCGGAATATGCCCCTTCTGACCTCCATTGCCGAGGACTTTAAAAAGACCCAGCCTTTCGCTGGTCTGAAAGTGGCCCTGTCCGTCCATCTGGAGGCCAAGACCGCCTATCTCTGCCGGGTCATGGCCATGGGCGGCGCGGAGATGCACATCACCGGCTCCAACCCCCTCTCCACCAAGGACGAGATCGCCGCGGCCCTGGTGGCCGGCGGACTGGAGGTCCACGCCGTTTACGGCTGCTCCGAGGAGGAGTATTACGACCACATCGACCGCGTGCTGGAGGTCGGCCCCAACATCATCATCGACGACGGCGGCGACCTGGTCCAGCGGATGCACACCAAGTTTGCCCATCTGCTCCCCGGGGTCATCGGCTCCTGCGAGGAGACCACCACCGGCATCATCCGTCTCAAGCAGATGGCCAAGGCCGGCACGCTCCGGTTCCCTGCCGTGATGGTGAACGACGCCGACTGCAAGCACCTGTTTGACAACCGCTACGGCACGGGCCAGTCCGTCTGGGACGGCATCATGCGCACCACGAACCTCATCGTGGCGGGCAAGACCGTGGTGGTGGGCGGCTACGGCTGGTGCAGCCGGGGCATCGCCATGCGGGCCGCCGGCATGGGCGCCAATGTCATCGTCACCGAGGTGGACCCCATCCGGGCCATCGAGGCCGTGATGGACGGCTATCGGGTCATGCCCATGGCCGAGGCCGCGAAGCTGGGCGACATTTTCTGCTCCGCCACCGGCAACTGCGACATCATCACCACGGAGCATTTTGCCGTGATGAAGGACGGTGCCATCCTCTCCAACGCCGGTCACTTCAACGTGGAAGTGGCCATGGAGGAGCTGGAGGCTTACGCTGTGGAGAAATACGAGGCCCGCAAGAACATCACGGGCTATGTGCTTCCCAATGGCAGAACTGTTTTCGTGCTGGCCGAGGGCCGTCTTGTGAACATCGCTGCCGGCGACGGCCACCCCGCCGAGATCATGGACATGAGCTTCGCCATCCAGGCCCTCAGTGCCAAATATCTGGCGGACAACCGGGGCAAGCTGGAACCCGGCGTGGTTCCCGTTCCCCGGGAGACCGATCTGGCCGTGGCCGCCCGGAAGCTGGAAACCATGGGCGTCACCATCGACAAGCTCTCTGAAAAGCAGGCCGCCTACATCGGCGTCTGACCCCAAAAATATGTATAGCCGGAAGGGATTCCCTTCCGGCTGTTTTGTTACGCCAGACGGATAATGATCACGTTGGTGAGCGTATAGGTCACGTCGTTGTCGGTGTTATTCACAAAGGACAGGGTGGTGGTATCGGTCACATCCAGAATGGTGCTGACCACGGAACGCACTGTGTCGTTTGCGGTGGTCTGGGCATAGGGCAGAATATCGCCGCCCACAACGATGGCCACACCGCCCTGCTCCACGGCTGAGGTGTCCGACTCAAAGGATACATAATAGGTGCCTGGCTCCAGTTGGAAGGTGGTATCGTCGATTTGGGAGATGTCCCCGGAAGGGGAGTTGATGACCGCCGTGGTGAGGGGCACCGCATCACCGGGAGCAATGATCGTGGCCGCGATGGTATAGGCCAGGGCGTTCTCCGCCGTGGCCGTTGCACCGGTAGGGCCAGTCGCTCCGGCGGGGCCCGTAGCACCAGTGGGACCAGTAGCACCAGTGGGGCC
>CAZQFN010000126.1:0-1908 GCA_964592685.1 uncultured Oscillospiraceae bacterium | reverse complement strand
GCCTGTTTCACCCGTCAGACCAATTGGTCCCGTGGGCCCAGTGGGACCCGTCGCGCCAGTGGGGCCCGTGGGGCCGATGGCACCCGTCGCACCCGTGGGGCCAGTGGGGCCGATGGCACCTGTTGCGCCCGTGGGGCCGGTTGCTCCCGTTTCACCCGTCGCGCCTGTGGGGCCAGTGGGCCCCATTGCTCCCGCTGCACCCGTGGGGCCCGTGGGGCCGGTCGGGCCGGTGTAGCCCGTCATTCCCGGGGCGCCCACGGGGCCGGTTGGACCGGTGATGCCCGGGGCTCCGGTGGGCCCGGTGGGACCCACGATCAGAGACGGACAGCACATGGGCCCGCAGTGGTCGCCGTTCCAGCCATGGCGCAGACCGTCCACCTCCCGGCCGGGGATGATGTTCATATTATCCTTGCATTCCGCCATAAAATCCTCCTTCGGGCATTTTCATACCCAAGGCATTGTATGACGGAGCACTTATATATGTGAAAAGACCGCCTGTTTCCTCAGGCGGTCTTTGAATAAGCGCTTATGCTCTGTGCCACTTGACGCCCTGGGGAGTGTCCTCCAGGATGATACCGGCGGCTTTCAGCTCATCGCGGATGCGGTCGGCCTCGGCCCAGTTTTTGGCCTTGCGGGCGGCCTGACGGGCGGCGATCTTCTCCTCGATCTCGGCATCCAGACTCTTTTCCTCGCCGAAGGGGATGCCCAGCACGTCGCACAGCTCCAGGAAGATGTCCCGGCAGCCCCGGGCCAGAGCCTTGGTAGGATCGGCAGCGGGGGACACGGCGGCGTTCACATCCCGCACCAGCTCGAAGATGACGGACATACCGTCGGCGGTGTTGAAATCATCGTCCATGACCTCGATGAAACGCTCGCGGTACTTGCCCAGGCCGGCCACGAAAGCGGCGTCTTCGGCGGACATCTCGCCGTCCCGGCCGTTTTTCACGAAGAAGTCCAGGTTCTCCTTGGCGGTCTTGAGCCGCTCCAGAGCGGCTGTGGCCTGCTCCAGAATATCGGCGGAATAGTTCAGGGGGGAGCGATAGTGGCTCATGAGCATGAACAGGCGGATGCAGTCGTATCCATAGACCGCGGCGGCCTCCCGGACGGTGAAGAAGTTGCCCAGAGACTTGGACATCTTCTTGTTGTCCACATTGATGAAGCCGTTGTGCAGCCAGTAGTTGACGAAGGCGCAGCCGTTGGCCGCCTCGGACTGGGCGATCTCGTTCTCATGATGGGGGAAGGCCAGATCCATGCCGCCGGTATGGATGTCGATGGTCTTGCCCAGATAGCGGTTGGACATGGCGGAGCACTCGATGTGCCAGCCGGGACGGCCCTGGCCCCAGGGGGATTCCCAGGCGGGTTCGCCGGGCTTTGCGCTCTTCCAGAGGGCGAAGTCCATGGGGTTTTCCTTCACATCGTTCACATCGATGCGGGCACCGGCCTGCAGCTCCTCCAGATTCTGGTGGCTGAGCTTGCCATAGCCGTCAAACTTCATGGTGCGGTAATACACATCTCCGTCCACGGCGTAGGCATAGCCCTTTTCAATGAGGGTCTCGATGATATCAATGATCTGGGGGATATTCTCCGTGGCCTTGGGATGGACGGTGGCTTCCCGGACGCCCAGAGCCTTCACATCCTGCCAGTATTCGGCGATATACTTCTCGGCGATCTCCTGGCTGGTGACGCCCTCTTCGTTGGCCTTCTTGATGATTTTATCGTCCACATCGGTGAAGTTCTGGACGAAGTTCACCTCATAGCCCCGATATTCCAGATAGCGGCGGAGCACATCGAACATAATGATGGGACGGGCGTTGCCCACGTGGATGTAGTTATACACCGTGGGGCCGCAGCAATACATGCGGACCTTGCCCTCCTCGATGGGGACAAACTCCTCTTTCTGCATGGTCA
>CAZQFN010000125.1:0-4317 GCA_964592685.1 uncultured Oscillospiraceae bacterium | reverse complement strand
GATGACCGACGAGCAGCTGGCCGCCGCCGGCATCCCCGCCGGCATGATCCGCATGAGCTGCGGCCTGGAGAGCAAGGAAGACCTGATCGGGGACATCGCTCAGGCACTGGAGGCTGTGTAAAAAAATGCCCATCAAAATTCCCAACCTCCTGCCCGCGACCAGCACGCTGGAGGCCGAGAACATTTTCGTCATGACGGAGACCCGGGCGGTCAGCCAGGATATCCGTCCCCTTCAGATCCTGCTTCTGAATCTGATGCCCACCAAGATCGACACAGAGACCCAGCTGGCCCGCGTTCTGGGCAACACCCCCCTGCAGATCGATCTGGAGCTGATCGCGCCCAAGGGGCATGTGTCCAAAAACACCTCCCAGGAGCATATGCTCACCTTCTACAAGAGCTTTGACGACGTGAAGCACCGCACCTTTGACGGTCTCGTCATCACCGGCGCGCCGGTGGAGCTCATGGAGTTTGAAGAGGTGGACTACTGGCCGGAGCTGTGCCAGATCATGGAATGGTCCAAAACAAACGTCCATTCCACGCTCCACATCTGCTGGGGCGCGCAGGCGGGTCTGTATTATCACTACGGCATCCCCAAGCGCACGCTGGACAAAAAGCTCTTCGGCGTTTTCCGCCACACGGTGGAAGACCCCAACTTCATCCTCTTCCGCGGCTTTGACGACACCTTCCTCGTCCCCCATTCCCGGAACACCACCGTGGACCGGGCGGACATCGAGGCCGTCCCCGGTCTGAAGGTTCTGGCCGCCTCCCCCGAGGCCGGCGTTTACGCCGTGAAGACCGAGCAGGGCCGTCAGGTCTTCGTCATGGGCCACGCGGAATACGACCGGGACACCCTGAAAAAGGAATACGTCCGGGACGTGGCCGCCGGGGTGGACATCCAACTTCCCAAAAACTACTTCCCCGACGACGATCCCACCAGGGATCCCGTCGTGTCCTGGCGCTCCTGCGCCCATCTGCTGTATGGAAACTGGCTGAACTACTGCGTCTATCAGACCGTGCCCTATGACATCCGGGACATCCAGAAGGGCATCCGCACCGATGTCTGACCCGAAGGAGGCGCTCATGGAACCTGTACTTGTGATCATGGCTGCCGGCATGGGAAGCCGTTTCGGCGGGCTGAAGCAGATGACCCCCGTGGACGACCGCGGCTGCTTCATTCTGGACTACTCCGTTTATGACGCCATCCGCGCCGGCTTCAGGAAGATTGTCTGCGTCATAAAGGAGGAGATGGAGGCGGACTTCCACACCACCATCGGCCGGCGCATCGGCGCCGCCGCCAAGCTTCGCTATGCCTTCCAGAAGCTGGACGATCTGCCCGCCGGCCATGCCGTCCCCGCCGGGCGGCTGAAGCCCTGGGGCACCGCCCACGCCGTCCGGGCCGCAAGAGACCTGATCGACGGCCCCTTCGCCGTCATCAACGCCGACGATTTCTACGGCCGGGGCGCCTTTGACGCCCTGTACCGCTTCCTCTCCGCCGAAGGGGACGAACACACCCACGCCCTCATCGCCTATAAGCTGCGCAACACCCTCACGGAAAACGGCACCGTGGCCCGGGGCGTATGCACCGCCGACGGGGAGGACCACCTCCTCACCGTGACGGAGCGCACCTGCATCCGGGGCCCGGCGGACGCCCCCTCCTATTCCGAGGATGGCGGCAGCACCTGGCACTCTCTGGACCCGGACGCGCCGGTCAGTCTCAACACCTGGGGCTTCCGCCGCTCCTTTATGGACGCCATTGAAGACCGCATGGCCGATTTTCTGGAAAACACCATGCCTCAGAACCCCGAAAAGGCGGAGTTTTTCCTCCCCGGCGTGGTGAACCATTGTCTCGCCGCCGGGACCGACCGGGTCACCCTGCTCCACACCGAGGACGTATGGCACGGGGTCACCTATCAGGCGGATCTCCCCGCGCTGAAGGCAGCGCTGGCCGGGATGCGCGACCGGGGTGTTTATCCCGCGGATCTCTGGAACTGAATCTTCCCAACGGGCACGCTTTACCGGCGTGTCCGTTTTTCCTTCTGTTTCATATTATTTTTTCGGTTTTCCCCCTTCCCCCTCTTTTCAAATTTTCGAACTATGGTATAATTGCAATGTTTAACAAATATTAAACGAGAACCCGAAAGGAGAGCACCATGAAAGCAAAGAAACTCATCGCTCTGATCCTGGCTGCCGCCATGCTGTTTGCATTCGCCGGCTGCACCATCGAGATCGAGATCACCGATCCCGAGGCACTGGCCATGCTGACCGCCGTCAGCGTGGACGCCGCAGAGCCCGCCGCTGAGACTGAGACCGGCGAGGTCCGGGTCTTCAACGGCTGGTATTACACCGTCACCAACGGCGAAGCCACCATCGTGGCCACCGGCGACGCCGTGAAGAGCGCGGAGGTCATCCTCTTCCCCGCGGAAGTGGACGGCTATCCCGTGACTGCCATCGGCGCCAACGGCACCGCCGTCGTCACCAACGCCGACGGCTGGGTCCTGATCCCCGAGGGCGTGAAAGTCGTCAGCGACGGCGCCTTCTACGATCTCAACCGCACCCCCGGCTGGAGCTTCCCCTCCACTCTGGAGGAGCTGCCCGAGACCGCGCTGGCCTCCTGCGGCGGCACCTTCTATGCCGCGGTGAGCCCCGTGGCCGAGGCCATGGGCATCGCCACCGGTCATGAGATCGACAAGGCCGCCATGGAGACCGCGGAGATCAGCGGCTCCGTCTATAATGTCCCCGCCGCTCTGGCCGGCGTGGATCTGACCGCCTATGTCTCTCTGGCGGAAGACACCACCATCGATGTTTATGCCGCTGCCGCCGCGGCGGCCGCTCTGGCTGACGTTCCCGCTGACTCCATCGTGGACGGAGCCGTGGCCGAGGGCGCCGCGCTTCCCGAGGACGTCTTCGAGGAAGTGGCCGACATGAACGGCGATGGCACCAACAAGTACATCTCCACCATGGGCGTGGAGACCGGCACCTACTACGCCGTGGACGGCATGCTCTACGAGATGATTTACATCACCCAGAACGTGCGCTATGCCACCAAGGCCCAGATCATCAACGCCGTCTATGAGACCGAGGGCCTCGTCTTCGGCGAGGATTACGATCTCATTCGCCTTTACAACTATGTCCACAGCTACTCCAACGGCCCCCGTCCCGGCGATTTCATGATCTACACCTGCTATCTCTACAAATCCATCGGCACGGAAGTGACCGGCGCCGAGACCAACGCCGAATGGGAGCGCGCCTATGAGCACGTGGTAGACGGCGAGCACCAGGTCATCCAGGGCGACGTGGCCACCCTCATGGTCCAGGCCGGCGAGACCGTCACCGTGAACGATCTCCGGTCCGCCAACCACACCATCGCCTACGGCCCCTCCGAGGCAGCCAACTTCTACGGTCTTGGCTCCGCTGTTCTGGTGGACGGCGGCAACTCCACCGATTACAAGCTGACCTCCTATGATCTCATCGACTTCGGCAATGACGACAGCTCCGTCATTCTGAACAACGCTTCCATCGTTGGCACCGAGAACGTCCTGTACGCCGTCGCCGGCGGCACCGCTTATATGTACGGCGGCCGCTACTTCGGCTCCTCCTCCGGCGGCCACGGCCTGTATGTCGGCATGGGCGGCAAGATCGCTCTGAACGCCGACAACTTCCTCAACGAAAACGGCCAGCCCATCATCGACATCGAGACCCTGTCCACCCTGGTGGAAGACCGTCCCGGTCTGGATCTGGGCACTGCCGAGCGCACCGAGCTCACCGAGGACTGGAACGCCTATGCCGCTCCCGTCTTCTCCCAGGTGGAGGATGAGGACATCGCCATCATCGTCACCGCGGACGAGACCGGCACCGCTCTGACCACCGACACCGGCGGCGGCGTCATCGTCGCCAACCGTCTGTCCGCCACCACCTATGGTCGCGGCTGCGCCGGCGTCTACTCCATCGGCGGCGACGAGAGCTATGTCTTCGTTTACAACTCCTCCCTGCATTCCAACATGGATGCGGGCCTCTGCTCCGCCTCCAACGGCTATATCTTTGCTTTCAACTGCGATCTGGAAGGCGTTGCCGGCATCAAGACCCGCTCCGGCGGCAACGGCACCTGGGCCGGCGTTGAGGTTTACAACAGCCGCGTCATCTGCTCCTTCGATCCCGAGGCCTATGACTTCTATGATCTGGGCTCCGCCGAGGATACCTGGGAAGAGGACGCCGCCGCCTATGAGAACTGGGCCTGGGCCGACGACAAGAGCATGGTCAACGCGCCCATGCTGAACATGTTCGTCAACAAGACCAACGCCACCTGGGGCTCCGACCTCT
>CAZQFN010000124.1:0-4319 GCA_964592685.1 uncultured Oscillospiraceae bacterium | reverse complement strand
GACCTGACCTATGACTATGTGAAGATCAACGGCGACTACCGCACCTGAGGAGGACGCTATGGCGCTGAACATAACAAACGAACAGCGGGCAGAGATCCTGACCCAGGCTCTGCCCTACATCCAGAAATACTACGGCAAGATCATCGTCATCAAATACGGCGGCAACGCCATGGTCAGCGAGGAACTGAAGCAGCAGGTCATGGAGGACATCGCCCTGCTCCGTATGGTGGGCGTCCGGGTCGTTCTGGTCCACGGCGGCGGTCCGGAGATAAACTCCATGCTGAACCGGCTGGGCAAGAAGTCCGAATTCATAAACGGCCTGCGGGTCACCGATGAGGAGACCATCGAGGTCGTGCAGATGGTCCTGGCGGGCAAGGTGAACAAAAGCCTTGTGAACCTTCTCGGCCGGCAGGGTGTGAAGGCCGTGGGTCTTTCCGGCATGGACGACCGCCTCATCCAGGCCGCCATGAAGGACCCGGATCTGGGCTATGTGGGCCGCATCACGGATATCAACGCCCAGCTGCTGCTGGATCTCATGGATGCCGGGTATCTCCCCGTCATCTCCACCCTTGCCTGCGACGAGGAAGGCAACATCTACAACATCAACGCCGACACCGCCGCCGCCCGTATCGCCGGTGCCATCGGCGCGGAGAGTCTTTTCATGATGACGGACATCGCCGGCATCATGCGGGACAAGGACGATCCCGCTTCTCTCATCCCCTGCATCGACATAGACGAAGCCGTGGAGCTTTTCAACTCCGGCATCATCTCCGGCGGCATGATCCCCAAGGTAGAGTGCTGCATCGACGCCATCCATCGGGGCGTCGGCCGGGTCATCGTTATGGACGGCCGGGTAAGCCACTCCATTCTGCTTGAAATTCTCACCAACGAAGGCGTTGGCACTATGGTTTTGGAGAGTAAGAAAAAATGACAACCAAGGAACTTGACCATCAGTACATAGCCCCCACCTATGCCCGCTTCCCCGTGGAGATCGTCTCCGGCAAGGGAAGCCTTGTATGGGACGACGAGGGTAGGGAATACATCGATCTGGGCACCGGCATCGCCGTGAACACCTTCGGCATCGCGGACGAGGAATGGATCGCCGCCGTGGAAGCGCAGCTCCACGCCTTCCAGCACACCTCGAACCTCTATTACACCGCCCCCTGCGCAAAGCTGGCCCAGCTTCTCTGCCAGGCCTCGGGCATGAAGAAGGTCTTCTTCGGAAACTCCGGCGCGGAGGCCAACGAATGCGCCATCAAGGCCGCCCGGAAATACGCCCAGATCAAAAAGGGCGAGGAATACTATACCATCGTCACCCTGAAAAACAGCTTCCACGGACGCACCATCACCACCCTGGCCGCCACCGGTCAGGATGTGTTCCACAGTCAGTTCACCCCCCTGACCCCCGGCTTTGTCCACGCGGACGTAAACGATCCCGCCGCGCTGCGCGCGCTGGTGAAGGAGAGCAAGGCCGCCGCCATCATGTTTGAATCCGTTCAGGGCGAGGGCGGCGTGATGCCCCTGCCGGAGGCTTTTGTGGCGGAGATGAAGGCCGTCGCCGCGGAAGAAGATGTGCTCCTCATCGCCGACGAAGTCCAGGCCGGAAACGGCCGCACCGGCGCCATGTACGGCTATATGAACCTGGGTCTCACCCCCGACATCGTCACCACCGCCAAGGGCCTCGGCGGCGGTCTGCCCCTGGGTGCCTGCATGCTGGGCGAAAAGGTGGAGGACGTATTCACTTACAGCGACCATGGCTCCACCTTCGGCGGCAACCCCGTGGCCTGCGCCGGCGCGGTGAATATCCTCTCCCGCCTGACGGAAGACGTTCTGGCCGGCGTGCGGGAGCGCTCCGGGCTCATTTTCGATACCCTCACCGGTGCCCCCGGCATCCGCAGTGTCAGCGGCATGGGCCTCATGATCGGCATTGAGACGGAAAAGCCCGCCAAAGATGTGGTCACCGCCTGCCGCGAGATGGGCGTCCTCGTGATCACCGCAAAGACCAAGGTCCGTCTGCTCCCCGCGCTGAACATCCCCATGGCCGAGCTGCAGAAAGCGCTGAAGGTCCTCCTCAAGGCCTGCGAAATCTGAAAAACGTCTCCATACCCGCCGGTTCCGGCGGGTATTTTTATAAAAACACGGTTCTTCCCATGGACAAAACCTGAGTATTCTGATATAATTTTTTTAATAACAAACTCCCTGTCCGGATTTTTGACCCCCCTTCCGCACGCTTTTGCGGAGAAAGGACTCTCCATGAAATTTCATCCCGTAACCACCGTTGTGAACGATAAAGCCGCGCTGGAATCCGAATACAAGGCTGCCCGGGAGATCGGGGCCATCCGCCTCGGCGAACTTCGTCTTTTCTTCCGCAGCAAGCGGAAGCGTTATTACATTCCTTATAAGGACATCCGCCGCTGCTTCCGCCGGGTAATGCTCATCCCGGCTCAGATGTGCTGCGGCAAAGGCAATTTCGAGGTTGAGAATCTCGTCATCTGCGGTGAGGAGGGCGAACTTGCCCAGATCCAGCTCCCCGGCACACGGGCCGCCGTGTCTCTGATGGAGGAGCTGGAAGAACGCATCCCAGAGGCCGAATTCGGCCGTCCCGAGGAAAAAATCGACGATTCCACCCCGGAATGCAGCTGCTGCGAAACAAAATAAACAAAATTTCAACATATTTTCACATTTTTTGTCACAAAGCTCTTGTCAAGAGGACAAAAGAGCATTAAAATATGTTAGCTTAACACATTTTTAAAAATTTTTCTTATTGTCAGGAGTCGCCTATGACCACCAACGAAATACTGGAGCGTCTGCTCAGATCCTACGTCCGTTATTACGATATCATCCGCGAGGACGCGACCGAAGGATTCGCCGCAGAAGCTCACTTCCATTCCCACGATGAGCAGTACTGGCTGACCAAGTCCGTTAAGCTCGCCGAGGCGGACTCCCACGAATATGTCTATTTCGCCCTAACGGAGACTCTGACCGCCGAGATGGTGGAGTCCCTCATAGATAAGGCATGGACCGCCGGCATGAGCCACGTTCAGGCCAGCTACAGCCACCACAGTTCCGATGTCGTGCTGATCATCCTGGCCGACAAGATCGACCCCGATGCCATCCGCCCCATCAAAAAGGCCCGCCGTTTTGCCAGCTATAAGTTCGGCATGAACGGTTTCAGCCATCTTCGTCTGATTGCTTTTGAGCCCACTTCAAAGAAGCTCGTCCACAACCGAATGGGCGATACTTTGAAGAAGCTCTTTCGCAATATATAAAAATCTTCAGAAGTAGGAGAGAGTTGTTATGGCAATCATCATCATCCTCGCAGCAATCGTCCTGCTGGTCCTGGGCTATATTTTCTATGGCTCCTGGCTGGCAAAGCAGTGGGGCGTTGACCCCAACCGCAAGACCCCCGCGCACGAACTGGCCGACGGCGTTGACTATGTCGCCGCCAAGCCCGCCGTGCTGATGGGTCACCACTTCTCTTCCATCGCAGGCGCCGGCCCCATCAACGGCCCCATCCAGGCCGCTGTTTTCGGTTGGGTCCCCGTGTTCCTGTGGTGCGTCATCGGTGGTATCTTCATCGGTGGTCTGCATGACTTCGGCGCTCTGTTCGCCTCCGCCCGTCACGGCGGTAAGTCCGTCGGTGAGATCATCAAGTCCTCTATGGGCGACAAGGCCAAGAAGCTGTTCTGCATCTTTGCCCTGCTGGTTCTCATCCTGGTCATCGCTTCCTTCGTGAACGTCGTTGCCGGTACCTTCTATTCCGACAACGCCCCCGGCATCTCCACGAACCCCACCAACAATGAGACCACCGCGATGATCTCCATGCTGTTCATCGTTCTGGCCATCATCTACGGTCTGATCACCACCCGCTTCGGCATGAAGACCCTTCCCGCCACCATCATTGGCCTGATCGGCGTCGTCATCGCTGTTGTCGTCGGTCTGAACGTCGGTCTGGTTCTGAACCGCACCACCTGGATCCTCATCATCGCCGCTTACATCATCATCGCTTCTCTGGTTCCCGTGTGGATCCTGCTCCAGCCCCGTGACTATCTGTCCAGTTACCTGCTGTACGCCATGATGGTCATCGCCATTGTCGGTATCATCCTGTCCGGCATCGGCTCCATCGGCGGCCCCGCCAACTTCACCATCCCCGCTTTCGCCGGCTGGAAGACCTCTGCCGGTAGCCTGTTCCCCGCTCTGTTCATCACCGTTGCCTGCGGCGCCTGCTCCGGCTTCCACAGCCTGATCGCCTCCGGCACCTCCTCCAAGCAGCTGGACAGCGAAGCTCACGCCAAGCCCATCGGCTACGGCGCCATGCT
>CAZQFN010000123.1:0-4321 GCA_964592685.1 uncultured Oscillospiraceae bacterium | reverse complement strand
CGGCGCAGAGATGGATCTCCGGGGCCTGAACGCCCAGAATGGCCCGGGTCCAGGCATAGCCCCGCTCGGGATCGGAGATCATCTGGCATTCGTCGATGACGGCCACGTCGTATACCCGGTTCATGTCCAGCTTTTCCGCCGTGGCGGCCACATGGGTGTCCCCTTCCTCCCGGTCCTCCTCCTCGCCGGTGGTGAGCGAGCAGGCCACGCCCGCCTCCAGCAGGATCTCCTGGGCTTCCAGGGCCAGAAGGCGCAGGGGTGCCAGATACACGCCGGTCTCCGCCCGCTTCAGCCGCTGAAACCCGGCATAGGTCTTGCCGGTGTTTGTGCCGCCGATGTGGAGAATGAAATGGCGCTTCATGGCCCGGGCGTCGGGGTATTCGTCCTTGGGGTTCAGTTCGGCCAGGAATTTCAGACTGGAGCGGATGGCCCGGGGGACATAGATAACGGAATAAACATAGCCCAGGCTCTGGACCAGGAGATCCTGCACGGGAAAATCCTCCATGGTGAGGAGGGCTTTCAGGTTTGCCTCCGGCTGAGTCTCGGAAAACGCCTCCAGCACCTGTTCGCTCACGGAAAGCAGTACATCCGCATAGCGGTCGTGCAGCTTGCCCATGAGCCCGGAGCCGGTGTTCCGGCCCATCCAGGGGGCAGCGGTGACGAAGTTTTTCAGCACGGCACTGGGGTTGCCGGCGTTTTTGCTGCCGGCCAGCGCCAGAAAGTGGTCCACCCGGCCGATGGCCTGGCCCGGCTTCAGCCGATCGGCCCAGGACACGGAGGGGAGCTGATGCAGAATGGCTTCGTGATACCGCCGGGCCAGAAGGGCCGTGGAGGTTTCCGGCTTTTCCGCCTCGTTCCAGGCGCGGGCGAGAAAGTCCGCGGCGCGGCGGATAGACTCCTCCGGGGAGAGCTGCTCCGCCTCGTGTTCCGGCTGAGCGGCCTTTCGGGCCTCCATGGCCAGCCGGAAGCGTTCGGTCTGCTCGGCGGCAAGGACCGTCTCCTTTTCCCAGGCCGCCACGGACCGTCCGCCCAGACGGATATACCGGGCTTTGGGAAGAAGATCCCGGATGAGCCCGTTGGTCCAGCCCCGGCTTTTCAGCGTCCCGGCGCTCCAATATCGGTTGTTTCGGGATGAATTGGACATAATGTGACCTTTGCAGAAATATTTTTATATAGTTTACCACAAAACATTCGTATTGCATACGAGATTCAGGGGTGTTAAACTATTATCATGATAAGAAAGGAGAAGAGACCCATGAAAAAAATTATGGCATTGGTATTGACACTGGCCATGCTCTGTTCCCTGGGTGTGGCGGCCTTTGCATCCGGCGAAGCAAGCGGCTCCAGCGGCGCCTATTATGAACCGGCGCCGGTGTTTGAGTCGGCGGTCTGCGTTCTGGAAGCGGGCCAGACGGAAGCGGCCTTTGTGGTCAAGGGCTGGCAGGAATGGACCGACAGCGAATATATCGGCCTGGGCCTGTATAAGGCGGGCGACGAGCTGACGGTATACGCCGGGTATGATGCCTGGCAGGCGGAAGAAGCCGCGGACGTGGGTGCGGTCCTGACGGCCATGGAGGGCTCGACGGATCTTCTCCTGACCATACCGGCGGCGGAGCTGACGGAGAACACGGTTTACTACATCTCCATCGATGGAGGAAATGCCTCTCCGGTATACATTGTGACGGCCCACAATGCGGCGGCGGTGGACAGCGACAACGCCATCACCTTTGACCTGGGCTCCAGTCAGGCGGGGGACGGCTATACCGATTCCTTTACCCTGCCCCTGAGCTCCTATGCGCTTCTGCCCACGGAGAACAACGTCCGTCTGGGCGGTGCTTACGGTCTGTTTGAGGCGGCGGACTACACGGATGTTCCCGCGGAGGCGGCGGAGGCAGTGGAT
Organism: uncultured Oscillospiraceae bacterium; assembly: GCA_964592685.1. Classification (GTDB taxonomy): domain Bacteria; phylum Bacillota; class Clostridia; order Oscillospirales; family Oscillospiraceae; genus CAJOIG01. Next base: position 2,421 of record CAZQFN010000123.1, on the reverse strand, counting down.
TGGTATCTCACCACTGGCGGCACCAATGGCGGCGTAAGTTTTACGGAATTCGGCTCCGAGATGCCCTATGCCCGTCTGGACGCGGCCCATTATATCTATCGATTCTTCTGCTTTGAGGGCAGCGGCGGCTTCGGTATGTTTTCCGATGTGGGCAATGCCCGCTGGTTCTCCGGCTCCTCCGGCGCCAACACGGCCTATGCCCTGGTGGACATTCTGGGGCATTACGATGAATTTGACAGCTTCAAAGCCATGACCGTGCAGGACATGGTGGTCCTGATGTACAACTCCATCTGCACGCCCTATGCCAGCCGTTCGGAGGCAGGCCTTGCCCTGGCCGAGGCGCTGAAGGCGGCCTATGACGGCTCCGGCGCTGCCGGCAAGGTGGCGGCCATGGAGGCGCTGGGCCGGTTTGACAACCAGACCTGGCCGGATCTGGCGAAGGAAGTGACAAAGCTGGAGGCGGTTCAGCTTCTGGCGGTGGGTCTTGCCCCCTATAACGGTCAGATCCTCAACGCCATCCGCACCCAGCTGGACGCGGACTTCCTGGCGGCGGTGACCGCGGCCGGGGAAGCCGGCGAGCTGGAGGGCTATGAGGAATCCGGCGCGGAGATCGACGCCCTGGGCGTGGCCGAGGCGGCCACTCTTACGGCGGCACAGTCTGACGTCCTCCGGGAGGATGCGGTCATTGAGGATGCCTTCTATGACAACGAGGGCATTGCCAACGCCAGCGCCCTCATCGTGCAGGACGGAGCGAATGTGACCCTGGTAAACAGCCGCATCGCCTCCTCCGGCTCCAACCCCTCCGATCCTCTGCTGGACCGCGACTACCGCTTTGGCTATGGCGCGGGGCTTCTGGCGGTGGATCCGGGCACCGTTGTGAAGATCATCAACACCAACGGCGAGCTGAACACCACCGGTGCCTCCAACGGCTCCATGGGCGGCTGTCTCTTCACAGGCACCGGAAGTCTCATCTATGCGGAGAACGCCCAGTTCTTCTCCGCCGGCCAGCACCCCTCCAACACCTGCTATGACGGTACGCTGATCTATAACGAGTCCACCCTCACCGGCGGCGGCCGCACCTTCTCCACCGACTTCTTCGGCGGCAAGGTGATTCTGGCAAACTCCATCTCCAACCAGACCGGCGGCGCGGGCTTTGTCATCGATGAGTCCACCAGCTATTTCGTGGTGAATTCCTATGTCTACGGCGGCTCCAGCTTTGAGACAAACGGACAAGGCCAGGCCTATTACCAGAACAGCGTCATCCACACCAAGGGCAGCTGGACCCTTCAGAACAACACCTCCATGCGCTCCGACTTTGACTATGTCTGCGGCGTGAACTCCGCGTTCATCACGGAGTCTTCCACCTTTGTCACCGTCCAGAAGGAGGAGAAGGCGGTCATGCGCTTTGTGGACTGCGATATCACCACCGCCGGCGGTGACGGCTATCTCATCAAGATCTCCGGCGACGAATGGCAGACCAATGCGGCCCTGCAGCTGAATCTGGAGGGCACCGATCTGCCCGCGGGCCAGGTCTATGTGGCCGGTCCCCGGGTGTGGCCCGTTTCCGGCCTTGAGACGGACGGCGCATATCTGGAGATCAACACCGACGGAAACTCCGCGGTGGATCTGACCCAGGTGGTCAGCGACTTCGTCTCCATCACCACCTATGAGGAGGGAACCACGGAGGTGGCCGGCCGCATGGGCACCAACTATGCCACCGACATCCAGAACAACGGCACCATCATCCTGAACGGTGTCAAGACCGGTCTGTCTGTGGATGAGGCGGGCAATGTCACCGTGGTCAATCCCCAGATCGCGGTTGTGACCGAGACGGCGGAGGCCATCACCGCGGTCTATACCGTGAACGGCGCCACCGTCACACTGATCTGGGAATTCTGAGGTTTTTCAAAAAGCGGAACAGGAGGAGCTTTCGGCTCCTCCTGTTTTTGGCAGAGGAACAAAAAACAGGCTGTCACATTGTGACAGCCTGTTTGGTTCCGATTCTGAATCAGATGCTCTTCTGAGCGTTGACCTTGATGCCAGGACCCATGGTGGAAGCAGTGGTGCAGCTGCGGATGTACTGACCCTTGGCAGCGGCGGGCTTCGCCTTGACGATGGCGCCGATGAGGGCTTCGTAGTTCTCCTGCAGCTTCTGAGCACCGAAGCTGACCTTGCCGATGGGGCAGTGGATGATGTTGGTCTTATCCAGACGGTACTCGATCTTACCGGCCTTGACCTCGTTGATGGCCTGGGTCAGGTTGGGAGTAACGGTACCGGCCTTGGGGGAGGGCATCAGGCCCTTGGGGCCCAGGACCTTACCCAGACGGCCAACGACACCCATCATGTCGGGGGTGGCGATGACGACGTCGAAGTCGAACCAGTTCTCGGTCTGGATCTTCTGAACCAGATCCTGGCCGCCGG
>CAZQFN010000122.1:0-4379 GCA_964592685.1 uncultured Oscillospiraceae bacterium | reverse complement strand
CCCCAGGTCATGGCCGCCACTTCGGCGGAGAAGCCGTCACAGCTGGCGGCGGTGGGGACGGAGACAAAGGGGATGCCCCGCTTTTTGGCGCAGAAGCGGACGATATCGTGGAGCGGGCCGCCGCCGATGGCGATGAGAACGTCGATGTCCTCCTCCAGCTCCCGGAGGAAGGCGGCGGTGGAGTGCTCATCCGCATGGAGACCCCGGCCGGGGAGGAGGATCTCCTGCTCCGCGGAGGGGTGAAGGGCGGGATCGATGACCCGGTATGTGTTTTCGTCATAGACAGCGCAGCGCCGGCCGGAAATGTGGATTTCGGCCATGGCGGGCTCCAATCGGGCAAGGGCGCCCGGCTCGATGACGCAGAGGAGAGTTTCCAGCCGGTGCTCCCGGCCGCAGGGGCAGGGGCCGGCAAACTGGGCCGCTTCGATGCGCATGATAAAAAGCCTCCGGAAGAGGGCTGGGGACTTATTGACTTTGCCCCGGCGTATTGTTAAAATGAGGAAAACGGCGCAAAAATACGCCCCGTTCTTCCGAAAATTTCCAAAAAAAGAACGAGTGTACGCCGCTGATAAACAATCTCTCTGAAAAAGTATACCATATATTCGCAGAAATGTGAAAGAGTTTTTTGACAGAAAGTGTAAAAAACCGGAGGAAATTTTTATGGATTCCAACATAAAAGTTGTGGCTTTTGATCTGGACGGCACTCTCACGCAGCACAAATCGCCTCTGGGGGCGGAGAACAAAGCGGTGCTGGACGAGCTTTCCAAAAATTACCGTCTTCTCATGGTGGGCGCGGGCGCGGCCATGCGCATCTTCAACCAGATGGGGCAGTATCCCATCGACATCATCGGAAACTACGGCCTCCAGTACGGGGAATATAACGCCGAAACGGGGACGCTGGACATCGTTTACGACGTGCAGACCGGCTGCGACCGGGACTCGGTGGCGGAGCGCATCACCGCTCTGCGGGAGCGCTTCGGCTTCATGGAATTTGCCGGGGACTCGGTGGAATACCACGCCTCCGGCTGCGTCACCTTCCCCATTTTGGGCACGAAGGCCGAGCTGGGGGACAAGCTGGCCTTTGACCCGGACCGCTCCAAACGCCGGAAGATCTATCCCATCGTGAAGGAGACGTTTTCGGATTACACCGTCTTTGTGGGGGGGAGCTCCTCCTTCGATTTCGCGCCGGCGCCTTTCAATAAATATTACGCCCTGGACCGGTACTGCCAGAGCCACGGGCTGACCCACGGCCAGGTGGCCTATGTGGGGGACGATTACGGCCCCGGCGGCAACGACGAGAGCGTCTATCTGTCCGACTTCCGCTTCTATACCATCGACGACTACACCCGGCTTCGGGATGTTCTCAAAGACCTTCTGTGAAAAGAATCGAGGAAACAGCCATGAAAATGTATGACACGCCCCACGCCCTCAGCGATTATCTGAACGAGACCTTTGAATGCGGCTGCGGCCGCACCCACGCCGCCCCGCTGAAATATGTGAGCGTCCGTCCCGGCGCGGTGGAGGATCTGCCGGTGTTCATGAAGAAGCTGGGCTATCGGAGCGCCTATCTCGTCTGCGACGGGATGACCCGCTCTCTGGCCGGGGACCGGTGCATGGAGATCCTGAGCGGGTCCGGGGTGAAGGGTCTGCTGCACGAGCTGAAGCATCTGGAGTTTGACGAGGCCACCCTGGGGGAGGTTCTCATCAACATGCCCGGGGACTGCGACGTGGTGGTGGCGGTGGGCACCGGCTCCATCAACGATATGTGCCGCTATTTCAGCTTCCGGATGGGTCTGCCCTTCTTCACGGTGGCCACGGCCGCGCCCATGGACGGCTTTGCCTCCGCTCTGGCGGTGCTGAACATCAACAATCTCAAGACCAGCATCGAGACCCACTGCCCCACGGCCATCATGGGGGATGTGGACATTCTGAAAAACGCGCCCTACCGCATGATCGCCGCGGGTCTGGGCGATCTTCTGGGCAAGAGCACCTGTCTCTGCGACTGGAAGCTCAGCCGCATCATCAACGGCGAGCACACCTGCGACCGCATCATCGAGCTGGTGGAGGACTGCGTCAAAACCGTGCTGGACGGCTCTGCCGGCGTGAAGGACCGGGACCCCAAGGTCATCGGCGATATCATGAGCGGGCTGGTGCTCTCCGGCGTGGCCATGAGTCTCTATGGCAACTCCCGCCCCGCCTCCGGCTGCGAGCACCACATGAGCCACTATTGGGAGCAGGTCTGCGCCCAGCGGGGTACCCGTCCCGCCCCCCACGGCATCCAGGTGGGCGTGGGCACGGTGCTGATCCTGAAGGCGGTGGAGGAGCTTCTTCGCCGGGAGGTGGATTTTGAGGCCGCCCGCGCCGCCGCCCGGGCCTATGACCGGGGCGCATGGGAAAAGCGCATGGAGGCCGCCTACGGCCCCGCCGCCCCCGGCGTTATCGAGATGGAGAACGCCGCCCGCAAAAACGACACGGAGGGCCGGCTCCGCCGCATCGACGCCATGGAGCAGAACTGGCCCGCCATCCGGGCGCTTCTGGAGGCGCTGCCCCCGGCGGCGTATATCCAGGAGCTGCTGGTCTCTCTGGGCGCGCCCAGCCGCCCGGAGGAAATCGACGTGGACAAGGCGCTGCTGAAGGATACCTTCATGGTCTGCAAGGAGATCCGCGCCCGGTATACCATCCTGCAGATGCTCTGGGATCTGGAGCTTCTGGACAGCGTGTCCGATGCGGTGGTGGAAAGCCTGTAAAAAAACCGACCAGAATATGCCAGAAGCGCCCCGGGGGACCGGGGCGCTTTGGTGTTTTATGGCAATGTCACTTCTTGCGGGAGGGGGGGATCAGGATCAGCATCACCGCGGCGCAGAGGGGCAGCACGATGGGCCAGAGGGGGAAGGCGGAATCGGAGGCGGCGTCTTCCGCGGGGAGGGCCGTCTCCGCGGCCAGGGCCGGGAGCGCCAGAAGCGACAGGAGCATCAGCACCGTCAGCAGGAGGGTGAAAAGTCGGGTGTGGGTCTTGCGCATGGAAAGAACCCCCTTTCATAGGCTGGGGCGGAGGACGCCCTTTGGGAAAATTATAGCACCGAGGGGGGAAAAGAGCAATCGCAAACCGGGGGAAAGATTAGAATCCCATGAAAATCCCCCGGTGGTACTTTTCCTTTTGGGGCGGTTGTGATAAGATGGACGTACTATGAACAATTACAACGAACAGAACAACAACCATACAAGTTATACCTCCCCCGGGCCCGGGCCGCAGAACGGCGGCCGCCCGCCCAGAAGCGACAATTTCTGGGACGGCATCTCCTGGGGCGTGGACATCGCGCTGATTTTCCTCTGGTTCCCGGTGGGTCTGGGGCTCACCATCGCCCACGGGCTGGGCGTGGATATCGTGGGGAAGATCATAGCCGCCTTCCGCGGCCACGGGAGCAAACGCGCCGGGGCGCAATGGATGCCCGACGAGAGCCAGCGGAGCTATAAGGGCTCCGGGGCCGGAACGCAGAAGGAGGAGCCGCCCCGGACGGAAAAGAAGGCCGCCGAAGCGAAAACCGCCCCGAAGACGGAGGCGCGGGCCGAAAACGTCCCCGCGCAGCCGGGCATCCGCCGCCCCGAGGCGGGGGCCACGGCGAAGACCGTGTTCGGCTGGCTGCTGGCGGCGTTCGGCGTGGTGGGGGCCATCGCCTCCGCCGGGGCCGGCGTCTGGGCCGTTCTGACCTGGGCGGCGGTGGCGCTGGGCGGCGGCTCGCTGCTGCTCTCCGCCGCCACGGGCCGGCGAAAGGGCGCGCGGTTCAAAAGCTGCATGACCGTCTCCGGCTCGGAGGGCATCGTGGACATCGGGAGGCTTGCCAGAACCATGGGCTGGAAGGGTACGGAGGCGGACCGGAATCTCTCGGAGATGATCGACCGGGGGTATTACGGCGAGCGGGCCTATATCGACCATGAGCGGGGGCTTCTGGTCATCCGGCCGGAGGCTATGCGGGACGTTTACCGGGCGGAGGATATGGCCGCTGCGGCCCGCAAGGCTCAGGCCGAGCAGGAGGCCGCCCGGGCCGCCCAGACCGCCGGGGTATCGGAGGACTATGCCCGCATTCTGGAGGAGATCCGCCAGGCGGACATCGACATCGACGACGAGGCCATGAGCGAGAAGATCCGCCGGATGCAGGCCATCACCGCGGCCATCTTCAAGGAAGTGGAGGCCCACCCGGAGAAGCGGAAGGACATCAGCCGCTTCATGAATTACTATCTGCCCACGACGCTGAAGCTTCTGAAAAACTATGCCCGCATCGAGGAGCAGGGGGTCACGGGCCGGAACATGGCCAAGGCCAAGGCCGACATCGAGCGCATCGCCGACACGCTGGTGGAGGGCTATGAAAAGCAGCTGGACA
>CAZQFN010000121.1:0-4384 GCA_964592685.1 uncultured Oscillospiraceae bacterium | reverse complement strand
GCCGGGCCGGACTTCCCCTTTTTGTTCCGCCCGTACCAGCTCCAGTAAAACCGGCCCGCTGCCTTGGCGTCGTCGGCGACGGTGCCGCAGTTGTAATGGGGCCACCGGCCCCACATGGCGGTCTTCGCCCCGGCCCGGTCACTGCCGCAGGCCTCATAGACCGCCGTGGACACCATCATGGCGCACCAGGGGGCGGGGTTCATGCCGCAGAGGGCGCCCATATAGGTATAGTTGGCGCTGCCCCGGTTGGCGGCAAAATCGCTCACCGCCCGGCTGAGATTTTTCGGGCCGGCCTTTTCGTAATAGCCGCCGCTTCCGGCGTAATAAACGAAGGCCGCCAGAACGTCTTCCGTGGTGTTCATGGGTTTATCTCTCCTTTCCGATGGGGGCCGCCCCGCCCCGGAGGACGGGGACAGCCATGGGTCAGTAGCTCCAGCTCCGGTCCCGGCCGTAGCCCAGACGGACGGTCTCCACCCGGCGGGCGGCGGGGTCCACAAAGAACACCTCCACCGCCTGCTCGGCGACGGTGCCGGCGGCGCGGGTCTCCCCGTCATAGGCGGCGTTCCACAGATCCGCGCCGCAGTCCGTGGTGACGGAGATGCAGAGGATGCCGTCGGTTTCCGCCGCGTGGTCAAAATGGACATGGCCGCTGATGAGACAGGCCACCGTACCTTTGGCCTCGGTGAAGTCCCAGCCGTTTGCATAGACCACCGCGCCGTTTTCCATGTCGCTCACGCCGTACCGCTCCCGCCCGTTGCAGGCCGCGGCCATCTCCGTGATGCGGCGGTTCCGGTCGATGACGGTGGCCTCCTCGGCCCCCGCCCCGGCAAACCAGGAATGGGGCAGCAGCACCGCCGTCCAGCCCTCCTCCATGGACTGCAGCGCCCCGGCATACCACTCCAGCTGGTCATAGTCCGTTCTGAAATCCCCGCTCTCCGTGTCCAGCACGATATAGCGGAGCTTTCCGGCGGCGTCGTCCGCGTGGTAATAGGCCCGGCCGGACACCCCCGTCTCCTCCGCCGCGGGGCCAAAGAGGGCGGCCCGGGCCTCCGCCGCCGTGATCGCATCCCCGTCGGTGTTGTAGGCCGTGCGCTCACATTCGTGGTTTCCCAGCACGGAGAGGACGCCCCGCCCGGCGATGTATTCGTCGTGGAACTCCCACAGCCAGCGCAGCGCCTGCTCCCGGGTCTGGCCGGACACGGTGTTCAGCACGTCGCCCCCGTGGAAGATGCGGCGGATGGGGGTGTGGGCCCGGATGTAGTCCAGAAGGAAGCGGGTGTTCCCCGCGTTGGCATAGGCCGATTCCCCGGAGCCCAGATGGTGATCGGTGAAATAGAGGAAGGCCCCGCCGCTGCCCCCGGCGGCCAGAAGCTTTTCCCGGATGGGGCCCAGGCGCTCCTTCAGATGCTCCGCCCAATAGCCGGGCATATAGTCGCCGCTGCCGTCCAGCCGGGTCTCCATCCCGCTCACCCGGCTCAGCAGACCGGTGATGACCGGGCCGGCGGGGATATAGCCGCCCACGGTGGTGTCGCCGGTGTCGGAGAAGAGGGCGTTGCCCCCCGCCAGGGCATAGATGGGCCGGGCATCGAGGGAGACGGTCTCCTCCGTCTCCAGCGGGCCGCTCTCCCCGTGGGTGAGAGTGAGCCTGCCGGCGGCCCAGTCGAGACGGCCGCCATAGACCGTCCGGCCCAGCGCCGCGGTATAGCTCTGAAAGGCCGAGCAGGGCGCGTAATCCGCCGCGGCGGCGCTCCGGCGGAGCTGGGGCTTCACCGTGACGTTTTCAAAGGTGAGCCCCGCGGGGATGTAGAGGGCGATGCCCGTGAGGGTCTGGCCCTCCAGCTTGGAGGAGAGACTGGTATAGGGATAGACCCGGTTCACCGAGGCGAAGGACACGGTATAGCCGCCGTTTCCCGGGAACACCAGGCACGCGCCGCTGTAAACGGCGGAGTTGCCGCAGTGCATATACAGGTTCAGCGGGATCTCATAGGGGGCCACGGTGGTCAGCGGGTGGTTATAGCCCTCGGTGGAGGTGCCGTTCAGGGTGATAACGCCCTCCTCGTCCACCGTGACCGTGATGCCGTAATTGGTCCACTCCCCCGCCACGGCCCGGGGCAGGAAGTTTTCGCTGTCGCTGTGATAGAGCTTCACCGCCGTCACGCCCGCCGCCGTATAGTCGATGGCGGAAACGGCGTTCAGACTCACGCCCCCGCCGGGGTGGGAGGTGACGGTGGGGCCGCTGTCATAGCTGAGCTCCGCGAAGCAGTCCTCCCGGATCTTCCGGCTGCTCCAGGTCATGCCGGTGGTGACGGAACCGTCGTCGATGAAGCCGGAATAGGCCCCGTCCGGGGCGGCGCCGATGTTCTCCCGGGCCAGCTGCTTTTCCCCGTCGGAGAGGCTCTGGGCCGCATAGAGCACGGCGGGGACCGTCTCCTCCGGGGCGGTCTCCAGCGCCCGCACCCGCAATGCCAGATTCTCCAGCACGGGCCCCGGCGGGGAGAAGCCGCCCACGGTGGTCATGCCCGCATGGGAAAACAAAATGTTTTGTCCCCCGATGGCGTATATGGGCTGGGGCTCCAGCGAAAGCACCTCCGCCTCCCCCAGGGGGCCGCTCTCCCCGTGGGTGAGGGTGAGCAGACCGGTGGACCAGCGGAAGCTGCCCCCATAGACCGGCACGCCGGGAACGGCCAGCCAGCTGGCGGCGTTTCCGGGCTCATAGCCGGCGGCGTCGCCGGAGCGGCGCACCTGGGGCTTTACCGTGAGCCCGTCCACCGTGGTGCCCGCGGGGATCCAGAAGCCGATCTTCTCCACCGGGGCGTTGGCCAGCTTCGGGCTGGCGGAATAGGCATAGATGCGGTTCGCCGGGGCCAGAGCCACCTCGAACATGCTGTGGCCGTAAAGCTGGAGGGACACCGCCGAAAAGGCGGCGGAGTTTCCCAGATGGATATAGGCGTTTTCGGGGATGACCGCCGTGGCCGTCAGGGGCAGCAGATAGGAGGCCCCCGCGGTGGCCGTGCCGGAAAAGGCGATGACGCCCTCTTCGTCCACCGTGACGGTGACGCCGTTTGCGGTGATTTCGGTCTCCTTCGCCCGGGGCAGGAGATTCTCCCCGCCCGACCGGGTGATGACCAGCGTCTCCACCGGGGAGCCGGTGTATGGAACGGTGGTGACGGCGTTCAGATCCGCCCCCTCCTCCGGGGTGACGGCCACGGTCTCGCCGCTGGCGTAGTCCACGCCCACGAAGCAGTCCGCCGCGATCTTGGCGCTGCTCCAGGCGGTGGATTCGGCGACGGCCCCGTCGTCCAGAGCGGCGGCGGAGGCCAGAAGCGCCCCGAATTCCGTCTCCGTGCCGGTGTAGCCCGCCTCCACGGCGAAGGCATAGGCGCTTTTGCCGGCCCGGCCCGCCGGAGCGGGGGCCGCCGGGGCACAGGCGGGGGCGGGAAGGGCCTTCCCCGCCGGGCGCTGGGTGTAAAGGCGGATCTCCGCCCGGCCTGCGGCAGATTCGCCGGAGAGGGTGAGATACACCGTCTCCCCCGCCGTACCCGCCGGGGAGAGACGGAGCGCCCGCAGCCGGCCCGGGGCCGATACGTCCTCCGCGGCCAGATAGCGCTCCGGCTCCTCCTCCGTGCCCAGAGAGAGGGTCAGCCCCCGGTCAAAGCCCTCCGTGATGCGCACCTCCGCGGCCAGCACCGCCTCCCCCGGGGGGAGGGCCAGCACCGCGGCGGCGCCGCCGGTCAGCTCCCCGTGGCCCAGGGACACCCGCTCTGTCCAGCGGGGCGGCGCGCCGGCGGGGTCGTAATGCTCCCCATACCAGGCGCCCAGCTCCCCCAGCCAGCCGTTGTAAAGGGTCATGGAGTTGGCATACTGGCCGAACTCCCCGGCGGCGAAGTCCATCATGGCCTCCACATAGGCGGCATACAGTCTGCGCCAGCTCGCCGCCAGAAGCAGCGGGCGCTCCCCGTCCCCGGCGGCGGTGCGGTCCTGCCAGAGGGCGGGATCGCCCAGAAAGATCTGGCTCCAGAGGGCGGCCTCCAGGTCGTTGACCCAGACGGTCTTCTGCTCATGGGACCAGGGGGACGGCCGCACCGTGTCCAGCCAGTCCAGGAATTTGTTCAGTGTCATAGTGTTCTCTCCTTATTGATGAAAAACTCCCTCCGCGCCAAAGATAACGGACGCACTCACAGACCCCCTCCCCGAGGGGGCTGTCTGCGGAGCAGACTGGGGGAGTTTACTCCCTCCGCCCCTGCGGGGCACCTCCCTCAGAGAGGGAGGCTTGGGCGCGGGGGAGGCAGCCGTCCGCAGGTTCCGCAACGACGGATGGCGCGATCCCGGCAAGGCGGCGCTGCTCCTCCATGAGATTCTGGCGAGTAAGTGCCGCACCGGGATA
>CAZQFN010000120.1:0-4386 GCA_964592685.1 uncultured Oscillospiraceae bacterium | reverse complement strand
CGACAAGTGGACCTTCTCCACCAACGGCGTTTCCATCCAGGGCCGCTACGGCATCCCCTGCGTGGGCTTCGGCCCCGGCGCGGAGAGCCAGGCCCACGCCCCCAACGAGATCACCTGGAAGCAGGATCTCATCACCTGCGCGGCGGTCTATGCCGCCACGCCCAAGCTCTATGAGCGGCTGGCCGGCAACGGAAAGACCGGCGGCGCAAAGGGCGGTCTGCTGAAAAAAATGTTTGGCAAAAAGGAGAAATAAACGATCATGAGCCTGATGGATAAGTATACCGAGAAGCTGGCGGGGCTGGACTTCTCCAAGATGTATGACAACGACTTTTTCCTGACCTGGGACAAGTCCGACGACGAGCTGGCCGCCCTCTTCACCGTGGCGGACGCCCTGCGCTGTCTGCGGGAGAACAACGTCTCCGCCAAGATCTTCGATTCCGGGCTGGGCATCAGCCTCTTCCGGGACAACTCCACCCGCACCCGCTTCTCCTTCGCCTCCGCCTGCAACCTGCTGGGTCTGGAGGTTCAGGATCTGGACGAGGGCAAAAGCCAGATCGCCCACGGCGAGACCGTCCGGGAGACGGCCAACATGATTTCCTTCATGGCAGACGTCATCGGCATCCGGGACGACATGTATATCGGCAAGGGCCACACCTATCAGAAGGCCGTGTCCGACGCCGTGCGGGAAGGCCATGCCGACGGCGTGCTGGAGCAGTCCCCCACCCTGGTGAACCTCCAGTGCGACATTGACCACCCCACCCAGTGCTGCGCCGATCTGCTCCATGTGATTCATGAGTTCGGCGGCGTGGAAAACCTCAAGGGCAAGAAGGTGGCCATGACCTGGGCCTATTCCCCCAGCTATGGCAAGCCCCTGTCCGTGCCCCAGGGTGTGATCGGTCTGTTCACCCGCTTCGGCATGGACGTGGTTCTGGCCCATCCCGAGGGCTATGACGTGTTCCCCGAGGTGGAGGAGCTGGCCGCCAGGCAGGCGGAGGCCTCCGGTGGCAGCTTCAAGAAGGTCGCCACCATGGAAGAGGCCTTCCGGGACGCGGACATCGTCTATCCCAAGAGCTGGGCCCCCTTCGCCGCCATGGAAAAGCGCACGGAGCTTTACGGGAACGGCGATTTTGACGGCATCAAGGCTCTGGAAAAGGAGCTTCTGGCCCAGAACGCGGAGCACAAGGACTGGGAATGCACCGAGGAGATGATGGCCAAGACCCGGGACGGCAAGGCCCTATATCTCCACTGCCTGCCCGCGGACATCACCGGCGTCTCCTGCGAGCAGGGCGAAGTGGCAGACACGGTGTTCGACCGCTATCGCGTGCCCCTGTACAAACAGGCCAGCTACAAGCCCTATATCATCGCGGCCATGATCTTCCTGGCGAAGGTCAAGGATCCCGCCGCCATGCTGAAAAAGCTGGAGGCCCAGGGCAAGGCCCGTTTCGAAACCACCGAATAAGGAGTATATACCCATGAAAAAACTCACCGGCGCCACCCCCGCTCTCGGCCCCTATTCCGCGGGCGTTTCCATCGGCGACCTTGTATTCGTCTCCGGCCAGATCCCCACGGATGAAAACGGCGTCATGCCCGAGGGCATCGCCGCCCAGGCGGAGCGCAGCATTCTGAACGTGAAGGCCGTGCTGGAGGCCGGCGGCAGCGATCTGCAGCATGTGGTGAAGACCACCGTGTTCCTCAAGGACATGAACGACTTTGCCGCCGTGAACGAGGTCTATGCCCGCTATTTCAACGGCGAGGTTCAGCCCGCCCGCTCCTGCGTGGAAGTGGCGCGTCTGCCCAAGGATATGCCTCTGGAAATTGAAGCCATCGGCATTAAGGTAAAATGATCCCACGGGCGGGGCCTCTGCCCCGCCCTCTTTTCCATTCCTCCCAAGGAGTCAACTGACTTATGTTCGAATTCGTTGTGAACGGCAGACCCGTTCAGACCGACAAAGATATGAAGCTTCTGCCCTTTCTCCGGGACGAGCTGGGGCTGACCTCCGTGAAGGACGGCTGCAGCCAGGGCGTATGCGGCACCTGCACCATTCTGGTGGACGGCCGGGCCACGCGGGCCTGCATTCTCTCCACGGCGAAGGCCCAGGGCAAGACCATCCTCACCTGCGAGGGGCTCTCCCTCCGGGAGACCGCGGTCTACACCTATGCCTTCTCCCACTGCGGCGCGGTCCAGTGCGGCTTCTGCACGCCGGGCATGGTGATGGCCACCAAGGCTCTGCTGGACGGAAACCCCGCCCCCGACCGGGAGCAGTGTGCCAAGGCCATCCGTGGCAATCTCTGCCGCTGCACGGGCTATGTGAAGATCATCGACGCCATGCTGCTGGCGGCGGAGCTTCTCCGGTCGGACGGGCCCATCCCCGCGGATGGGGCTGCCGCCGCTCTGGGCGAGCGGATGCTCCGGGTGGACGCGCCGGACAAGGCCATCGGCCGGGCGGAGTATGCCGACGACGTGTATCTCCCCGGGATGGTTCACGGCTCCGCCGTACGCAGCGAGCATCCCCGGGCCCGGGTCCTTTCCATCCACAAGGAGGAGGCGGAAGCCCTTCCCGGCGTTCTCTGCGTTCTCACGGCGGAGGACGTTCCCGGCGCAAAAAAGATCGGCCATCTGAAACAGGATTACGATGTGATGATCCCCGTGGGCGGCATCACCCACTTCCGCGGGGATGCCATCGCTCTGGTCTGCGCGGAGACAAAGGAGATTCTGGCCCGGGCCAAGTCCCTTGTCCGGGTGGAATATGAGCCCCTGCCGGCGGTTCTGGATCTGGAGACCGCCCGGGCGGACGGGATCATCGTCCACGCCGATCTGGGGGAGACAACGAATCTTTTCGCCCAGACCCACGTGGTCCGGGGAAACGCGGACGAGGTCATCGCAAACTCCAGATATGTGGTCACCACCCGGTATTCCACGCCGGAGACGGAACACGCCTTTTTGGAGCCGGAGACCGCCGTGGCGGCGCCGGAGGGCGACGGCATCCGCATCTATTCCGGGGACCAGGGCATTTATCAGACCCAGCACGAGGTGGCGGATATGCTTGGTCTCCCCCGGGAAAAGGTCCGCGTCACGGCCAAGATGGTGGGCGGCGGCTTCGGCGGCAAGGAGGACATGTCCGTTCAGCACCACGCGGCGCTCCTGGCCTGGCACACGGGCCGGCCCGTAAAGGTGGGCCTTACCCGGGACGAGAGCATTCTCATCCATCCCAAGCGCCACGGCATGGAGATGGAGTTCACCACCGCCTGCGACGAGCATGGAAGACTCACCGCCATGAAAGCCGTCCTGCTCACGGACTCCGGGGCCTATGCCTCTCTGGGCGGGCCGGTTTTGCAGCGGGCCTGCACCCACGCCGCCGGGCCCTATAACTATCAGCATGTGGACATTCTGGGAAAAGCCTATTACTCCAACAATCCCCCCTGCGGGGCCTTCCGGGGCTTCGGCGTGACCCAGTCCTGCTTTGCCACGGAGATGAATCTCAACCAACTGGCAAAGCTCTGCGGCCTCACCCCCTGGGAGATCCGATACAAAAACGCCATCCGGCCCGGGGACGTGCTTCCCAACGGCCAGATCGCCGGAGAGGACACCGCCCTGGCGGAGTGTCTGGAGGCAGTGAAGCCCTGGATGGACGCTCACCCGGAGGCGGGCGTGGCCTGCGCCATGAAAAACAGCGGCGTGGGCGTGGGCATCCCGGACATCGGCCGGGTGCGGCTGGAGATAAAGGACGGACTTGTCCATATCCACTCCAGCGCCGCCTGCATCGGGCAGGGCATGGGCACCGTCCTCACCCAGATCACCGGCGAAACCACCGGACTGGGCGCGGACCTCCTCCGCTACTGCCCGCCGGACACGGCGGATTCCCCCGACGCGGGGAACACCACCGCCTCCCGCCAGACCCTGTTCTCCGGGGAGGCCTGCCGCCGGGCGGCGGAGGCGCTGAAAGCGGCGCTGGAGACCGCCTCTCTCGCCGAACTGGAGGGCCAGTCCTTCCACGGCGAATACAACGGCAAGACCGACCCCATCGGCTCGGACAAGGAAAACCCCGTATCCCACATCGCCTATGGCTATGCCGCGAACGTGGTCATCCTGGGCGAGGACGGCAAGGTGGATACCGTGGTAGCCACCCATGACGTGGGCCGCGCCGTGAACCCCACGGCCCTGGAGGGCCAGATCGAGGGCGGCGTGGTCATGTGCCTGGGCTGGGCGCTGACGGAGAAATTCACCCTTGTGGACGGAAAGCCCAAAGAGAAATTCGGAACTCTCGGCCTGTTCCGGGCCGACCAGATTCCGGAGATCAAGACCGTCGTCGTGGAGAAAAATGACTCACCTCTCGCCTGCGGGGCCAAGGGCGTTGGCGAAATTTCCGCCATCCCCGCCGCACCGGC
>CAZQFN010000119.1:0-4443 GCA_964592685.1 uncultured Oscillospiraceae bacterium | reverse complement strand
TCACTTTATCGGCGCGGGGTGTTGTCGTTTACAGGGTTTTGTTATAAAGGGCGATCACGGCGTCGGCGATGGCATCGTCCGTCTCCATGGTGAGATAGGAACCGGAATCCTCCGGCTGGTCGCCCTCCACCTGGGATACGGCGAAGACGAAAACGCCGCCCTCCTCCGCGAATTCCTTAGGACTCACGGGGCGCAGGATCATATAGCTGCCATCGCCGTAAGGGACGGTGGCAAGGGGCTCGAAGCCGATGCGCTGGCCGGCGTCGTTGTGCAGGATGATGATATCAAGTTCGTCGGACATGGGGTGACCTCCTGTTTATTCCCGGCCCATACGGGCGCGAAGGGCGTTTGTGATGGCCGCCTCAAACACGGAGCAGGCGGCGGTATGGAAATCCTCCAGCTTTGCGGCCGTGGAGGCGGGGGCGAGCTCCGTCTGGCAATAGGTATCGATGTCCAGAACAAAGTTGCGGTGGCGGTTGGGCTTGGGGTATTCCTGATTGAAAATGCCATAGCGGATGGTGGCCCGGTCAATGCCGTAATTCAGCTCGGTGGAGCACATGTGGCGGGCCAGTGCGCCGTCGTTTGCGGCGAAACGGAGACCGCCCAGCAGCAATGGATTTATATAGTGTTCCCAAAAGTCGGCGCCAAGGCCGGTGCCGGCGTCCGCCTCGGGAAGCTTGATCTCGTTTACATACCGCATGCCCAGCCGGCGAAGCTTCATGCCGGGGTATTGGGCGGCGAGGGTGTCCACCACATCGGTGAAGAGATCCCGCAGAGAGGAATAGCTCTCGAAGCGGCGCTCCTCCAGAAACACATAATCGGAGGAGAGGGCGATGCGGCGGGTTTTGTCCGCGGAAACGAAGTTATGCTCCAAAATATTCCGGGTGCTGGTGTTCTTTACCGGTCCCTGAGGGGTTTTCTGGATCTTGACCTCTGTTTTGGTGCGGTTCATGGCGCTGCGCATGGGAAAATCCCCCAGCGGGGCCAGAAGCTCCTCGCTCAGCGGAGGGACGATGGGAACGGTGCCCGGGACGAAATCCGCCCGCAGGACTACCTGGGTGATGAAATTTTTGGTGTAGTGGGGCATGGTGTGGCCGCCTTTCCAAGGGATACTGTAATTATAAAGTATCTTGCCCGGATTGTAAAGGAGAGAGCCGGTGGAGGTTGACAATCAGGCCGGGAAGGTGATATAGTAACTGAGATTGGAGCGACGCTCCGGGATACAGGGAGATGTATCGAAGTGGTCGTAACGAGGCTGACTCGAAATCAGTTGGCGGGTCAAACCGCCCGGGGGTTCGAATCCCTCCATCTCCGCCATAGGCTCTGAAAGGATTGCCCTTTCGGAGCCTTTTTTGTTGCCATGGGGCATGCGGTGCGCTATACTGAAGTCACCGGCATTGCCGGAATCTATTGTTTGGAGACTGCTGTTTGAAACGAAACAACACCTTGGAGATTGTGGGCTGAGCCGGGAGGCGGCACACGATCGACGCGCCTCCCGAAAAGGACGATTACAATTTTCAGGAGGAACAATTCATGCAAAACATCATCATCCGCAGAGAGACCCCCGCCGACTACCGTGCCGTTGAAACCCTTGTCCGTGAGGCGTTCTGGAATGTTTACCGTCCCGGATGCCTGGAGCACTATGTCCTGCACACTTTCCGCCGGGACCCCGCTTTCGTGCCTGAACTGGATCTGGTCATGGAGCGGGATGAGGAGATCATCGGTCATATCATGTATGTCCGCTCTGTCATCCGCATGGAGGACGGGCGGAAGATCCCCATTATGACCTTTGGCCCCCTCAGCATTGCGCCGGCGCTTCAGGGCGAAGGCTATGGAAAAATGCTTTTGGACCGTTCCATGGCGATGGCGAGGGAGATGGGCGCGGGTGCGCTGGCCATCACCGGTGACATCGGCTTTTACGGCAGCAGCGGCTTCGTGGTTTCCAAGACCCGCGGCGTTCGGTATGAGGAGGACCCCGAAGCGGAGTATTTCCTGATGGCCGAGCTGGAACCGGGCTTTCTGAACGGGATCACCGGCACTTACCGAGACCCTGCCGGCTATTTCGTGGATGAGGCAGAGGCGGAAGCCTTTGATGCCCGATTCCCGCCCAGGGAAAAACAAAAACTTCCCGGACAACTGTTCTGAGCGATGAGGTGCGCCCCGGCGATTTCCCGCCGGGGCGCATTTCTGTAAAATGTGCTATAATGAGAAAAAACATGTGAGGTTTGCGTAATGAAAGAGGAATGTCTGATCTGCAAAGCGCCACTGGTGTATCTGGCGGAGGACGAAATCATGGAATGCGCTCTGTGCCAAAAGAAGGAAGCCAGCAAGACCCGCTGCGAAAACGGCCACTACGTCTGCAACGACTGCCACACCCAGGGGATGGACGCCATCATCGCCCTGTGTCTGGAGGCGGCATCAAAGAACCCGGTGGAGATCTTGGAAAAGATGATGAGTCTGCCCTTCTGCCACATGCACGGGCCGGAGCATCATGTGATGGTGGGGGCGGCGCTGCTGACGGCCTATAAAAACTCCGGGGGCGAGCTGGAGCTGGAAAAGGCACTGCTGGAGATGTATAAGCGGGGCAAGCAGGTTCCCGGCGGGGCCTGCGGCTTCTGGGGCGCTTGCGGAGCGGGTATCAGCACGGGGATGTATGTGTCCATTGTCACCAGGTCCACGCCTCTGGCACGGGAGACCTGGGGACTGTCCAACCGGATGACCTCCGCGGCCCTGGCTGCCATCGGGAATGTGGGCGGCCCCCGCTGCTGCAAGCGGGATTCCTATCTGGCTGCGGGTGAAGCGATCCGCTTCACGGCGGAGAATCTGGGTGTGACCATGGAAATGGGGGAGATTCGCTGCTCCCGCTGGGAAATGAATAATCAGTGCATCCAAAGCCGCTGCCCCTTTTTCCGGGGAAATAAGGAGGTTGCAGAGTGAAGCGTTTGTGGATTCCCGTCCTTCTTCTCATGATGCTTCTGACTGCCTGCGGGCAGACGAGGGGGGAGACCGAGGCGGTTTATATGAATATCACGGCGGCCGAGGCCAAAGAGATCATGGACCGCGAGACGGGCTTCGTCATTCTGGACGTGCGGACAGAAGAAGAGTATGCCGAGGGACATGTCCCCGGGGCCATCCTTATTCCCGACTATGAGATCGAGGCCCGTGCGGAGGAAGAACTGCCCGACAAGGACCGGATGCTTCTGGTCTACTGCCGCAGCGGCCGGCGCAGCAAAATCGCCGCCGAAGCTCTGGTGGAGATGGGTTATACCAATATCTACGAATTCGGGGGAATCATCGACTGGCCCTATGAGGTGGAGAATTGATACGCCCCCCGGATTTAGCCGTGGGGCGTGTCAATGAAAGTATCACCTTATTAGTTTCTTTCCCTTATATATGGATACTAAGCCGTTTGCGATAATTATACCAACAAATCCGGACATTCCTGCGGTGGTGGCTTGTGGAAGCCCAAACAAACCATTATCGGCTAATACCTTTGAAGTGTAAATCATGCTGCCCAACAGTATCAAACCGATGATCACTGTAAGCCATCCTCGAATTTTAATTTCTTTAACAATAGCGTTCTTTTCTTCCATAGAAATGGATGCTACTTCAGCTATCATTTCCTCAGAGGATGCATTTTCCAAGCCAAGCAATTCAACTACGCTTATTTCAAGTGCAGCAGCCAGATCTTCCAGAATCGCAATATCCGGAAAATGTGTGCCCGTCTCCCATTTGCTCACAGTTTTATCTGAAACATGGAGTTTTTCCGCAAGAGCTTTTTGCGTCAATCCACGCTCTTTTCTTATAGCCGAAATTTTGCTTCCGATCTCTTTTTTGTCCATTTGCATCCCTTCCTTTCAGCTGTATTGTATCAATAGCGAATTAAAATTGCACCCGAGTGAAACGAGAATCAACGGAAAAACTTGAAAACTCCTATTTGTCTGACGCTATTTTAGCATACCGAGGAAATGTTTGACAAACAAGGCCCGGACAGGGTACTATACAATCAACCAAGAACGGAGGTAATTCTATGTTTAAGAAAACCTTGTCATTCCTTATGCTTTTTGTGTTTGTGCTGAGCTTTGGCGCGGCGGCGTTTGCCAGCGCCGAGGCCTCCGGCGATCCTCCCGCGGCCAGCGGGGAGCCCGCCGTGGACGCCATGATCGTCATCGACGGCTGCGCCATTGCCCATGATCTGAGCGCAGTGCCTGTGGACGAGATCGGCGACGAGGCCGATTACGTCTGGGCCGTCTCCAACGGCGGCGGCATCACCTACACCGACGCGGATGGCGTTGTATGGGGCATTTACCGTGCCGGCCAGGCGGGCGTGTTCGAGATCATCGTATCCTGCGAGGACGACCCCAGCCCCTGGACTGTGGAAGAGCAGATCTGGGTGGGCGGCTCGAAGATCGTGGAGCTGTGCGTGGACGGCGGCAAGCTGAC
>CAZQFN010000118.1:0-4486 GCA_964592685.1 uncultured Oscillospiraceae bacterium | reverse complement strand
TGGCCGGCGAGCTGCCCTATACCGTGGGCGGCGGCATCGGCCAGTCCCGCCTGTGTATGCTGATGATGGGCTGCGCCCACATCGGCGAGGTTCAGTCCGGCGTTTGGAACGAAGAGACCTATACCGCCTGCCGTCAGGCCGGCATTAAGCTCCTGTAAACACGTTTTTTCCTTGTAAAACCCCGGATCGAGGCTTATAATAGCACCAGACAAACTATACTTGGGAGGCTTTATCATGGCTTCGATCAAAAAGAGACTCATCCCCTGCGTGCTCATTGTGGCGGTCACCGTGGCCTGTGTGCTGCTCAGTCGTCCGTCCCGCATGATCTTCTTTATGCTGCTGGCCGTCATCTCCGCCGGTGAACTGGAGCAGGTACTCCGCAAGGCGGACATGATCGTGAACAAATGGTATCTCAGCGCCTACATCGTCCTTCATGGCGTGATGTGCTGGCTGTATGTACCCTCCGGGTGGCTCATCGCCCTGTTTCTGGTCTTCGCTTTCGGCGGAATGGCCTGGGCCATTCTCCGCCCCCGGACCTGCGGCATACGCTTCGCCGTCGGCACGGTCTTTACCATGCTCTGGCCCTACGCCTTTTACGCCGTCATCCTCCATGCCTGTGCCTCTTCCTACTGGCTGCCGGTTCTGACCTGCGCCGTACTGGGCGCCTGGATGTGCGACTGCTTCGCCCTTCTGGGCGGCATGCTCCTGAAAGGCCCCAAGATGGCCCCAGTCGTCAGCCCCAAAAAGACCTGGTCCGGCGCCATCGTGGGCGGTATATTTGCCATCGGCACCGGCTTTGCCATCTATTTCCTGCTGGGCGATATTCTCTATATATCCATGTGGCCCTGCGTCATAACCACCTTTGTGGCCAGCTGCTTCGGCCAAATCGGCGATCTCGCCGCCTCTCTCGTGAAGCGCACCGCCGGTGTAAAGGATTACGGCCATCTCATGCCGGAGCACGGCGGGATCATGGACAAAACCGACAGCATGCTCTTTGCCATCCCCGCTGCTTATCTCACCCTTTATCTGATCACCCTATTCTACTCTGCCGCATAACCTGAAAAAACCTGCGCCGGGCGTCCCACGGGCGTCCGGCGTTTTTTAAAAGGAACACTGACATGAGAGATTACCGAAAAGAATTTGAAAACCGCGTAGCCTTTATCCGGGAGCTGGTACGCTCCGCAGGCGCGAAGGGCATTGTTTACGGCAACTCCGGCGGCAAGGACTGCACTCTGGTGGGCATTCTCTGCAAAGCCGCCTGCGAAAACACCGTCGGCGTGCTCATGCCCTGCTCCTCCGCCCAGAACTATGGCCGGGACATGACCGACGGAAAGGCCGCCGCGGAGCAATACGGCATCGAGACCCGTCTGGTGGATCTGACCGCCGCCCGTGAAGCCATGGTGAAGGCCATGGAGGGCGTCACGGAGATCACCCCCGGAGCCCTGGCAAACATCGCGCCCCGCCTGCGCATGAACGCCCTCTATGCCATCGGTGGCTCCGAGGGGCTCCTGGTGGCCGGCACCGGCAACCGCAGCGAGCGGTATATGGGCTATTTCACAAAATGGGGCGACGGCGGCTGCGACTTTAACCCCATTGCGGACCTCACCGTCACAGAAGTCTATGAATTTCTGGACTATCTGAACGCACCGGAATCCATCCGCACAAAAGCCCCCTCCGCCGGGCTTTTCGAGGGCCAGACCGATGAAAAGGAGATGGGCGTCACCTATGCCGCCATCGACCGCTATCTTCTCACCGGTGAGGCCGAAGAGGCCGATCTGGCCATCATCCGGCGCTTCCACCGGGTCAGCGAGCACAAGCGTCAGCCCATCGCCACCTATGAGGGCTGAACCATGAGAGAATATACCGCCGCCGCCATCGGCGAGGCTGTGGCCCGCCTGTACAAGCAGGCCTGTCTGAAACTGCCGGACTGGGTGGAGGATCGCCTCCGCGCCTTCGGAAATCCCTATATCATCGAGAATTTTGAGCGCAACGGCGTTATCCCTCTGTGTCAGGACACCGGTATGTGCGTGGTCTATCTTACCATCGGCCAGGACGCCCACATCGCAGGCGATCTCCGGTCCTCTGTGGACGAGGGCGTGCGCCGGGCCGTGAAAGAGGGTTATCTCCGCTCTTCCATCGTGGCCGATCCCCTGCGCCGCACCAACACCGGAGACAACACTCCCGCCTTTCTCTATACCGACCTCGTCCCCGGCGACGGAATAAAGGTCACCGTGGCCCCCAGAGGGTTCGGCTGCGAAAACAAGGCCCGGGTGGCCATGCTGGCCCCCGCGGATGGCGTGGAGGGCGTAAAACGCTTTGTTCTGGAAACGGCAAAGCTAGCCGTGCCGGATGCCTGTCCCCCGGTGATGATCGGCGTCGGCATCGGCGGCAACTTCGATCGGGTGGCCTATCTCTCAAAAAAGGCCGTCCTTCGGGAATCGCCGAACTCTGATCCGTTTTATGCCCAGCTTGAGCAGGAGCTTTTCGCCCAGGTGAAGCACTTTGCCATGGGCGTCAACATCCTCACCGCCCCTACCCACATCGCGGGCCTGCCCTGCGCTGTCTCCATCGGCTGCCACAGTCTCCGCTATGCCACGGAGGTGCTCTCATGACACACATCACCACCCCCCTGACAAAAGAGGCCGCCGCGGCTCTGCGGGCGGGCGAGGAGGTGCGTATCACCGGCGTCATCTATACCGCCCGGGACGCCGCTCACAAAAAGCTTTTTGATCTCCTCTCTGCCGGAGAGCCGTTGCCCATAGAGCTTCAGGACCAGATTATTTACTACACCGGCCCCACTCCGGCCCCGCCGGGGCGGCCCATCGGCTCCTGCGGGCCCACTACTTCTTACCGCATGGACCCTTACACTCCTGCCCTGCTGCAAAAGGGCCTGCGCGCCGTCATCGGCAAAGGCCGCCGTTCTCAGGAGGTCATAAACGCGCTGAAAGAGCACTCCGCGGTCTATTTCGCCGCCGAGGGCGGCTGCGGTGCCTTGCTGGCAAACTATGTAAAAACCTGCCATGTGGTCGCTTTTCCGGAGCTTGGCACCGAGGCCATCCATCGCCTGGAGGTGGAGAACTTCCCCGTGTCTGTCTTCTGCGACTGTCTTGGTGAGCAGTATTCCCCCTATCTCTAATCAAACCGAGGAACATACATGGACTACCTGAAAAAGTCTCTCGAGGCGCATTACACCTGGCACGGCAAGCTTGACATCCGCTCAAAAACAACCGTGGACAACGCCGAAGCCCTTTCCATCGCTTATACCCCCGGCGTGGCCGCTCCCTGTCTGGAGATCCAAAAGGACCCCGCCAAAAGCTATGAACTCACCGGCCGCTGGAATACCGTGGCCGTAGTCACGGACGGCACCGCCGTTCTGGGTCTTGGCGACATCGGCCCTGAGGCCGGCATGCCCGTCATGGAGGGCAAATGCGTCCTGTTCAAGGAATTCGGCGGCGTGAATGCCATTCCTCTGTGTATCCGCTCCAAGGATGTGGACGACATCGTGAACACCGTCTCCCTTCTGGCCGGCAGCTTCGGCGGCATCAATCTGGAGGACATCGCCGCCCCACGCTGCTTCGAGATTGAGGAAAAGCTCAAAGAGCGCTGCGACATCCCCATTTTTCACGATGACCAGCACGGCACTGCGATCATCGCCCTGGCCGGCATTCTGAACGCTCTCAAGGTGGTGGGAAAAGACCTGCGTGACGTCCGCGTCGTCATCAATGGCGCAGGAGCCGCCGGCACGGCCATCGCCCGGCTTCTGAGTTCTGCCGGTGCCGGGGACGTTATCGTATGCGACCGCACCGGCGCTATCGCCCGCGGACGTGAAAAGCAGAACCCCGCAAAAGACACTCTCGCTCTGACGACGAACAAGCAAAATCTTACCGGATCCCTGGCCGATGTACTGAAGGACGCGGATGTATTCATCGGTGTTTCGTCTCCCGGCGCGCTCACCGGCCCCATGGTGCGCTCCATGGCAAAGGATGCCGTCGTTTTCGCCTGTGCAAATCCCATGCCTGAGATTTTTCCGGAGGAAGCCATCGCCAACGGCGCCGCCGTCGCCGCCACGGGACGCAGCGACCTGCCCAATCAACTCAACAACGTCCTGGCCTTTCCCGGCGTCTTCCGCGGCGCTTTGGATGTCCGGGCATCCGACATCAATGAGGCCATGAAAATCGCAGCAGCTCATGCTCTGGCCGCTCAGGTAAGCGACGAAGAACTCTGCGCCGAATATATCATTCCCCGCCCCTTCGATCCCCGCGTGAAGGATGCCGTGGCCACTGCTGTGGCCCAGGCCGCACGAGACTCCGGCGTAGCAAGAATCTGATCAATCCTTTGTAAAATTCAAAAGAGGCAGACAAAAACGTCTGCCTCTTATTATTGCCCGATCAATCCAAGCCGCACCGCAGCGATGTAACCGACAGCCTCCTCCGGCGTAGGCTGATTTGCAACCGCCGGAATCCTCCGCCAGAAGGCCCGCACTGCC
>CAZQFN010000117.1:0-4522 GCA_964592685.1 uncultured Oscillospiraceae bacterium | reverse complement strand
CCACGGCTGCACCGGCAAGGGCAACGACCAGGTCCGCTTTGAGCTGACCATCAAGCACTTCGCCCCCGATATGAAGATCATCGCTCCCTGGCGCGAGTGGGACATCAAGAGCCGCGAGGAAGAGATCGACTATGCCGAGGCTCACAACATTCCCCTGAAGATCACCCGCGAGACCAACTATTCCAAGGATAAGAACCTGTGGCACCTGAGCCACGAGGGTCTGGATCTGGAGGACACCGGCAACGAGCCCCAGTATGAGAAGCCCGGCTTCCTGGAGATGAGTGTCTCCCCCATCCAGGCTCCCGACGAACCCACCTACATCACCCTGGACTTCGACCAGGGCGTGCCTGTGGCTCTGAACGATGAGAAGATGAGCGCCAAGGAGATCATCCTGAAGCTCAACGAAATCGGCGGCGCCAACGGTATCGGCCTGCTGGACATCGTGGAAAACCGCCTTGTCGGCATGAAATGCCGCGGCGTGTATGAGACTCCCGGCGGCGCCATCCTCTACAAGGCCCACAGCGTGCTGGAATCCATCTGCCTGGACAAGATGACCCTTCACGAAAAGCAGAAGATGGCCATCACCTTTGCCGAACTCGTCTATAACGGCCAGTGGTTCACCCCCCTGCGGGAGGCTCTCTCCGCCTTTGTGGACAAGACCCAGGAGCGGGTCACCGGCAAGGTCCGTCTGAAGCTCTACAAGGGCAACATGATCAACGCCGGCGTCTGGAGCCCCTATTCTCTGTACTCCGAAAAGATCGCCACCTTCGGCGAGTCCGATTACAACCAGAAGGACGCCGAGGGCTTCATCAACCTCTATGGTCTGCCCATCAAGGTCCAGGCCATGGTCGATAAGGGGATGCTTTAATGGCTACTCTCTGGGGCGGCCTTGTGGCCGACACAGCGGCACAGCTCAATTCCTCCATCGCCTTTGACTGCCGCATGTGGCGGGAGGACATCACCGGCTCTCTGGCCCATTCCGCCATGCTTGGCGCCCAGGGCATCATTTCCCCTGAGGACACAGAGGCCATCCAGACCGGACTCAAAAGCATTCTGGCCGACATCGAATCCGGCGCTCTCGCCATCGATATGTCCGCCGAAGATATCCACACCTTTGTGGAAATGGAGCTCACCAAGCGCATCGGCGACGCGGGCAAGCGTCTGCATACCGCCCGCAGCCGGAACGACCAGGTGGCCACCGATCTGCGCCTGTATCTGCGCGGCCAGATCGACGAAACCATCCAGCTCGTCCGCAACACCATTGCGGCCCTGAAAGACAAGGCCGCCGAATACGCCGACGCCGTCATGCCCGGCTATACCCATCTCCAGCGGGCCCAGCCCGTGACCATGGGGCACTATCTCTGCGCCTATGCCATGATGCTGGTGCGGGACGCCGGCCGTCTGGAAGACGCCCGGAAGCGTCTGAACCGGTGCCCTCTTGGCGCCTGCGCCTTGGCGGGGACCACCTTCCCCACCGACCGGAACATGACCGCCGCCGCTCTCGGCTTTGACGGCCCCTGCCTCAACAGTCTGGACGCCGTCTCCGACCGGGACTTCTGCGTGGAACTCATGAGCGACCTGAGCCTACTCATGGCCCATCTGAGCCGTTTCTCCGAAGAACTGGTCCTCTGGTCCAGTCTGGAATTCCATTTCGTCACCCTGCCGGAGGGCTTCGTCACCGGCTCGTCCATCATGCCCCAGAAAAAGAACCCCGACATGGCAGAGCTGATCCGCGGCAAGACCGGCCGCGTTTACGGCGATCTCATGACCATGCTCACCGTTCTGAAGGGCCTCCCCCTGGCCTATAACAAAGACCTCCAGGAAGACAAGGAGGCCGTGTTCGACGCGCTGGACACCGCAAAGCTCTGTCTTGCCGTCATGGCCCCCATGGTGGCCGGCATGACCGCACACACCGACTCCATGCGCGCCGCCGCCGGCTCCGGCTTCATCAATGCCACCGATTGCGCCGACTGGCTGGTGGCCCACGGTGTTCCCTTCCGGGAGGCCTATGGCATCGCCGCGGGACTGGTCCACGCCGGGACACCGCTGGAGGATGTCACGCTGGAGGAATACAAAAAAGTCTGCCCGGTCTTTGACGAGACCATCTATGACGCCATCAATCTGGACAACTGCGTCGCCCGCCGGAATCTCCCGGTGGCCCAGCAGCTCGCCTATCTGGACGAATATCTGAAAAAATGACTTTATCCACCGGCCGCGGCTTCTCGCCCCGGCCGGTTTGGACCGCAAGGAGGATCTTCCCATGCGCGTTTTCATCAGCGCCGATATCGAGGGCATTTCCGGCACCGTCAGCTGGGCCCAGATCGAAAAGGACCCCGCAACCTATGCCGCCGCCTGCCGGGAGATGACCCGGGAAGTGGCCGCCGCCTGCGAGGGCGCTATCGCCGCCGGCGCGGATTATATCATGGTAAACGACGCCCACGATGTGGGCCTCAATCTGGATATGGAGGGTCTGCCCGCCTGCGTGGAGCTGGTGCGCGGTTCCTCCGGTTCTCCCTGGAGCATGGCCTACGGTATCCAGGAGGGCTTTGACGCGGCTATGTTCGTGGGCTATCACCGGGCCGCCGGTCTGGGCGGCAATCCCCTGAGCCACACCTTTTCCACCAAGAACCACCATGTGACACTCAACGGAAAGCCCTGCTCCGAATTCACCATCTACAGCTACGCCGCCGCCATGGTCGGCGTACCCACGGTACTGGTCACCGGCGACGAGATGCTCTGCCGGGACTGCGCCGGCACGCATCCTCTTCTCAAGACCGTTGCCGTGAAGCGGGGCGAAGGCGGCGCCTCCATCGGCCTGTCCCCCCAGCGGGCGGCCCAGACCATCCGCGCCGCGGCCCAGTCCGCTCTGAGCCAGGATCTCTCCAAGGGCCTTATCCCCCTTCCGGAGGAGTTCACGCTGGACATCACCTATAAGGTCCACACCGACGCCTGGCGGGCCTCCTCCTTCCCCGGTTTCTCCCTGGTGGACGACACCACCATCCGCATGAAAACAAAAAACTATTACGACGTTCTCACCGCCGTTCTCTGGCTGTGCTGAGATCCGAAAGGCAGGCTCCGGCCTGCCTTTTCCGGTTTTTGGGGTTAGGTAAATCTAACCATTTTCACAGATTCCCGCCCCCTCTTTTTGTCAGATTGACAAACTTGGGAAAAACGCCTCTGTTTCTCTTGACTTTTCCCAATGCGAAGCCTAAAATACTTTTGAGTTAGAATTCGCTAACTATTTTCGAAAGGCAGATACGATATGAACCTGACCCATGCCGAGGAAGGCAAAGAATACATCATCCGGGACATCGTTACGGATGACGAGGATTTGAACTCCTTTCTTTTCTCTCTGGGCTGCTACAGCGGCGAACCCATCACCGTCGTCTCCCATCTGAAGAGAAGCTGCGTCATTTCCGTGAAGGACGGCCGGTATAACATTGACCGGGATCTTGCCTCCGCCATCCTCATCTGACAAAAACCGAAACTTGCCTCCGCGCAGAGCGGTTTTTGTTTTGCACATAAGTTAGTTTCTGCTAACTCCAAAAAAGAATAAAAATAATGAAATATAGAGGAGGATCGAACCCATGAGAATTGCTTTTGCAGGCAATCCCAACAGCGGCAAGACAACCATGTACAACGCGCTGACCGGCCGCAACGAAAAGGTCGGCAACTGGGCGGGCGTCACGGTTGAGAAAAAAGAAAGCCCCATCAAAAAGGCGTATTACGATGGCAGCGCGGCTCTGATCGCCGTTGACCTTCCCGGCGCCTACTCCATGTCTCCCTTCACCTCGGAAGAGAGCATCACCAGCAGCTATGTCAAAAACGAGAACCCCGACGTCATCATCAACATCGTGGACGCCACCAACCTCAGCCGCAGCCTGTTCTTCACCACCCAGCTTCTGGAACTGGGCGTTCCCATGGTCGTCGCCCTGAATAAGGCAGACGTGAACGAGAAGAAGGAGACCAGGATCGACACCGCCGCCCTGTCTGCAAAGCTTGGCTGCCCCGTGGTCGAGACCGTTTCCACCAACGGCACCGGTCTGGCCGAACTCGTCCGGGCCGCCGTGGATCAGAACGGCAAGATCCAGCAGGCCCCCTATCACCAGGGCGATATCGATCTGACCAGCAAGGCTCTGGTCGAGGCCGCTGACCGCAAGCGCTTTGAATTCGTCAACAAGATCGTCGCTCAGGTAGAGACCCGCAAAGTCCTGACTAAGGACCGCAACGCTCAGGACAAGATCGACGCCGTTCTCACCAACCCCCTCGCCGGTCTGATCATTTTCGCCGGTGTCATGTTCCTTGTGTTCCAGATCTCCCAGGCCTGGGTCGGCCCCTGGATCGCCGATCTGCTGGTTGGCTGGATCGAGAGCTTCCAGGAAATCGTCGCCGGCTGGATGGAGACCTCTGCTCCCATTCTGCAGGCACTGGTGGTTGACGGCATCATCGGCGGCGTTGGCGCCGTTATCGGCTTCCTGCCGCTGGTCATGGTCATGTACTTCCTGATCGCCCTGCTGGAGGA
>CAZQFN010000116.1:0-4530 GCA_964592685.1 uncultured Oscillospiraceae bacterium | reverse complement strand
TTATTAAAACCCTGTGAGGGCTAATAACCACTTATAAAAATGTGATTTTCAAATTCCAATTTGGCGAACAGTAAGGGCGCACTTCTATACACCCCTTGGCGTATCGTGCGGTCTGCGGTTTTGCACCGAACCAAAGCCTCCCCCGTGTAAGGGGAGGTGCCCCGCAGGGGCGGAGGGGTTGTCAATCCCTCAGTCAGCTTCGCTGACAGCTCCCTTTACACAAGGGAGCCTTTCCAAAACCGATACATAACATAAAAATCCGACCTATGATCGAAACCATAGGTCGGATTTAACTGTTTTATGGACACCGCCATAAGGATGGGAGTTTTGTTTATAAAGAAAAAACGGCGGACAATTGCCCGCCGTTTACTCATTTATGGAAAATTTCAGAGGAGAAACCCTCGCCGGAGGATTCTCCCGATGCAGCCGGGGCGCTTTCGGGGAGGAAAGTCTCCAGAATCATTTCCTCTGTGGTCTTATATTCGGCGGGGAGCTCCTCGTCGAATATAACGGTGATGATGGTATAGGCCTGATCCCGGTAAACCGTGAGATTGGCGCTGTCACCGGCGCGGTATTCTTTTACGGCGGTGATCAGATCGTTTTTCTCCAGAAGCTCCTGCCCGTCGATGGCGGTGATGATGTCGCCGGTTTTAAGACCGGCCTGTTGGGAGCAGCTGCCGGGCTCCACGGAATAGATGTATACGCCCTGGACCATGTTGTAATACTTGGCCACGCTGGCGGAAACGGTGGTGAGCGTGAGGCCAAGATAGGCCTTGCCGGACACATAGCCGTTTGCGATGAGTTCATTTGCGATGGTATAGACGTCGTTGATGGGAATGGCAAAGCCCAGACCTTCCATGCCGTTTTCGGAATACTTGGCGGTGACGATACCGATGACCTGACCGTAAGCGCTGTAAACCGGGCCGCCGGAGTTTCCGTTGTTTACCGCGGCGTCGATCTGGAACATGTCCACGGTGACGTTGATGTCGGTGGTGATGCTGCGGTTCAGAGCGGAAACGATGCCGCTGGTCATGGTATAGGTCAGTTCACCCAGGGGATTTCCCACGGCGTAGACGGTCTGACCCACGCGCATTTCATCGGAATTGCCCAGCACAGCGGGAACAAGGCCCATGGCATCGATCTTCAGCACGGCGAGATCGCTGTCAGTCTCCACACCGATCACCTGGGCGGTGTATTCCATGCCGTCAAAGGTGATGATCTGGATCGGGGTTCCGCCGGTGTAGGCCGGCTCGATCACGTGGTAGTTTGTGAGGATATAGCCGTTTTCGCTGAGGATCAGCCCGGAACCGGAGACCGTGCGGGAACTGCTCTGGCCGAAAATGTTGGAGCTGTAACCGGGGATGGTCACGCCAACGGTGCTCTGACAGGCGGAGACATAGATGTCCTCCGGGGAGAGGATCTCCATCCCGTCGGAGGAATACTGATCCAGAAAATGAATGGTCTCATCCCCGTCGTAGCTGAGGGCTTCCGCGGCAAGAGCTTCATACAGCTCCTGTGCCACGGCGGCCTCTTCCGTGGAGAGGGCGCTCTGGTGGCGGAAGGCAAAATAGGTTCCGCCGATGCCCAGCACACCGGCCATCAGAACGCACACAAGGCAGACGGCGATCAGCGTGCCGACGCCCATCTGGCTCTTTTCGGTATAGACGGTTTCTTCGGTGCGGGTATAGCTGCGGGTGGGGCTGTAAACATAGGAATTGTTTCGCCCGGTTGCCTGCTGATAGGAGGCGTCACTGTAAGAGGGAGGCGTATTTTCCGTGCCGGATGCGATGCGTCGGTTGTTCTGGTCCATATCCTTCCCTCCTTTTTTAATCGTAATATATAATATACCGCATACTTATGACAAAAGCATGAACAGTATACACCATTCTGTATATTTTTGCCAGATTTCCGCAAAAAACCGCCGCATCCCGTTCTTCAATGTCCATTCAAAAACGGGATGCGGCAGAGAAAATTTACCGCGGATTACTTAATGGTGACGTAGTTTCCGGCCACATAACCGGTTTTGCCGTTGTAAGAGATCTGATACCAGCCGGTGCCGGTCATGCCGGTAACGGTGAGCTCTTCGCCCTTCTCGGCGAGACCCAGCTTCGTATAGCTGGTTCCCGGGCCGGAGCGGACGTTCACATCGCCCGTAACGGTGGCGGTGGCGCTGTATTCCACTTCGTTCACGGTGACCATGTTGCGGTTGACGTAGCCGGTCTTGCCGTTGTAGTCCACCTGATACCACTTACCGTCGCTGGAGATATCGGTGATGGTCAGCTTGGTGCCCACCTTGGCAACGCCCAGCTTGTCGTGATTGGTGCCGGCTCCGGAACGGACGTTGGCCTCGGACGCAATGGTCAGAGAGCCGATGCCGTCGCCGGTGCTGGCGGCTGCGGCGGACTCATTGGCGGAGGCCTCTTCCTCCTCGGTGACATCCACGGCCTCGATCAGCGTGTTGGCGATGTAATATTCGCCGCCGTTATACTGGATCTGGCTCCAGTTTTCCACGATGCCGGTGCGCTGAAGCTCGGTATCTTTGGGCAGGGAGTCGGCCACATCATAGCTGGTACTGGGGCCGGTACGGAGCTTGGCGCCGGATTCCGTCACGCGGACGGTGTCGTTGGCGGATTCCACGGTCATGCCGTTCACGGTGGCAGAGCCCGAATTCTCTGCAGCGGATTCCGAAATCTCCTCCTCCTCGGGCACGGCGGACTCTTCCTCCTCCGTCTGTGCATCCTCATCTTCGGGGACGGTGGACGGCATGGAATTGTCGCTTTCGGTCTCCAGCTCGGAGGGCGTGAGAGTAAAGCTGGGGGAGGTTTTGCCAACCAGCGTGTCATCCTTGGTGTCGTTCACACCGCGCAGGGCGGCCAACAGAACGACCACAAGAATAATGCCGACGGCCAGGATGACCAGAATGGGGATCAAGGGGGAGACGCGCTTTTTCCGGCGGCTGTTGGGCCGGGAAGAGGCGCGGCGATAGGCCGGGGTCTCTTCAAAATCCTTCTGCACGGTATAGCGGCGGATATCCGGAGCGGCGGCCGGCTCTTCCACGGGTTCTTCCGCGGGCGCGGCCTCAGCCTCGGCGGGCTCTTCCGGGATTTCCATTGCGGGCTCTTCCGCGGGAAGTTCCACTGCGTCGGGAGTCTCCGCAAGAGTCTCCTCCGGGATGGGTTCTTCCTCAGCGGGGACGGGATCCTCGGCCACGTGCTGGGAAACCATTTCCGAAACAGGCTCCGCAGCGGGCTCCGCAGGAGCGGCGGTCACGGCCGGAGCGGCAGCGGCAGCTTCACCCTCGGAGGGGCTGGCCTCTTCCGTTTCGCTCAGGGCCGCCAAGAGCTCCGCCGCGGTGATGTAGCGCTTTTCGGGATCATAGGAGAGAGCCTTCGTGATGACGGCTTTCAGACCGGCGCTGATCTTGCCGGTGACGGAGACGGTCTCGCCTTTCATACGGCGGCGGAGAGCCGCGGAGCGGTCCGCATCCGTCAGCGTCTTATTCTGGGGCTGGAAGGGCATGCGGCCGCGCTTGCAGAGAGCATAGAGCAGAAGGCCCAGAGAATATACGTCCGCCGCGGCGCTTTTGGACCCGTCCCAGAAAAATTCCGGAGCGAGGAATTCCACTTCATCGGCTCCGCGCTGGGAGACAGGAGCGTCGCTGGGGAGGCCCAGAATGGGTTTTTTATCGGAAGAAAGCTGAATGTTGCCGGGCCAGATGGCGCCATGATAGCTGTCGGGATCGCCCACCAACTGGGTGCAGAGCTCGCTGACGAGCTTAACGGCCTGGTTCGGTTTATATCGGTTGAGTCGTCCGTTGAGTGTAGCCGGAGCTTTTTCTATATCGGTCATATCCGTCACCCCATAAGAATCTGATTATACAAAAGTTACAATTTGTTACGATTAAAATCAATTTATCATATTGCTTTCGTTCTGTCAACTATAATTGAAAATATAATAATTATAATGAATGGAAAGGACGGAGCCGACTGTAAAAAACGGCTCCGTCCCGGCAAAAGGAATATTATTCAAAGAATTTCCGGTGAATGGCAGCCACGGCCCGATCAGCGGCGGCCCGCTCCACGATGCAGGAAATCTTGATCTCGCTGGTGGAGATCATCTGGATGTTGATATGCTCGTCGTTCAGAGCCTCAAACACCAGAGAGGCGATGCCGACGGAGGACATCATGCCCGCGCCCACAACGCTGACCTTGGCGATGCCGGTGTCCACGGAGACGCTGTCGAAGCCGATGGCCTCTTTCCGTTCCTCCAGAGCGGCGGAAGCCTTTGCGGCGTCCTGCTCGGCCACCACGAAGCTCATATCGTTTATATCGTTCCGGCCGTTGGCCTGGATGATAATATCCACGTTGACGCCGGCCTTGGAAACCGCGTTCAGGACCTTGAAGGCACTGCCGGGTCTGTCCATCACGTTCAGAACCGTAATCCGGGCCACCTTTTCGTCCTTGGCAATGCCGGTAATTTTCATCTCTTCCATGCGCTTAGCAACCTCCTTGACTTTTGTACCGGGCTTCC
>CAZQFN010000115.1:0-4546 GCA_964592685.1 uncultured Oscillospiraceae bacterium | reverse complement strand
CATCCATCTGCTCCAGCATGGTAAGACCGTCGTACCAGGGCATGTTGGCGCTCTTCACGGCGATATTGTCGCCCTCCATGCCGCTGACGGGGATGAAGGATGTGGGACGGATGTCCACCTTTTCCAGAAACTTCGCAAATTCCCCCTTGATGTCCTCAAAGGTGCTCCGGCTGTAACCCACCAGATCCATCTTGTTCACCAGCACGGACACCTGACGGATGCCCAGCATGGAGAGGAAATAGCCATGGCGGCGGGTATTTTCCTCCACGCCGCGGGAGGCGTCGATGACCATGAGGGCGGCCTCGGCGCGGGAGGCCCCGGTGACCATGTTCTTGAGAAATTCAATGTGGCCGGGGGCGTCGATGATGATATAGCGGCGCTTGTCGGAATGGAAAAAGCAGCGGGCCGTGTCGATGGTGATGCCCTGGGCCTGCTCGTTTTTCAGCGCGTCCAGCAGGAAGGCATATTCAAAGGGCTTGGAATTGCGGCGGCAGTTTTCCCGCACCGCCTCCAGCTTTCCGTCGGGAAGACCATGAGCGTCCGCCAGAAGGCGGCCGATCACGGTGGATTTGCCGTGGTCCACATGGCCGACGGTCACAATGTTCAATACCTGTTCTTCGGTGATATGATCCATTTTCCGTCTCCTCCCTTCTCACATATAGCCGGCGCGGCGCAGCGTCTCAAGGCCGCCGCCGTCCTCCGCGTCCTGGGCGCGGCCGGAGCGCTCGGCGATGTTGGCCAGCTGGCCGGCCTTCAGCTCCTCGATGATCTCCCGGACGTTGCGGGACTCGGACTTGATGGGACCGGTGCAGGGGGCGCAGCCCAGAGAGCGATAGCGGGTGCCGTCGCCCTGGTTGTAATACAGGCTGACAGTTGGGATATTCTCCCGCTCGATGTATTCCCAGACGTTCAGCTCCGTCCAGTCCAGAAGCGGATGGATGCGCACATGGGTGCCGGGAGCGAAGTCGGTTTTGAACTGATTCCAGAACTCGGGGGGCTGGTCATCCAGATCCCAGTCGTTTTTCGTGTCGCGGGGGGAGAAATAGCGCTCCTTGGAGCGGCTTCCCTCTTCATCCGCCCGGGCGCCCACGATGACGCCGGTATATTGATCGGTGTTGGAGTCCAGCTCATATTCGCCGGTCTTCAGATTCAGACGGTAGCGGGGCCAGGTGCCGTCCAGCGTGTGGGTCAGCGCCTCGGTCTTCAGCTGGCGGCAGCATTCCACGCGGCCGCACTTGCCGGCGGGGAAGGTGTTGCCCGCGTCAAGAGCCTCCTTGTTCTCGCCGTAGACCATATAGAGATTCATCTCCTTGGCCAGGCGGTCCCGGTATTCGATCATCTCGGGGATCTTGTGATGGGTGTCGATATGTACCAGAGGGAAGGGCACATGGCCATAGAACGCCTTCCGGGCCAGCCACAGCAGAACGGTGGAGTCCTTGCCGATGGACCAGAGCATGCAGAGATTGCCGAAGGCAGCATAGGCCTCCCGCAGAATGTGGACGCTTTTCGCTTCCAGTTTGTCCAGATGATCCATTTTTATCCCTCCGTAACGGTCTCTTCCACGGGTATCATCTCATAGCCGTAATGCTCGAAATAGAAGCCCAGATGGTCATTGATTTTTTTCCGGAGCCTGGGGCTCATGGATTTTTTGTTGGTCTGATAATCCTTCTGCTGGGCGATGAAGGCCCGGAAACTGGGCAAAGCCTTCTCAAAGCCGTCCAGCTCCAGCGTCTCGTAGATTTCCCGGAGATAATCCTCGGGGGCCTGCACAAAGTCCTCATACTTGATGGAGATGTAGTGGCCGGGCTTAAAACTCTCCTCCCGGGCGAAGAGGTCTCTGTACATATCGAACGTCCGTTCCACCACCATGTCCTCCAGCAGTTCCCGCACATCTGTGTCCGGCAGGGGCGTCAGATGGCAGAGATTGATCTGGCTCAGAATCATATTCACCGTGCTGCGCACGGTGTCATAGGGATCGCGGTAGATGTTCACAAACTTGGCGTCGGGATACATCTCCAGCATGCAGCCGATGCGGGCGGTGTTGTCCGGACTTTTCAGAACCAGCTGCTTGCCCTTCCACATCATGGTGATCTTCTTCATGGCATACCGGTACGCCCGTTTGAAGGCGTCCCTGTGCTTTTTGGGCAGTTCATCCACAAAGGCGCAGTCCACATATTTCTCCCAGACAATCGGGAACGCCAGAAGATGATCCAGGGTATAGGGCGTGAAATTCCCGATGGCAAAGGTCTCCTCCATAGGCAGGGACAGGTCATACTGGACATTGTCCATAGGACGGGAGCCCTTGATGCCCTTCTGCACGCCGCCCTTCAGCGCCCAGCCCAGAAGCACGCAGTTGGAGAACATGGCCGTCTGCATGGGACTGGCCCAGCCGAACTGGGGATCCCGGCTCATAAGGTTCTGGAGATAGGTGGTGCCGCTACGCCAGTGGCCCAAGATGAAGATGGGGTCCTTTTCGATCTTCGTCTTCTTGATGGGGATGGCGCACACCGCCCCCTCGATCAAGGCAAAGGGCGCCAGCACCAGACTTATAAGGCCGACAAAGACCGTCTGCGGGATCCTGGAGGGTTGAATCTTGAACCCCGCCCGCCAGAGCAGCCGGATATAGTTATCAAACCGCACTCCCAACAGATAATGATTCAGACTGAGGACAGGCGTTTTTTTCTCTTTCATCACACAAACCGCCATTATAAAGTAATTGTAATTTGATTTTATACCGCAAACGTGAACTGTTCGGTAACTCATTGTGAACCAAATGTGAAATGCATAAATTATTTGAACTAAAAACCCCTCTCCCGGATGGGAGAGGGGTTGCATGTTCGGTTCGGTTATCCGCCGTCCCGGGTGCGGCGGGGAAGAACGGCCCGATAGCCAAGACCGCGGACGGTCTGGATGCGGATCTCATCCACACTCCGGAGCTTCTTGCGCAGAAGCTTGACATGGGTGTCCACGGTGCGGGGTTCGGATTCGGAGTCATAGCCCCAGAGCTCATCCATAAGCTGGGCCCGGGTGAAGATGCGGCCGGGATAGCTGAGAAGCTTTTGCAGAAGCAGAAACTCCATTCGCCGCAAATCGATAGCTCCATCGGGCGTGACCAGCTGGAGTGTGCTGGAACGGAGCTCGCAGGAGCCGATGCGCAGAACCGAGTCGGAAACGATGTTGCAGCGCCAGAGAAGATTCTCCACCCGCATCTGCAGCTCTTCCTCGTCCAGCGGAAGGGGCATATACCCGTCCGCCCCGGTGCGGAAGACCCGCCGTTTTTCCCCCCGGCTGATAAGCGGCACAATCACGATCACAGGCATGGCGTCCCCCGCCTCCCGGAGTTCCGCCGTCAGCTCGCAACCGCCGGACTCATAGTCCGCCACGATGAGCTGAATGGCTTCCCGGCCAAGGACTGTCATGGCCTCTTCGGCATTTTCCGCCTCGGAGCACTCATACCCCTCGACACGCATGGCCGCACAGATGTGCCGGCGCAAATCTCTTTTGGATGATACAGCCAATATATGAATCATAGGCCCTTGCCCGCTTTCTGGAATACTTATGAAATATATACTACCCGATTATTTTCGGAATGTCAACGATTCGTGAAGCGAAGATGAACTCAAACACCCTGTCAGTAATTTGTCATTCTATTTTTGCGCGCAGCTGTTTAAAAAATATTTACAAATGCATCGAAATATCGTACAATGCATTTTGTGTAAACAAAAAATATGGAAAAATAAGGAGACTTCCCTATGAGACTTCCCAAGATTTCCAAGCGCACGGTGATCATCCTCTCCGTGCTGCTGGTTGTCTGCGCGCTCATTCCCGCCTGCTTTGCGGCCGAGGAAGCAGTTGAAACCGGCTTCACCTTCATCGGCACCTGGTGGAGCATTCTGCCTCCCCTCTGCGCCATTGCCCTGGCCCTCATCACCAAAGAGGTATACATCTCCCTCTTCCTGGGCATTTTCATCGGCGCCGGTCTTTACTGCGGCTTCGCGCCCGTCACCTGGATGGAAACCATCTTCTCCACGGAAGTGGGCTTCCTGGCCGCCCTTACCGACAGCTGGAACCAGGGCATCCTCATCTTCGACGTGATGCTGGGCATCGTCGGCGTTCTGATGATGAAGTCCGGCGGCTCCATGGCTTACGGCCGTTGGACC
Source organism: uncultured Oscillospiraceae bacterium (assembly GCA_964592685.1). GTDB lineage: Bacteria > Bacillota > Clostridia > Oscillospirales > Oscillospiraceae > CAJOIG01. Next base: position 386 of record CAZQFN010000115.1, on the reverse strand, counting down.
AAGACCCACATCAAGTCCCGCAAGGGCGCTCAGTTTATGACTTTCCTGCTGGGCATTTTCATCTTTGTGGATGACTATTTCAACTGCCTGACCGTCGGCTCCGTCATGCGTCCCTGCACCGACGAGCACAAAGTCTCCCGCGCCAAGCTCTCCTATCTCATCGACTCCACTGCCGCCCCCGTCTGCATCATTGCCCCCATCTCCAGCTGGGCTGCCGCCGTGGCCGGCTCCATGGACCAGATTCCCGAGGGCTATAACAGCCTGGGTCTGTTTTGCCGCTCCATCCCCTTCAACTTCTATGCCATTCTGACGCTGGTGTTCATCGTCTGCATCATCTTCATGGGCTTCGAGTTCGGCCCCATGCGCAAGCATGAGGAGAACGCCGT
>CAZQFN010000114.1:0-4547 GCA_964592685.1 uncultured Oscillospiraceae bacterium | reverse complement strand
GACATCGAGCGCATCGCCGACACGCTGGTGGAGGGCTATGAAAAGCAGCTGGACACGCTGTACCGCGCCGAGGCGATGGACATCGCCGGGGACGTGAGCGTGATCGAAAATATGATGAAACGGGACGGGCTGACCGGGGCGAAGGATTTTTCCACCGGCTCCGGACAGAACCAGACCATGGGAGGACACTGATATGGCAAATCCTTATTACGAGAAACTCATCCGCTGCGTGGACGCGGTGAAGGCGCGGATCGGCGGCTTTGAGCCGAAGATCGCGCTGGTGCTGGGCAGCGGGCTCGGCCCTCTGGCGGAGGCCATGGACGTGGCGGTCCGGGTGCCCTATGGGGAGATCCCGGGGATGCCCGTCTCCACCGTGCCGGGCCATCAGGGGCAGTTTCTCTTCGGCACCATCGGGGGCGTGAACGTGGTGTGCATGCAGGGACGGCTCCATTATTACGAGGGCTATGACGTGCACGACGTGGTGCTGCCCACCCGGATCATGGGGCTTCTGGGGGCAAAGGTGCTTTTCCTCACCAACGCCGCCGGCGGGCTTGTGCCGGAGACGGACACCCCGTCTCTCATGGTCATCCGGGACCACATGATGCTCATGTTCCCCAACCCCCTGGTGGGGCCCAATCTGGAGGAGCTGGGGCCCCGGTTCCCGGATATGACGGAGGTATGGGAGCCCGCCATCCGGGAGATCTTCCACCGGAAGGGGGCGGAGCTGGGCGTGCCCATGAGCGAGGGCGTTTACTGCCAGCTCACCGGCCCCAGCTTTGAGACGCCCTTTGAGGTGAAGCTGCTGGGGAATCTGGGCGCGGGCGCCGTGGGCATGTCCACCGCCTGCGAGGCCGTGGCCGCCCGGCACATGGGCATGAAGGTCTGCGGCATCTCCTGCATCACCAACAAGGGCGCGGGCATCAGCAGCGCCCCCCTCACCCACGAGGAAGTGGTGGAGGCCGGCAACATGATCGGGAAGAAGTTCTCGGAGCTGGTCACCGCCTGCATCCCGGAGATCGCGAAGCTCTATGAATGAGAAAGTGATAAACGTCCGCCTGTCGGACGACGGGTCCGCGGTCCGCATCGTGGACCAGACGAAGCTCCCGGGGGAGCTGGTGTATATCGAGCCGGCGGAGCGGGAGGAGCTTTATGAGGCCATCCACAGTCTCCGGGTCCGGGGCGCCCCCGCCATCGGCATCTTCGCGGGCTACGCCGTGTATGTGCTGGCCCGGGGCTATGGAGAGGGAGAGTTTTTCGAACGCCTGAACGCCGACTGCGACTATCTCATCTCCAGCCGGCCCACGGCGGTGAATCTGGCCCACATGGCGGAGCGGATGCGCGCCTGCGCCTATGCCCACGAGGATCTGCCGGTGCCGGACATTCTGGCCGCGCTGAAGGCGGAGGCTCTCGCCATCCACCGGGAGGACATCGCCATGTGCCGGGCCATCGCGGAGGCGGGGCTGAGCCTTCTCCGGGAGGGGGACACCGTCCTCACCCACTGCAACGCCGGGCCGCTGGCCACCTCGGAATACGGCACGGGCCTGGGGCCCCTGATGCTGGCGGCGGAGCGGGGCATGGACATCAAGGCCTATGTGGACGAGACACGGCCCCTTTTGCAGGGGGCGCGGCTCACCGCCTGGGAGCTTTCAAACGCCGGCATCGACTGCACCCTGATCTGCGACAACATGGCGTCTCTCGCCATGAAGCAGGGTCGCATTCAGGCCGTTCTGGCCGGATGCGACCGCATGGCCGCAAACGGGGACGCCGCCAACAAGATCGGCACCAGCGGCGCGGCGATCATCGCAAAGCACTACGGCGTGCCGGTGTATATCCTGCTGCCGTCCTCCACCATCGACATGAGCTGCGCCACCGGGGCGGACATCCCCATCGAGCTGCGCAGCGGGGACGAGATACGCACCATGTGGTATGAAACCCCCATGGCCCCGGCGGGGGTCAAATGCTGGAACCCGGCCTTTGACGTTACCGACCACCAGCTGATCACCGCCATCGTCACGGAAAAGGGGATCATCTATCCGCCTTTTGAGCGGTCTTTGAAGAGGCTGTTCGGGAAATAAGAAAGCCCCCGGCCCCCTCCCGGAGGGGGCTGTCGAGCGATAGCGAGACTGGGGGAGTTTACTCCCTCCGGCATTTGCCGGCGCAAATGCCACCTCCCTCTGAGAGGGAGGCTATGATGCGGCGTTTTATAAGGAGGAGACACAACTATGATTCGATTTTATAACGGGCGGGTGCTGGAAAACGGCGCTGTGACCGAAAACGAGGTATGGGTGAACGGGGCGGACATCGCCTATGTGGGCCCGGGGAAGGAAGAAATGCCCGCTTTTGAGCGGGAGATCGATCTGAAGGGCGATCTTCTCATGCCCGGCTTCAAAAACGCCCACACCCACTCCGCCATGACCTTCCTGCGCTCCATGGCGGACGATCTGCCCCTGCAGGAGTGGCTGTTTCAGCAGGTCTTCCCCCGGGAGGCGAAGCTGAACCCCAAGCGGGTGGCGGATTTCACCAAGGTCGCCTTTCTGGAATACATCGCAAACGGCATCACCGGCTGCTTCGATATGTATTTCCACACGGACGAGTTCGCCCGGGTGGCATCGGACTGGGGCTTCCGGGCGGTCATCTGCGATTCTCTCTCCGCCGGGAACGACTGGGACGATATCTACCGCAACCATGAGCGATATAACAACTGGAGCGACACGGTGAGCTACGTCCCCGGGTTCCACGCGGAATACACCGGCTCCGTGGACATGATGAAGCACATCGCCAGGGCCGCCCGGGAGCTGAAGGCCCCCGTCTATTCCCACAACTCCGAGACCCGCAGCGAAGTGGACGGCTGCATCGAGCGCCACGGGCTCACCCCCACGAAGCTCATGGACGAGCTGGGGCTGTTTGAATACGGCGGCGGCGGGTTCCACTGCGTCCATATGACGGACGAGGACATTGAAATCTTCAAAAACCGTGGGCTGTACGCCGTTTTGAACCCCTGCTCCAACGCGAAGCTGGCCAGCGGCATCGCCCCGCTGCGGCGGTATATGGACGCGGGGGTGAATCTCGCCATCGGCACGGACGGCCCCGCCTCCAACAACGCTCTGGACTTTTTCCGGGAGATGTATCTCATCAATGTCCTGGCAAAGCTGGAGGAGAAGGACGCCGCGGCGGGCGATCCCGCCCGCGTTCTGCAGGCGGCGGTATCCGGCGGCGCCCGGGCCATGGGTCTTGCCCACTGCGACGACATCGCCCCCGGCAAGAAGGCGGACATGATCGTCATCGACATGCACCGCCCCAATATGCAGCCGGTGCACAATGTGGTGAAAAACCTCATCTATTCCGGCAACCCATCCAATGTGAAGATGACCATGATCGGCGGCAAGGTGCTGTATGAAAACGGCGAGTTCCATGTGGGCGAGGACATCGAGCGCGTCTACGCCGAGGCCCAGAAGGAGACGGAGCTGCTCCTCAGCGAGTGCTGAAAGGGAATATATGCCACCCCCGGACACATCCGTCCGGGGGTGGTTTTGCATAATTTTATGCAAGAGAGATTAACAAAGCGTAATATATGAAAGAAAATTGTTAAAGTTTACAGATTGTTCACAATTTGCTCGCGGGTTTCGGGATAATGGGGTTACCAATTTATAATAAAAGGATGGAAACAAAATGAAAAAGCTTCTCCTGCTTGTTCTGTGCCTGGCTCTGCTCTGCGGCTGCGGCGCCCAGGATGACGGCGCCACCCGCATCCAGCTGGGCGACACCATCAAGGTGGACGGCCAGGCCATCGGCGAGGATTCCACCGCGGCGGTGTATCTGAGCTATGTGGTGGAGACCCATGAGGACGTCCCCGAAGAGCTTGCGGATCTGGAAAACCGGGTCGTCACCATCACCACCGGCGGCACCTACCGCCTGTCCGGCGCGGCGGATGACATCCATGTGGCCATCAAGGCCGGGGCGGAGGACACCGTCCGTCTGATTCTGGACGGCGTGGACATCTCCTGCCGCACCAACGCGGCCATCGCCTGCTATTCCGCCAAGGACACCCGCACCGAGGGTGAATACAACATGATCATCGAGCTGGCCGACGGCAGCGAGAACTATGTTGAGGGCTCTCACAACTCCTCCGAGACGGAAGAGTTTGACGGCGCCATCTCCTCTCTCGTGTCCATGGGCTTTGAGGGCACCGGCTCTCTGAAGGTTCTGGCCGACAACGAGGGCGTGGAGGTCTCCGGCGGCCATATGACCATCAACGGCGGCAAGTTCTATATCGAGGCCGGCGATGACCCCCTGAACGTCTCGGAGGACGGCGTGGGCGTTCTGACCATGAACGACGGCTATGTCTACTCCTTCGTTACGCCCGCGGACGGCGGCGAGGGCGACGGCATCGACTCCAACGGCTGGATCGTCTTCAACGGCGGCACCGCCATCAACCTGGCCCATCCCACCAGCCAGGACGGCGGCATCGACTCCGACATGGGCAGCTCCATCAACGGCGGCACCATCGTGGGCGCCGGCAATATGTATGACCCCATCGAGCCCGACTC
>CAZQFN010000113.1:0-4635 GCA_964592685.1 uncultured Oscillospiraceae bacterium | reverse complement strand
GGCAAAACTATCTCTACCAAATGAGGTGATCGTGTATTGCAATGCAAGGTTGAGATATGCGGCGTAAACACCGCAAAGCTCAAAGTGCTGAAAAATGAGGAGACCCGGGCGCTTCTGCTCCGGGCAAAAGAGGGCGACGAATTGGCCCGGGAGGAGCTGATTCGCGGCAATCTCCGACTGGTGCTGTCCGTCATCCAGAAATTTTCCGGCCGGGGCGAAAATGTGGATGATCTCTTTCAGGTGGGCTGCATCGGCCTCATCAAGGCCATCGACAACTTCGACGTAACCCAGAATGTGAAGTTTTCCACCTATGGCGTCCCCATGATTTCCGGCGAGATACGCCGCTATCTCCGGGACAACAGCGCCGTGCGGGTATCCCGCTCTCTCCGGGACACGGCCTATCGGGTCCTTCAGGCCCGGGAAGCTCTCATGGCGGACCAGCAGAAGGAACCCTCCGTGGAAGACATCGCCAGGGTGCTGGACCTTCAGCCAAGGGATGTTGTCATGGCCATGGATGCCATTTCCGACCCGGTCAGTCTTTTCGACCCGGTTTACAGCGACGGCGGCGAAAGCGTCAGCGTCATGGACCAGATCGGCGACACAAAGAACACCGACGCCGCCTGGCTGGAGCGCATCGCGCTCTCTGAAGCCGTGGACAAGCTGGACCCGCGTGAGAAGTCCATTCTGGCCATGCGCTATTTCCAAGGCAAGACCCAGATGGAGGTGGCCTCCGCCATCGGCATATCCCAGGCCCAGGTGTCAAGGCTGGAGAAAAACGCCGTCGGCCAGATCCGAAAAGCGCTGTTTCCCGCGTGAAAAAGGACGGGCTGTGCCCGTCCTTTTCTGTTGTCCCGGAAGCCGGGATATGATATCATGAAATCAGAACTTACCGGGAGGTGTCCTTATGCTTGTTCTGAAGGGCGGCACCGTGGTCTCTTCCACGGGCCTTGAGAAAAAAGATCTTTACATAGACCGGGGAAAGATCGTTCCCGCCGGTCCGGCGGATGAGATCGTGGATGTGTCCGGCTGCCTGCTTTTCCCCGGCTTTATTGACAGCCATACCCATCTGGACATGCCCAGCGCCGGCACGGTCACGGCGGACACCTTCCCCACCGGCACCGCCGCCGCCATCGCCGGGGGCACCACCGTCATTCTGGATTTCGCCACCCAGGACCGGGGCCACACCCTTCAGGAAGCATTGGATGTGTGGCACGGCCGGGCAGACGGCCGCTGCTTCTGCGACTATGGCTTTCACATGGCAGTCACCGACTGGAACGACACCACCCGCCGGGAGCTTCCTGCCATGGAGCGGGAAGGCGTTACCAGCTACAAGGCTTATATGGCCTATGACAACCTTCGTTTGGGAAGCGAGGATCTTTTATCCCTGCTGAAAGCCACCGGCGAGCTGGGCGCCTGGCTGGGCTGCCACTGCGAACTGGGCGACGAGGTGAACGAAAGCATCGCCGCGCTTCTTGCCGCCGGACAGACCTCACCGGGGAACCATCCGAAAGCGCGTCCCAACGATGTGGAAGCCCGGGCCGTGGAGCAGTTCCTGGCACTGGCCAGCGAGGCCGGCGGCCTCCCCTGGGTCGTCCACCTGTCCACAAAAGAGGGGCTTGGCGAGATCCTCTCCCGCCGCTCCGCCGGACAGCCCATTCTGGTGGAGACCTGCCCCCAGTATCTCACGCTCACGGAAGAGCGCTATGCTCTGCCGGATTTTGAAGGGGCCAAATACGTCTGCTCCCCTCCGCTGCGCTCCGAGGCCGACAAAAACACGCTTCTCTCCGCCGTGAACGAGGGCGCCATCGACATTCTCTCCACCGACCACTGTTCCTTCAACTTCCGGGGCCAGAAGGAGCTGGGCCGGGGCGATTTCTCCAAGATCCCCAACGGTCTGCCCGGCATCGAGCACCGCCCTGCCCTCCTCTGGTCTCTGGGCATCGGGCCGGAGGCTATGTGCCGCATGATGAGCGAAGCGCCTGCCAAAGCTTTCGGCCTATGGGGTCGGAAGGGCGCGCTGGATATGGACTTTGACGCGGATGTGGTGGTCTGGGACCCCAACGCCCGCGCCGTCCTCACCGCCGCGGATCAGGAGATGAACTGCGACTATTCCCCCTGGGAGGGATATGCCCTCACCGGCGGCCCCAGAGCCATCTACCTCCGGGGCCGACTGGCCGCCAAAAACGGAAAATGCCTGCGGGCCGTCGCCGGCGAGTATCTGCGCCGCACCCGGGCCATATTGTAAGAAAAAAGCACGCCGCACGGAAGCATTTCACATCCGTGCGGCGTGTTCTGTCGCGTTATTCTTCCGGTCTGAAATCCACATCTTCCAGCTCACGGGGGCTTTCCGCGGGAACGAAACCGACCCGCTCCGGATGGCGGGCAATGACGGCCTTGCCGCCCGTATCGGGGGGCAGCGCCGAAAGCTCCGAAAAAAAATCCCGGGGAAACAGACAGGGATTTCCCATTCTGTCCCCGTGGGACAGGACATATATCTTTGTGGGGTCATTTTGAAACGCCTCGGCCAGACGGCAGACGCTGGTCTCTTCCAGCCAGGGCTGGTCGCAGACGAAAAACAGAGCCCCCTCCGCCTCTCTCTGCACCGCCTCCATCCCCAGACGGATGGTGACCGCCACATCGTCCCGGGGATCATCGTTTTCCAAAACGGTGAGATGGGGGTATTTGTGGGCCAGGGCTGCAATTTCCCCGTTCCCCGTCACCACAACGCCGGGGATATGGGCCGGCAGAGCGCGAAACGCCCGCTCAGCCATGGGAATGCCCTCCACCGGCCAGAGGAGCTTGTCTCCCCCAAAGCGCTTGCTCCGGCCGGAGGCCAGGAACACGGCGGCGATCATCCCAGCACACTCTCCAGAAGGGTCACATCCGGCTTCATCCGGATGGGTTCGCCGGCGGCCAGGATGCCGTTTGCGGTGTCCTTGAGGCCGTTTCCGGTGACGATGGTCACTACCTCCGCATCCCCGGGGATCTTCCCCTCTTTGCAGAGCTTCATAAGTCCCGCCGTGCCGGTGACGCCTGCAGGCTCGCCGAAAACGCCGCAGGTGCGGCCCAGATAGCGCATGGCCTCCAGAATTTCCTCGTCCGTCACCTCCACCGTGAGGCCGCCGGACTCCACGATGGCGTTTATGGCCTTATCGGGATTGCGGGGCACACCCACGGAAATGGAATCCGCCAGAGTGTTCTCCTCCATGGGCTCCCAGGGCTTGCCGCTGGCCGCCGCCCGGTTGATGGGGCAGGTGTTGATGGCCTGGGCGCTGATGAGTTTGGGCAGCTTGTCGATGAAGCCCGCGGCATAGAGGTCCTTGAATCCCTTCCACACGCCTGCAATGGTGCAGCCGTCGCCCACAGAAAGCGCCACATAGTCCGGAGCCCGCCAGCCCAGCTGCTCGGCGATCTCCAGAGAAACGGTCTTCTTGCCCTCCATGAGATAGGGGTTGATGGCGGCGTTGCGGTTATACCAGCCGTATCTGTCAATAGCGGCTTTGCTCATCTCAAAAGTATCCTCATAGGTACCCTGAACGGAGATGACCTTCGCGCCGAAGATGAGAAGCTGGGCCACTTTGCCAATGGGCGCCCGCTCCGGCACGAAAATAAAGCTTTCCAGCCCCGCGGCCGCGGCATTGCCTGCCAGAGAGGAGGCGGCATTACCCGTGGACGAACAGGCAATTTTTGTGTATCCCGCCTCCATAGCCTTGGCCACCGCCATGGAAGAGGCCCGGTCCTTCAGACTGGAGGTAGGGTTCTGGCCGTCGTCTTTGAGCCATACCTTTCCAAGTCCCAGTTCCCCGGCCAGCCGCGGCTCTTCATAGAGAGGGGACCAGCCCACCCGCAGCGGAGGCGCGGCCGTGGTATCCTCCACCGGGAGGAAGGGGCGATAGCGCCACATGGTCCGGTCCTCCGAGGCGGAAATTTTTTCCGGAGAACTCACCGAGCGGATATAGTCATAGTCATACTCCACATCCAGAATGCCTCCGCAGGCGCACACGGTGGCATCGGGCGTGGCTTCATACGTCCGGCCGCAGGAAACACAGCGAAGATGCTTTACATTTTTCATAGCAATTACCTTCCTCCGACATGCGTGTAACAACATGTTAATTTGTTGCGTTTATTATAAACCATATGTCTAAAAATTGCTACATCCTACAAAAATCAATTTTTCCCTTGTGAAAAATATGTTTTATTTGAAAAATCTTCTGAAACAGTATATTATAAGTAGGTCTGAAATAAAAAAATTATAGGAGTGATTCAAAATGGTTGAAAATCTGTTCTGGATCGGCTTCGTGGGTGCGGCGATCGCGCTCATCTTCGCGTTCATTCAGAGAAACAAAGTCATGAAGTTCTCTGAGGGCAACGAAAAGATGGTCAAGCTCGCTTCCGCCATCCGCGAGGGCGCCAACGCCTACCTCAAGGCTCAGTACACCACCGTGGCGAAGGTCTTCGCCATCGTGTTCGTGATCCTGCTGATCATCGCATTCGCTTCCAAGGGTCAGATGCTGTCCCGTGTGACTCCCTTTGCGTTCCTGACCGGCGGTATGTGGTCCATGCTTGCCGGCTTCATCGGTATGCGCATAGCCACCAACTCCAACGCCCGCACCGCCAACGCTGCCAGCGAGAGCC
>CAZQFN010000112.1:0-4672 GCA_964592685.1 uncultured Oscillospiraceae bacterium | reverse complement strand
GCTGATCCCGGGAAGGAGGAGCCAATGGAAGTGTTTATTCCGGAACAGAGCTTTGAAAATCTGAAAAAGGTGGTTTGGGAGAATTCTCCCCATGCGGATATGGAGAACATCCGCCGCGCCTTTGATTATGCGGTGAAGGCCCATGCCGGCCAGCTGCGGAAGGACGGCTCCCCCTATGTGACCCACACCATCGCCTCCGCGGTCATTGCCGCGGAGATGGGCATGGACGAGGTGGGCATCATCGCGGCGCTGCTCCATGACGTTCTGGAGGACACGGACGTCACCCACGAGGAGATGGCGGACCAGTTTGGCGAGGAAGTCACAAACGTGGTGGAGGGCGTCACAAAGCTGACCCGCATGCAGTACAGCACGCTGGAAGAGAATCAGATGGAGAATCTGCGCAAGATGCTGCTGGCCATGTCCAAGGACATCCGGGTCATTCTGATCAAGCTGGCCGACCGGCTGCACAACATGCGCACCATGATGTTCCAGAAGCCGGAAAAGCAGCTCACAAAATCCCGGGAAACCATGGAGATATATGCCCCCATCGCCCACCGTCTGGGCGTGGAAAAGGTGAAAGCGGAGCTGGAGGATCTGTCTCTGCAGTATCTGGATCCCGTGGGTTATCAGGAGATCACGAACATCCTCGACAAGCGCCGGGACATCATGGAGAAGTTCCTCAAGGCAATGGAGGGCCGCATCGAGCAGCGCATGGCCGACGAGGGCATCCAGTGCAAGGTCTACGGCCGTCTGAAGCATAATTACAGCATCTACCGCAAGATGTATACCCAGAACCTGGGCGTGGAGGAGATCTTCGACCTGTGCGCCTTCCGTGTGATCGTGGACGGACTGGCGGACTGCTATAACGTCCTCGGCATTATCCACGAGATGTTCCGTCCCGTGCCGGGGCGGTTCAAGGACTATATCTCCACCCCCAAGCCCAACGGCTATCAGAGTCTCCACACCACCGTCATCGGCACGGAGGGCATCCCCTTCGAGGTGCAGATCCGCACCTGGGCCATGCATATGACCGCCGAATACGGCGTGGCGGCCCACTGGAAATACAAATCCGGCCCCTCCGGCCACAAGGAGGGCGACGAGGAGAAATTCGCCTGGATCCGCCGTCTGCTGGAGACCCAGCAGAACTCCGATACCCAGGATTTCTATCACAACCTGAAAGTGGATATGTTTGACGACGAGGTCTTCGTCTTCACGCCCAACGGCGATGTGAAAAGCCTTCCCGCCGGGGCGACGCCTGTGGACTTCGCCTATGCCATCCACTCCGCCGTGGGCAACCGCATGACCGGCGCCAAGGTGAACGGCCGCATCGTGCCCATCAGCTATCCGCTGCAGAACGGCGACATCGTCAACATCATCACCTCCAATGCCTCCTCCGGCCCCAGCCGGGACTGGCTCACCATTGCCAAAAGCGGCGAGGCCCGCTCCAAGATCAAGCAGTGGTTCAAAAAGGAGAAGCGGGAGGAGAACATCGTCCAGGGTCGGGGCATGTTTGAGACGGAGGCCAAGCGTCAGGGTCTGACCCCGGCGGACATGGCCGACCCCGAAATGGTGCCCCACATCCTCAAGCGCATGGCCGTCCAGGAGATCGACGACATCTATGCCTCCATCGGCTATGGCGGTATGACCGCCGCCCACGCCGTGGGCCGCATCCGGGACGAGATCATCCGCAACCGCGCCCCCGCCAAGAAAAACGAGCTGGAGAAAATGCAGGAGCGGGCGGAGCGCCGGGTCCAGCAGAAGCAGCCCAAGGCCATCCAGGGCGTGCTGGTGGAGGGGCTGGACAACTGCCTCATCAAGTTCTCCCGGTGCTGCACGCCGGTCCCCGGCGATCCCATCATCGGCTATATCACCCGCGGTCTGGGCGTGTCCATCCACCGGAGCGACTGCATCAACCACACCCGGGACGCCGACGGCGGCCGCTGGATCAACGTATCCTGGGCGGATGTGACCAACGACAACTATACCGCCGAGCTTCACATCGTCTCCGACGAGCGGAGCGGCCTTGTTATGGATGTGGCCACGGTGCTGAACACCCTGAACGCCCGCGTCCGCGGCATGACCGCCCGGGACACCGGCAAGGGTACCTCCACCGCCACTGTCACACTGGATGTAAAGGACACGGAGGAGCTGCAGACCATCATCAACAAGCTCACCTCCATCCGCGGCATCCGCACCATCTCCCGCAGCGGAACGTAAGGAGAAACCGGACCTATGAAAGCAGTGCTTACCCGCGTGAAAAACGCCTCCGTGGAGATCGATGGAACGATCCACGGCCAGATCGACACCGGATTTCTCGTCCTGCTGGGTGTCCATGTGGACGATACCATGGCCCAGGCCGAGAAAATCGCCGACAAGATCTGCGGCCTCCGCATCTTTGAGGATGAAAACGGCAAGATGAATCTCAATCCCCAGGCGGCCAATGCCGCGAATCTTCTCATCATCAGCCAGTTCACCCTCTTTGCCGACTGCCGCAGCCGCCGCCCCGGATTCACCGGGGCCGCCCGCCCAGAAACCGCCATCCCCCTGTATGAGGCGGTGGTGCGCCTGTGCCGGGAGCGGGGCTTCCATGTGGAGACCGGCGTCTTCGGCGCCGATATGCAGGTCCGCAGCCAGAACGACGGCCCTGTCACCATACTACTTGACACAAAGGAGCTTTGACCATGCTGATCAAGACCCTTCCCGTTGGCCAGATCGAGGCCAACTGCTACATCGTTACCGACGAGAACACCCTCGAGTGCGTTGTCATCGACGCGGGGGACGAGTCCAACACCATTATGGACTATCTGGAAGACCGGAAGCTGAAGGTAAAGTACATCTTCCTCACCCACGGCCATTTCGACCACACCATGGCCGCGAACGCCGTCCATGAGGAGACCGGCGCCCCCATCTGCATGCACAGGGCGGACGCCAACGCCACCATCTCCAGCGCCCCCTTCCGCTTCAATCCCCCCGCGGACACCATCTGGTATGACGAGGGCGACACCTTCACCGTGGGCAGCCTGGTCTTCAAGGTGCTCCACACCCCGGGCCACACCCCCGGCGGCGTGACGCTCCAGTGCGAGGACGCCCTCTTCACCGGGGACACCCTGTTCCGGGATTCCTGCGGCCGCACGGATCTGCCCGGCGGAGACATGGGCACGCTTATGAAGAGTCTCAAGCGGCTGAGCGATCTGCCCGGCGACTATGAGGTCTATCCCGGCCATATGGACAGCACCACCCTGAGCCGCGAGCGCCTCTTTAACTATTATCTCCGCTATGCCAACGAAACCGTAAACTGAAAACGAAAACGAACCGGCCCGTCGGGCCGGTTTTGTTTCGGACAGACCTCTTGACAAAATTGAACTTGCGTTGATATAATCTCGCTTGCTGAAAATTGAATAGCAATTGATGAACGACACATGTAGTGCCCGGCACGTAAATCTGATCACGGAACATCCCATCAGAAGCGCGCCGGGGGCCTGTGTCGTTTTTTACTGTCAAAAGAAGAAATGGAGGAGTATTATATGCCCAGAAATCAGTTTCAGAGAATGTTTTTTGCCTTCGTCACCGTTGTCATCACCGTCCATGCCTATGTGTTTTACAGCCTGTATGTGGTAAACGGTGCCACGCTTATGGCCGTCACCGGAGCTACCAGCGTCCTGGGCGCCATCCGGGCACAGGGCGGCGTGTATATGCTCGGCACCATGGTGCCCGTCTGGGCTGTGGTCCTGGTGGAGTTCTGTCTGGCCTTTGCGCTGGAGAATCTGCTGGGAAGTCCGCTGTCCTTCAAGCTGGCCTGCCGGATATTCAACCCCCAGAAAAACCATCCCATGATGTTTGAGACGGCCATTATCTGTGCCACAGTGGGCATCATGTGCCCCGCCATGAGCTTCATTGCGGCGTTTCTGTACTATCCGTATTACGCCGGTTTCAGTGTCCTGACCCTTTTGGCCGACTGGCTGAAGCTGGTGTGCTTCAAGTTCCCCTTCGCCTATTTCACCCAGCTGTTCTTCATCCAGCCGGCGGTGCGCTTCATCTTCAAGCTGGTGTTTCGCAAGGATATCAAGGCCCGCGCCCGTGAGGCCCGCCAAAAGGAACTGAGCGGCAAAAAGCTCATGCCCGAGAGCGAGACCGACGCCATTTCGGATATCTTCAAACGCATCGATGAGATCAAGGATGAGCTGCGGGATGAAATCGTGGATAAGATCCTGGTGGAGCGGGAGAGCCGCGTGCAATAACCGCCCAGAGTGCAAAATACGGAAACCGGCCCTCCCCAAAACGCGGGAGGGCCGGTTTTTTGGTGCGCGGACGACAAAAGACCCCGGAACAGTACAAAATACCCGGGGGAGGTCTTTTTTCGTGGATCGCCGGGGGAGGTTCCCGGCTGCGGTATCCCGGAGAAGGGAAAAAGAGCGCGCTGCTTCTGGGCAGCGCGCTCTTCCGCTATGGGATGTGCTGGTATGAGGTACAGGAGAAAGAGAGATATTAACCTGAAGAAGAATTTTTAACCGGGATCAGAGATTCAGGGCGGCATAGAAGCCTTCCTTGGTGCACCATTCCACGGTGCGGGCCCGGACGCAGTCGCCGATGGCGAAATAGTCGTCCGCGGCGTGCATAAAGGAGTCGGCCTCCTCCCGGCGGGCGCGCAGACCCACGGCCAGCAGGACATTGT
>CAZQFN010000111.1:0-4728 GCA_964592685.1 uncultured Oscillospiraceae bacterium | reverse complement strand
GAGCTGGATGAGGATACCGTTATGATGGACGCCATGGAAGCCGGCGCGGCTGACATGGAGACCGAGGAAGGCCTCTTCACTATCTATACCGCTCCTGCCGATGTGACCGCTGTGGCCGATTATATGACGGCCCATGGCTACAATCTTCTCTCCGCCCAGGAGGAAATGGTTCCCCAGAACTATGTCACTCTCACTGCTGAGGGTGATCTGAAGAATATGGAGAAGATGCTGGATATGTTCGAGGATAACGATGACGTCCAGAACGTCTGGCACAACTGGGAGAACAACGACTGAATTCAGCCAAGATATGAGTTCTCTGAACGGCCGCGGGCATAAGCCGAAAGGCTGTGCGTGAGGAAAGTCCGGGCTCCACAGGGCAAGGATAACGGGTAACGCCCGCCGATGGCGACATCAGGACAAGTGCAACAGAGATATACCGCCGTCCTTATGGGCGGTAAGGGTGGAAAGGTGGCGTAAGAGACCACCCGACAGACTGGCAACAGTCTGCCGCTGTAAACTCTATCCGGAGCAACACCGTGGAGGGGAATACGACTGCGCCCGGTCTCCCCGAGGAGGTGGCTGGAGCAGCGCGGCAACGCGCTGCCTAGATAGATGGCCGTTTTTAACAGGACCCGGCTTACAGGAGGACTCCTAACTGGATAAAGAGAGACAGGGAATTCCCTGTCTCTTTTTTGCAAGTTGTAGTTATTCGTTTCTTGTTTAACCCAATATATGGGGGTATAATGATATCATAAGGGAGGTGTATGCCTTGTCCCTGAAGGACTATATCAGAAGCCTTGCCGGAAAGGCTGTGACGGTGGTGGGCGCCGGCGTTTCCAATCGTCCGCTTGTTCGGATTCTGGCCGAGGGAGGTGTCGCCGTGACGGTGTGTGACCGGGCGGCGCCGGAGACTCTTGGTGAGTTTTATACAGAATGCTCTGCATTGGGTGTTTGCTTCCGTCTTGGAGATTCATATCTGGACGATTTGGGCGGCGATGTTGTTTTCCGTACGCCCGGGATGCATCCCCAACATCCGGCGCTGCAAAAAGCAGTGGCCCGCGGTGCGGTTCTTACAAGTGAGATGGAGATATTCTTTTCCCTCTGTCCCGGCAGGATTTTTGCCGTGACGGGCTCGGACGGAAAAACCAGCACCACTTCCATGCTGGCTCAGCTCCTCCGGGATGGCGGATACAAGGTCTGGCTGGGCGGAAATATCGGTCGGCCCCTGCTGGCGGAGGTGGATGACATATCCGGGGAGGATGTGGTGGTTCTGGAGCTCAGTTCGTTCCAGCTCCACAGCATGACCTGCGCTCCGGATGTGGCGGTTATCACAAACCTTTCGCCCAACCACCTGGACGTTCATCCGGATTATAAGGACTATGTGGATGCCAAGAAGCAGATCTATCGGAATCAACGGCCGGGGGCACGGCTTGTGCTCAACCGGGATAATGCCGATACTGCGGCCTGTGCCGCCGAGGTGGATAGGCCGGTAGTCTGGTTCAGCCGGAAATCCACGGTGGATCGTGGCGTCTGCCTGCGGGCGGATGGAATGATCTGTGTGGTCACGGAGGCGGGTGAAACGCCTGTTCTTTCCGCGGAAAAGCTCATGGTGCCGGGGGCGCATAATGTGGAAAATATGATGGCGGCGTTCGCCGCGGCTGAGGGCTTTGTGTCGCTGCCTGTGATGGCAGAAAGTGCGCGTCGGTTTCGTGGTGTGGCCCACCGGATGGAGATCGTTGGATGTCATCGGGGGGTGACATATATAAACGACTCCATAGCTTCCAGTCCCAACCGCACACTGGCGGGGCTTTCCTGCTTCCGGGAGAAGATCATTCTGATTGCGGGGGGCAAAGACAAGGGTATCTCTTTTGAGGAGCTGGGTCCCGCTGTATGTGCTCATGTGAAGAAGCTTTACCTCACCGGTATGACGGCTGAGGCCATCCGCAGAGCGGTGATAAATGCGCCGGAATACGATCCGGAACAGCTGGAAATCCACATGATAGGGGATTTTGAAGAAACGGTCCGTGCCGCATCCGGCGCGGCGGAAGAGGGGGATGTGGTTTTGCTATCTCCTGCGAGCACCTCCTTTGACCGGTTTAAGAATTTTGAAGAGCGCGGAAACACTTTCCGCCATATTGTTGAAGCATTGGAGTAGATTATGACACTGAAAGAATTGACGATCCGGCTCTGCGGTCTTTATGGCCCATCCGGCTTTGAAAAGCCGGTCTGTGATTGGATCGCGGAATATATCCGACCTGTGGCCGATGAGGTGAAGACCGATGTGATGGGAAATCTTTTCGCTGTCAAGCACTGCGGCAAGCCCGGCGCGAAGACTCTGTTGCTGGATGCCCATATGGACGAGATCGGCTTTATCGTTACCTCGGTGGAAGATGGTTTTCTGAAATTTGCCAATATCGGCGGTGTGGATGCCCGTATGCTCCCGGCTAGAGAGGTCCGTGTTCTTTCCGATCCTCCGCTTTTTGGTGTGATCGACACGATGCCGCCCCATCTTCTCTCCGAGGAGGACATGGGAAAAGCCACAGAGGCGGACAAGTTGTGCATTGACATCGGCATGAGCCAGACGACGGCGGAGAAGGCGGTTTTGCCCGGAACGGCGGTTGTGTATGCCAGTCCCTGCGAGGAACTGGGGAAGGATCAGCTCTGCGGAAAGGCCATGGACGATCGTGCCTGTGTGGCCATTCTGCTGAAGGCGTTTGAGGATCTTTCTCATAAAAAACTGAATGTGGATCTCTGCTGCATGATCAGCACTCAGGAAGAAGTGGGGCTTCGGGGTGCCGCGGTGGGCGCCTGGAATGCCGCGCCGGATTATGCCATTGTTGTGGATGTGACCCACGCCAAAACGCCGGATGGAAAAGACGTTCTGACAGATGCGGGAAAAGGCGTGGCCATTGGCATTGGCCCCAACATGAACAACGCCATGACCCGGGAGCTTTTCCGGCTTGCGGAGGACAGGGAGATACCGCATCAGGCTGAGGTATGTCCTGGCAGCAGCGGAACGAATGCCACGGCGGTTCAGACGTCCCGTGAGGGCGTGGCTACGGCGCTTCTGTCCCTGCCCCTGAAGTATATGCATACTCCCTTTGAGACGGCCCGTCTGGAGGATATGGATGCGGTGCGCAGGCTTATTGTGGCCTATGCGGAAAACATGGAGGTGTGAGCATGCTGGATACAATGGAAACCCTGTGCTGTCTGGACGGTGTCTCGGGCCTGGAAGATGAAGTGCGGGAATACATTCTGGAGCGCATCATGCCCTTTGCGGATGAGATACGGACTGACCCCATGGGAAACCTCATGGTTTTCAAAAAAGGTGCTGCCGTCCCAAAACAGAGGGTAATGCTGGCGGCTCATATGGATGAAGTGGGCCTCATTATCACGGAAATTACCGAGGATGGGTATCTTCGGTTTGATACCGTGGGCGGCATTGACCGCCGGGTTCTTTTGGGAAAACGTGTTTTTGTTGGCTCCATGCGGGTGCTTGGTGTGATCGGCTCCAAGGCCATTCATCTGACGACGGCGGAGCAGAGAAGGAATCTGCCCAAGGTCAGCGATATGTATATCGACATCGGTGCGAAAGACCGGGCGGAAGCTGAAAGTCTGATTCAACTGGGCGACGCGGCGGCTTTTGATGATTCGGTCATCCGCTTTGGCGAGGGATATATCAAGGCCAAGGCCATTGATGACCGTGCCGGCTGTGCAGTGATGGTGGAGCTTCTGGAAAGCCAGCTCCCCTGTGACTGCTGGTTTGCGTTTACGGTTCAGGAAGAGGTGGGCTGCCGGGGGGCGTCCATAGCGGCCCGGAGCATTCAGCCGGATGTGGCGCTTGTGCTGGAAGGGACCACTGCGGCGGATATCGCAGGCGTCAGTGGCGCAGACAGAGTGTGCTGTCTGGGCAAAGGCGTTGTGATCCCCTATATGGATAAGGGCACCATTTATGACCGTGAGCTTTATACCACTCTTTGTCGTCTGGCGGATGAAAACGATATTCCCTGGCAGACAAAGAGGCGTGTGGCAGGAGGGACGGATGCATCCGCCATCCAGCGCAGCGGCTCCGGTGTGCGGGTTGCGGCTCTGTCGGTGGCACTGCGGAATATCCACTCGCCGGCCTGTGTTGTGAAGGCGTCTGAGTGCGAGGATCAGCTGAAGTTGGCAAGGCTGTTTTTGAAGGAAATGGCGACCTGACGGTTCTTTTTCCGCATTTTTCGTCATAGCGTGATGGTATGGGGGTGACCGTATGCCATTGAGACGCTGGCCGAAGGGAGATCCGTCGGCGCGGGCCGTTAAGCATACGCTTTTTGCGCTATGCCTGCTTCTGATCGCAGTCTGCGTTATCACGGTCGTGCTTCTGTTTCGCAATCTTGTGACGGAACTTGCCGTTTCTGATGCCAAGGATATGGTGATCGCTACGGTGAATACCATTGTTAAATCCATTATGCTGGACGACGAATTCTCAGCGGATGCGTTGGTGCTGCTGGAGAAGGATGAAAGTGGGAATGTCACCGCGGTGACCACAAATGTGGTTGCGGTGAATATTCTGGCGGCAGAAGTTCTTGAGAAAGCGGTATCTCTCACAGAGGAGAGCGTTATCACGGTGGGGATCCCGCTGGGAAATCTGACAGGCAGTGCCCTGCTTCTGAACAGAGGGCCGGATATTCAGGTGAATGTGATCATGCTGTCCTCCAGCAAGGGCGGTTACCGCAGTGAGTTAAC
>CAZQFN010000110.1:0-4774 GCA_964592685.1 uncultured Oscillospiraceae bacterium | reverse complement strand
AGTGCACCGGCGGCAACCCCGTCTATCCTCTCATCTCCGAGATCCGCGACGTGTATCTGCGCGCCTACTGGGGCCCCGAGTACGAGGCCAAGGCCGCCGAGGGCTTCGCCCCCGCCGAGGCTGTCATGTACTCCAACCCCTTCGGCTCCGACTACGAGGTCAACATGAACGGCGTTGAGCTGCCCCAGCCTGTGGTTGAGGAAAAGAAGCCCGCCAAGAAGACCAAGAAGTAAGAACCCCCTAACATACACCGCAAGCCCCGAAGCATCGCTTCGGGGCTTGTTTTATCGGTTGACAGCAGAAAAGCGCGCTGCTTGGAAGCAGTGCGCTTTTCTGTGTAAAGATATTTTTACTCTCCTGACCAGAGAATGTCCCGGGCCACGGGAGTATAGAACAGGCGCTCCACCTCGTCCCGGTCCCGGGTCTGCCCCAGGATCCACATGAGCTTTGCCACCACGGCTTCGGTGGTCATGTCATAGGCCTCCAGCACCCGGAGTTTGTTCTTTAGCCGATGACCCACATGGTACACGCCCAGGTCGCTGCCCTCGTTTGCCACCTGCGTGGTGAGGACGATGAATTTGCCCTTTTCGATCCAGTGACGGACGGACTCATAGAAGCCCGCCGCCTCCGGCAGACCGCCCACGCCAAAGCTCTCGATGATCAGGGCGTCATTCCGCTCCAGCAGGAAATCCGCCTGGCCCCGGTCGGCTCCGGGCACCAGCTTCAGAAGGGCCACATGGGGATTCAGCCGGTCGTAAAACTCCGGCTCCCCGGCGCAGTCCTGGCGGATGAAGGGCAGAAGCACACCGTCCCGCAGTACGCCCAGTTCGGGATAGTTGATGCTGGAAAAGGCCTGAAAACTTTTTGAGCGAACCTTCCGGGCCCGGGTGCCCAGAATGACCTGGTTGTTGAACACGATGGCGACGCCGGGCATATCCGCCGCGGCGCACCGGAATGCGTCCATGAGATTGATTTTCGAGTCGGTGGAGTCAAAGCCGATGGGCTTCTGGGCGCCGGTGAGAACGATGGGCTTGGGACTCTGCTGGATGAGATAGCTCAGTGCCGCGGCGGTATAAGCCATGGTGTCCGTGCCATGGGTGATGACAAAGCCGTCGTAAGCGTCGTAATGCTCCCGAATGCAGCGGGCCAGCATGAGCCAATGCTCCGGTCGCATGTTGGTGCTGTCCAGATTCAGCAGCTGGAGGCAATCTACTTGGCAAATTCCGGAAATGGCGGGCAGATGGGCCAGAAGTTCCTCGGTGGTCAGCTCCGGGGCCAGACCGCTTTCGGTGACATCGGAGGCGATGGTACCGCCGGTGCCGATGAGAAGAATGTTTTTCATGAGAGTGATTCCTTTGTGTGATAAATGGTATGGTGAAAGGGGGTCAGAGAAGCTCCGCGGCGGTCCTGGCGTTGACTTTTTCCCGTTGGCGGAGAGTTTCGGCCGCGGTGGAGAGAGCTTCGGTGTCAAGCTGAATGGCCTCGTCGATCAGTCGGCAAAGCGCTTCGGCATCCGCCGTCTGCAGCTCGGTCCAGGGAAGACCGGCCTCCCCGCAGAAGGCGGAGACCTTGGGGTCATAGCGTACGCCGGCGGCGGGCGTGCCGTCCCGGAGGGCAAAGACCAGCCCGTGCAGACGCATGGAAAGCATCAGCGCCATCCGCCCGGCCCGCCGGGGATAGACCCGGATGGAACAGGGGATGTCCATGGCTTCCAGGGCCTTGGCCACGGAACCGGCGGCGGTCCGATCCTCCGGAGAGAGGCAGATGAGGACGGGGGGCAGCTTATAACGCTCATAGGCATAGCGGGCGGCGGCGGCAAAATCCGGCACATGGGCCCAGAAATCCGGCCAGGGCCGCAGAACGAGGCCCAGCTTTTTCTCCCGGTCCCCGGCGGGCGGCTCCAGACGGAGAGCGGGGTCCGCGGCCAGGAGGATCCTCGGCTCCGTGACGCCCAGAGACTTCAGTGTCTCCAGACTTTCTCCGTCTCGGACGGTGATCGCATCGGCGCAGGCGTTGAGGACCTTTGCGGTGCGTTCCCGGGAGGAGGCGCGCCGGAGCGGGCCGATGCCGCAGCCGTACAGCTGCACGGTGCAGCCGGCCTTCTTGGCCAGGGAAATGGTGAGCAGATAATACAGGAGACTCCGCCGGCTGGTCACATCCTGCAGCAGACTGCCACCGCCGCTGAGAAAGAGGGTGGAGTGCCGCAGGGCCGGGAGCCAGCGGAAAATGTTGAAGGGGTGTACGGCGGTCACGCCGTGCCTCCGGGCGACGGCGGCGCTTTGCCGGGCCAGAACGGTGATGGGGATGTCCTGCTCCAGCCGGCGCATATCCTGCAAAATGGCGGCCAGAACGGCGTCGTCTCCGGCGTTATCCATGCCGTAAGCGCCGCTGATGACAACGCCGCGGCGCGGTTTTTCGGAAAAAATACCCATGCCGACCTCCCTTGTTTCCGGGATGAAAACGTAGTAAAATCAATGTAATGTATTATAGCACGATTTCCACGGAAGGAACAGTATATATCCATGACGAAGATCTATCTTATTCGACACGCGGAGGCGGAGGGAAATCTCTATCGCCGCTCCCAGGGACAGTATGACGCCAACATCACCCGTCTGGGCCGGGCCCAGATCGCGGCGCTGGCCGAGCGGTTTCGGGATGTGCCCATCGATGCCCTGTGGTCCAGCGATCTCCACCGTACCATGTCCACCGCCACGGCCATACAGAAATACCACCCCCAGCTTGAACTGCAGACCACACCGGCCCTGCGGGAGGTGTGTATGGGCGTCTGGGAGGATATGCCCTGGGGCAATATCGACATGGACTATCATGAGCAGATGGAGCTTTTTTCCGAGGACCCGGCCTGCTGGTCCGTTGACGGGTGTGAGAGCTATGAGGCGGTCATCGCCCGGGTCCGGAACACCATTTTGGAGCTGGGCGTGGCCTATGACGGAAAAACCGTGGCCGTGGTGAGCCATGGCTTTGTTATCCGCGCCCTGCTTTGCGACTATTTCGGAATTCCCTCGGCGGAATTTCACCGGCTGCCCTATGGGGACAATACCTCCGTCTCTCTGCTGACGGTGGAAAACGGCGCCCTGGGCGTGGAGTGGTATAACGACAATTCCCATCTGGGGGAGGAAATGAGTACGTTTGCCCGCCAGCACTGGTGGCGTCAGAAACATGGGGATGCCAAGGAGTATTATATTTTTGAACCGCTGGATCCGGAGAAAGAGGGAGAGCTGTTCTCCCGCTGCTATGCCGATACCTGGCGGGAAAGTCATGGCGATCTGCGGGGATATGTGCCCTCGCTGTATCTCCATGTGGCCCGTCAGCTGGCGGAGGAGGATCCCCGGTATGTGATGAAGCTGCTGGCAAACGGGGCGTTTGCCGGCCTTATCCAGATCGACCCGGAAAAGGGCCGGGAAGAAAATGCCGGGTGGATCAGTCTGCTGTATGTGGAGCCATCCCAGCGGCAGCGCCGGCTGGGCATCCAGCTGGTGGGCCATGCCGTGTCCATGTTCCGGAAAATGGGCCGGAAGAGCATCCGGCTTCATGTGTCCAAAACCAACGGGAAGGCCCTGGGTTTTTATCGCAACAACGGGTTTTCCGTCCTTCGGGAGACGGAAGGCGTGGGCGGGACGCTGTATCTCATGGAGATGGACATCACGCAGAAGCTTTATACGCTGGAATAACAGAAAAGAGGCGGATCGTCCGCCTCTTTTCTGTTATTCGTCATATTCAATGCAGGGGCATTTGAACCAGTGGGTGAACTCGCTCTCGGAGAGCTTTGTCTTCACCACGCCCAGCTCCGTGCCCTTGGACTCGATGACGATGCCGTCGCCCATGTAGATCCCCACATGACCCTCCCGGTAAACGATGAGCCCGGGGATCTCCGGGATGGTGTCCACGGGGCCCGATTCCGCCGCGGCCTCAAAAAGGCTTTCCGTGCTCCAGTCAGGAAGCTCTCCGGCGCAATAGCCGATGGAACCGCTGTATGGGTCATACCAGGCGTAGGCCTTGATGAGGCCCACGCAGTCCGCCGTCCGCCGGCCCAGCCAGGTTGTGCGGATGAAGTCCTCGTAATCGCCCACGTCCTCCGGATATTGCTCCCGCTTGAAGGAGAGAAGCTCCCCGGTCAGAATGTCCCCGAAGGTGCCCCATACATAGCCCCATTGCCGGCTCCAGGCTTCCTCTGCGAAGAGAGCCAGATCCCGGTTGTTTTTCGTGTCCGGATCGGTGAGAGACAGGGTGAGCTCCGTGCCGCCGCCGGTGCCCCGCTCCAGATAAGGCGTCGGCGTGGGGACGATGACCAGATTCCGTGCGCTGTCGGGCGCGGCCACGGGCTCCGGCGCCCGGAGGAAATAATATAACAGGGCCCCAAACAGAATAATGAATACGGTTAAGACAATATAAAACCGCCGTTTGCGGATGCGGTGCCGCTTTCGTATGGCTTCCCGTCGTTCCAGAATGACCACCCCGCTGTTTAAAAATCCTTATGGAACCATTGTATCATCGGGAGCCGGGTCTGTGTTTTAAGGTTGTATTAATGTGTTTAAGATTATTTTAAGAAAAGAAAAATATCCCGGTTTTTACCGGGATATTTTTGCGGGTGTTTATTCGTCCAGTTTGAGGACGGCCAGGAAGGCCTCCGTGGGAAGCTGCACGCTGCCCAGAGAACGCATCTTCTTTTTGCCTTCCTTCTGCTTTTCCAGAAGTTTCTTTTTGCGGGTGATGTCGCCGCCGTAGCACTTGGCCAGAACGTCCTTGCGCATGGCCT
>CAZQFN010000109.1:0-4804 GCA_964592685.1 uncultured Oscillospiraceae bacterium | reverse complement strand
TTCTCACACCCGCGTGAGAGCGAATTTCTTGGTGGTGGGCTCCCGCCTGGCGATCTCCGCGGCACTGTGGCCCACAATGGCCATGCACACGGGGGCAAAGCCCTCGGGAACTTTTGCCGCGGCGCAAAGCTCGGGGTTCTGGCGCATGGCGGCAATGGCGCCCATGATAAAGGTGGAGCCGAGGCCCATATCCGTGGCCGCAAGGAGAATGTTCTCCATAACGCAGGCGGCGTTCATCCAGTTCACATCGGCCACGGGCTCGCCCGGCACACAGACCAGAATGCCGGTGGGAGCATTGTACAGGGGATGGGGATTGGGATAATCCGGGGCCATCTTCTTCATAGCGGCCTCAAGCTCGGCAAAAAGCGCCTTATCCTGCAGCACGGAAAGGGCCACATTTTCAAACATTCCCCGGCCGACAGGGGCGGCATTGGCAGCAACGAGAAGCTGCTGCAGCTGCTCTTCGGTGATCTGCTCGTCCTTGAAACCGCGGCAGGACTGACGGGTCAGGATCGCGTCCATGGTAGTCATGAATAATTCCTCCTTGAAACTAAATCGTTATTAAACTCATTGTATCAGATTCCCGGAGCAAATCAAGATTTCTTTCTTGCGCAAAAAGACCCGGACATATGTCCGGGCCCTTCTATTTCTGATTTTCCTCCGCGCAGTTGTCCCGCACGCGCATGCCCATATCCCCCGGCCGGCCCACAGGAAATTTTGCGATGCTGGTGCTGTCAAATTTCGCGCACAGCCGCTTTTCCGGTTCCATGCGCAGATCGGGACTGATCTCCTGTTTTTTCGTCTTTTTTTCCATGTGCATTTCTCCTCACTTTTGTGAAATATTCTCCTGAGCGGGACCGCAGAGCCAGTTGCCCTTATAGTCAAATCTGGATCCGTGGCAGGGACAGTCCCAGCTTTTTTCATCCGGATTCCATTCCAGCTGACAGCCCAGATGAGGACAGCGGACATCCACGGCATGGACGGTTCCGTCCGGTTCCTTGTACACGCCCACCTTTTCGCCGTCCAGAAACACGATGCCGCCATGCCCGGCCGGGAGCTTCTTTGCCGTCTCTTCCGGAATTCTGAACAGATTCCGGAAAAGGCCCTTTACCGCCTGGCCGGATTCTCCGGCAACGCCCAGAAATGTCTCCCCGTCAAACCGGCCGGGGTCAAACACCTCCGCCCAGGGATTCTCCCGGCCGCAGATGGCGTCACGCAAGATCATGGCCGCGGCCATGGAGGAGGTCATACCCCACTTCTGAAACCCGGTGGCCACATACCAGTCCGGCCGATTGGAGGCATATTGGCCTATATATGGCACGCTGTCCGGGGTCACACAGTCCTGCGCGGACCAGCAGGCAACCTCCCGGCTGTCCGGAAACAGCTCCCGCGCCTTCCGCCGCAAAGCGTCATACCGGCCGCCACGGGAATTTTCTCCAGTCCGGTGCCCCTCTCCGCCAAACAGGAGCAGCTCCCCGTAATTGCGAAAGGAATATCCCCCCGCCTCCGCACCAATATACATACCGTCCACTTGCCCGGCATTCTCCAGGGCCAGCACATAAGACCGCTCCTGATGCATCCGGGCAAAATACATCCCCGGGAAGTTTATAATGGGATAATGGGTGGTAAAGATCACCTTCTCCGCCCGAACAATGCCACGCTCCGTAACCAGCGCCGTTCCCTCCACGGTCTGAACCGGCGTCTGTTCAAAAATCGTAAGCGGTTCCGAGATCGCCTTGAGAAATTTCAGCGGATGGAACTGTCCCTGCCGCCGAAACCGCACGGCGCCCGCCGCCGGAAGGGGGATGGAAAGCTCTGTGGAAAACTCTGCCGGAAGCCCAAGCCGAACTGCTGTTTCCGCCTCTGCCCTCAGATTCTGAACATCATTTCCGTAAACATAGGCGTCCCGATTCTCAAAATCGCAGGGGATGCCCTTCTCTTCTATGATCCGCCGGTATTCACTCACCGCCGTCTGGTTGGCCATGGCATACTGGCGGGCCCTTATCTCTCCCAGCGTCTCCGCCAGCGACCGGTAGATCATGCCGTGCTGGGAGGTGATTTTCGCCGTGGTGTTTCGGGTCTGTCCGCCGCCGATGCGTTTGGCCTCCAGCACGGTTACCCGACGGCCCTCTTTTTGCAGGAAAAAGGCCGTCAGAAGCCCCGCCATACCAGCACCGATAACAGCAATTTCCGTTTCCAGATCCCCCGGCAGCGGCTCCCGTTCATCCAGCCGGCAGCTCCTGGACCAAATCGATTCCATATCCATCCTCCGTCCTGTTTGTCCCGTTGTGCTTAACATGCCCGAAGGACCGTCGTTTATGTATAAATATAAAATAACCGCCCGCCGGTGGGGGAAGTTCCATCCGGCGGGCAGTTTTCAACAATATACTATCTAAATTGTGCCCAGATATCCCTCCAGGATCAGGGCCGCCGCCACAGCGTCCACCGTGGCTTTGTGTTTTTTCTCCTTTTTCCCGTTGGCGCGGAGGATGCGGTGGGCGTCCACCGTGGTGCGGCGCTCATCCCACATGATCACAGGGGGCGCACCCTTTTCCTGCAGAAGCGCAGCCAGGGCCCGTGCTTTTTCCGCCCGGGGGCCTTCGGTCCCGTCCATGTTCCTGGGCAGTCCCAGCACAAGCTTTTCCACATTTCGCGCCTTTGCATCCCGAACGATCTCCTCCGCAAGCGCGTCGGGATCCCACTGGGTGATGACATAGGTCTCTCCGGCGATCATCCCCAGGGCGTCGGAAACGGCGATGCCCGTCCGGGCGTCGCCATAGTCGATGGCCATGATCCTCATTTGTATTCCTTTCTCAAATCCCGCGCCACCGGCGGCAGCAGCAGAGCATAGACGACGGCCTTGATCACATCCGCCGCATAGCGCCAGATAATATAGGGCGCATAGGTGACAAAGGAGTATTGATACACCAGGCAGTCCACCCACATGACCCCGGTGGTCAGCGTGGTGTCGATCAGAAGGCCGATAAACACCATAAGGCCGGCCGTTTTCACGGAGAGGGCCTTATGGCCCAGCTTCTTCGCTCCGAAGCCCACAAACAGCCCCAGCACAGCCGGGGGCAGCGCCCACAGGACCGTGGTGGCCGAGATCCCGTAAGGCCCCAGGAGCTGGCTGATGAAGTTTCCCAGAAAGCCAATGACAAAACCGTCCACAGGCCCGAACAGAACGGCGCCCAACAAGATGGGAAATCCGTCCAGGGAGAGCTTCATGGGGCCAAGGTTCAGCCCCACCAGGTTTGACAGCACCACATAGATGGCCGCGCACAGCGCGTCGGTGACAAGTCGTCTTGTTTTCATATTCAGTTTACCTCCAGCGGAATGCGGATCGGTCATCGCTGGCATAATACCATTCGTCCGGGGATCAACTTCCCGTTCCCCCGGCACTTAACGCGCCGACCCTACTCTGTGTCTCCGATGATACCATACAGCCCGGCGGTTTTCAACAAGCTATGCTTGATACAAATTAAATTATATCGAACGAAAAAATATAGTTGCAATTTAAAAATGCTTGTGATACTATGTTATGTACCTGCCGTCCGGACGGGAGAACCCGTTATGGCCGGAATAGGGAGGCAATTTAACAAGGAGGTGCCGAAAATATGGCAGCAGACGCAAGAATCAAAGTCACGCTACGCTGCAGCGAGTGCAAGCAGAGGAACTACAATACCTTCAAGAACAAGAAGAACACCACGGATAAGCTTGAGCTGAAGAAGTATTGCCCGTTCTGCCGCAAGCACACGGTGCACAACGAAACGAAGTAAGGGAGGCTCTATCAATGTCTGAAGAAAAGAAAGCCCCCGCCGCCGCTCCCGCAACCGCTAAGGTCGCCGTCAAGAAGACCGAGGAGAAGCTCGGTTTCTTCAAGCGCATCGGCAAGTGGTTTCGCGATATGAAGAGCGAGCTGAAGAAGGTCGTGTGGCCTTCCGCCAAGCAGACCTCCAAGAGTTCCTTGGTGGCCATTGGCATGATCGTTCTGTGCGCCGTCGTCCTCTGGGGCTTCGACAGCGCTGCTCAGGCCGTCGTTAAGGCTCTGATCAACATTTTCTAAGAAAATGGCAGAAAACGCAAAGTGGTACGTTGTTCACACGTACTCCGGATATGAAAACACGGTTTCCGCTTCCATCCTGAAGGCTGCGGAGAACCGGCACATGGAGGACCTGATCCTGGAGGTGAAGATCCCCATGGAGACCGTTACGGAACACACCGAAAACGGGGATAAGACCTACGAGCGCAAGACCTTCCCCGGCTACGTCCTGGTCAAAATGGTTATGACCGACGAGAGCTGGCATCTGGTCCGCAATGCCCGCGGCTCCACCGGTTTCGTTTCCATGGACGGAAAGCCCGTTCCTCTCACAGAGGACGAGGTCATCGCCCTTGGCATGGAGCGCCACGAGGTCATCGTGGGCTTCGGCATCGGCGACACCGTCAAGGTAACCGACGGCCCTCTGGAGGGCTTCCTCGGCACCGTGGACGAGCTGGAACCGGAAAAAGACCGCGTTCGCGTCATCGTCTCCATGTTCGGCCGCGAGACGCCGGTCGACCTCGAGCTGTATCAGATCGAGGCAGTTCAGGAAGATTGAATTTTTACTACCTCTGTAAATAGAGGATAAGAGGAGAATTACAATGTCTCAGAAAGTAGTTGGATACGTTAGATTCCAGGTTCCTGCAGGCAAAGCCACTCCGGCTCCCCCTGTCGGTCCTGCCCTGGGCCAGTATGGTATCAACATTGGCCAGTTCACCAAGGACTTCAACGAGCGCACCAAGGGCGACATGGGCATGATGATCC
>CAZQFN010000108.1:0-4817 GCA_964592685.1 uncultured Oscillospiraceae bacterium | reverse complement strand
TGGCGATGTGCATGCTGCTGTCCCTGACCGCGCTGGCCGACTCCTTTGAAGTGACCGTGAACGTGGACGGCACCGATCTGGTCGTCACCGGCGATGTGGACGCCAACGGCAACGTGACCGTGGCTTCCATCGGCGGCATGGATATCTCCGAGGTCCCCGAGGATGATCTCACCGCCCAGCTGATCGCCGCGGCGGAGGAGAAGGTCGCCGCTGAGGTCTATGATGTGAACGCCGCCCGTATGGAGGCCTTTGGCATCGTGGCTGCGGACGAATCCTCTGCCTCCGGCGAGGCTTCCGGAAGCTCCAGCGAACCCATCACCTATGACATCTATGTGGAAGAATCCGCTGCCTATGACACCTATGAGTTCGACGGCAGCACTATGGGCGCTCTGGACGGCTATTATCTCACCGTCACCGTGGGCGGCGTGGAATACGATCCCGCCGATCTGAACGGCACCTATGAGGACGTCGTCTTCACCGTCACCGGCCAGATCCCCGCCTTTGTGGACGGCTATGCCTCCGCTTACCGCACCGCCATGTACTACGATGAGAACGGCCTCAACGAGGAGCTCTCCGTCCTGTCCGCCGTTCAGGAGACCGAGGACGGCATCCTGATCGTCTCTATGAACGACAACTTTGAAGGCGTGATCGCCAGCGCGGGCGACGTCGTCATCGACAATCTGACCATGGTGGCCGAGGGCAACGGCACCAACGACTTTGCCGGCATCGGCGCCGGCGTGGCCGTCGGCGGCACCGCCAATGTCACCATCAACAACTATGAGTTCCTGGCCCACGGCATTATTCGCCACGGTATGTTCATCGGCGGCGACGATCTGGCCAATCCTCCCTCCCTCACGGTGAACGGCGGCATCATCCTGGCCGGCAACCCCGAGGATGAGAACGGCAACGCCCTCTATGAAGTCACCTCCGGCATGGGCATGTACAGCAGCCCCTGGATGCTGGGCATCGAGCCCACCGCCGAGGTCCGCACCCAGCTCATGGCTTCCACCGGCATCGCCACCTATAACGACTGCGTGATCCTGTCCTCCGGCTGGGGCGTTGTCTCCTCCGACGCGGTGGACGGTCCCGCCAACTGGGGCGAATACACCATCCAGATGAACTTCAACGACTCCATTCTGGACTTCACCGGCAACTCCGGCTACATCTCCTATGCCATCGGTGCGGCCCACAACTCCTTCACCAACTGCATCATCGGCGATGCCATCGAGTCCGAGGCCATGGCCGAGATCGTGGAATATGTGAAGGAAGCCTATGACTATGATGTCGCCTATGAGGCCGACGTTGTGACCGCCGAAGACGGCCGCCACTACAACACCACCTACGCGCTCATCATTGCCAACGAGACCTCCGGCGGCACCTTTGACAACGTTATCTACACCGGCGAATACGGCGTTATGTGGCACAAGACCAACAACGTCCGCTATGTCCCCGGCGCCACCGACAACACCGCCGACATCTATCCCGCCGACGGCTACACCATCGTGAAGGACTCCACCTTCTATACCAACGGCGCCGCACTTCTGGTGAAGGCCTGCACTCCCGTCATCTATGTGGAGAACTCCAAGTTCGAGTCTGCGACCGGCGTTATCGTTCAGCTGGCCACCTGCGACGACCCCGGCATGGGCAGCCAGTACTTCACCGAGGCGCTGGACACCTCCGCCCCCGTGGAAGCCGACCCCGACTACAACCCCTATGACTACAACACCAAGAACCAGAGCATCTTCTCCTACAACGTGGAGAACATGATCAACGACGTTCAGATCGAGTTCACCGACTGCGTCGGCGAGACCGCTCTTGTGGGCGATTTCTATAACTCCATCTCCGTTTCCACCACCGGCGAAGGCATGACCTGGTGGGGCCAGAACCTGATCCTCAGCTTCGATAACTGCGAGATCGACGGCTATATCACCTCCTCCACCTCCCTGCACAATGCCTACTCCGGCTACTATGACGCAGAGGGCAACGAGGTCGTGGCTTCCTCCCTGGAAGAGGCCATCGCCGCCGGCGCTGTGGAAGGCCGCATCACCTCCGCCAACGCCACCTATCTGGGCAACATGTACAACACCCCCAGCGCTCCCGTGAACAACGGCGTCTGGGTCACCCTGAAGGGCAACTCCACCTGGGACGTCCCCGGCACCTGCTATCTCACCGTTCTTGAGGTTGAGGAAGGCTCCGTCATCAAGGGCGTCGTCACCGTGGACGGTGTCGAGATCGACGCCAACGCCGGCGGCCGCTGGACCGGCAACATCGTTGTCGAGCCCGCCGTGGAGCTGGTGGACATCGAGGGCGATACCTACATCTCCCTCGATGACTTCATGTCCATCTTCGGCTGATACCCCGGTCCGCAAAACTCCATAAACACAAGCGCATCCCCGGGAGCACCGCTCCCGGGGATTTTTCAAAGTGAAAAGCGAAACGCCCGGCTCGATTTGAGTCGGGAGTTTCTGCGCTTATGAAAGGGGCTGTTTTTCCATACTCTCCGCGATGGAAAACAGCTCCTCCCGGGTGAGGTCGCGGCTGTTCAGGGCGAAGATCAGGCCGGAATCCTCGTCCAGCCAGAAAAGCCGGCGGTCGGATTGCTGTGTGCCGTCGTCGGCGTAGTATCCCGGGCAGGTGCCAACGGTGACCGCTTCGCAGGTCCGGAGAGATTCCAGAGCATAGGCTTTCAGTGTCCGGGCGGCGTCTTCGCCTTCGGGGACGGGGGTGTAATAATAGGAAAAGCCGGTTTCCGCGTCGGGGTCGTCATAGAACTGATACAGCCGGACGGACATCGTGCCGGTGTGGAAGGTGGCCGAGGGCTCCCGATGGGTATATCCCGCCGGGATATATGCCGGCCGCCAGTCGCCGTATGTCTCCAAAAAAGTCTGCTCGGTGGTGGTAAGGGCTTTCTTCTGAAGAGCTACGCTCTCCGCAAGGGACAGGAGATCGGGCGCAAGGCTGCTGCTGCCCCTGTATTCCAGTCGGAAGGCGGCGTTCTGCTCTGCCGCGGACCAGCAGAGCATGGCGTGGGCGGCGAGCCCCAGCTCTTCCGGGCGGGTGGCATCGAAGCGATAGCCCGGGACGCCGTTCACGGTGATGTCCTGCCTGGTATAGCCGCCGGTGACGCTGCCAAGGGCGTAGTCCTCCGAGGTGCACCCAAACAGCTCCAGAGTGTCGCCGGCTTCGTTCCGGAAAAGGAGACGCTGACGGTCGGTATCGTTGCTGACGAAAAGGAGCGTGAAGTTCCCGGGGATGGCTTCCGGATACCAGAAGCCCAGCTCGCCGTCGGCGGCGGCGGGGGTGAGAGTGACATCATAGCTGTGGATGTCCAGGTTGGTGCCGTGCCATTCGGTCAGCTCCAGCTCCGTGCGGTGGATGACCGCGGCCGCGGCGGTCACCGCCAGAAGGAAGGCGGACAGAACCGCCGCGAGAGCGAATTTGGACAGCTTTCGGGCGCGTCTGATGGGAGGGGGATTTTGGGGCGCGGCAGAAGCAAGGGCGCGGCGGATGCGTCCGTCTGTCTCCGGGGCGAGGGTCACCCGGTCCCAGGCGCGGCAGAAGATTTCAGAATTCATGATACATGGCCTCCAATGATTTTCGAAGATGCTTGCGGGCCTGTGCCAGGCGGGTTGTGATGGCGCTCCGGCTCACGCCCAGGATCCTGCCGATCTCGGCGGAGGTATAGCCCTCGTAGTAATGGAGATATACGGCGGCCCGCTCCTTTTCTCCCAGGGCCATCACGGCGTGGAACAGCTCCGATTCCTCCGGGGATTCAAAGGGGAAGCGCTCCTCCAGCGTCTCGGTGGGATGGGCTTTCCGGGCGCGGAGCAGATCCCGGCAGAGATTGGCGGTCACGGTGGCAAGCCACGCTTTCTCCTTGCCGGGGGTGATGGTTGAACGGCGTTCGATGAGCTTCAGAAAGGCGGCCTGGCAGATGTCCTCCGCGTCGGGGATGGATTTTGTATAGCTCAGGGCCAGACGAAAGACCATTTGTTTGTGTGTTTCATAGAGCGTAAGAGTGTCCAAGGGCGTGTCACCACCTTGAGATTCGGTTTGAGGCCTCTGTATTATAAGACGAAAAACGGGGCCCGATTGTCCGCAGGAAGAATAATTTTGAAAAAACCCCGCCTTTTTTGTAAGGCGGGGCTGTTTTATAAGGAGAGAGGCTGAATTCAGTTTTTGCCGAGTTTTCGCTGGAAGAATTTCACGAGCTCCACGATGGGGATCACCAGAACGCCCAGGGCGATGGCGACGATATACTCGGAGAATTCCACGCTGGTGAACTCGAAGGCGGCGGCCAGGAAAGGTACCTCGCAGACCAGGGTGGTGGCGATGAAGGAGCCAAGGGCGGCCAGCAGGAGGACCTTGTTCCGGGAGCCCAGCTTGAAGATGCTGCCCCGCTGGGAGCGCATGTTCAGACTGTGGAAGATCTCGGCCATGGACATGGTCAGGAAGGCCATGGTGGTGCCGTCGGCGCTGTTGGTGATGGCCCAGTTGCCGGTTTCCATGAAGTGGCCGATGAAATAGGAGATCAGGACCAGGATGGTGACCAGAATGCCCTGATAGGCGATATCGGCGCCCATGCCGCCGGCGAAGATGCCGGCCTTGGCGTCACGGGGCTTGCGCTGCATGATGTTGGGCTCGGCCTTTTCCATGCCCAGGGCCAGCGCGGGGAAGCAGTCGGTGACCAGATTGATCCACAGCAGATGCACCGGCTTCAGGATGGTGAAGCCCAGGAGGGTGGCGAAGAAAATGCTCAGCACCTCGCTCATGTTGGAGCCCAGCAGGAACTGGATGGCCTTGCGGATGTTGTCATA
>CAZQFN010000107.1:0-4838 GCA_964592685.1 uncultured Oscillospiraceae bacterium | reverse complement strand
CCGCCGGTGATGACGTTGTAGATCATGTTCAGGAAGTCGCCGTAGTTGATGGCGGTGTCGATCTCATAGGCAAGCTGGCCTTCCACACCCAGCTCGTCGCGATAGAGATACATGCCGCGCTCGTTTGTGTTGGAGCCGTCGGGATCCACCACGCTGTCAAACTTGAACAGGAAGCCGCTGCGCAGAGCGGGGTTCAGCGCCTGGAACCAGGTGCAGTAATAGTGGCCCCAGAAGAAGTCGTTGAAATCGGGATAGAGCTTGTTCATGTTATCGCCGAAGATGCCGGTGACAACATCGCCCGCAGTGACTTCATAGGTGGTGTTGTTCATCCAGTAATAGCGGAAGAGGTAATAGCAGGCCTCCACACGGAGGAAGCCGTCGCCCACATAGACGGGATCGGTGGCGTCGGTGGGGTTCACGTTCAGCGTGCGGTCGGTGAGGAACTCCTCCCAGGTGTCGCCGCCGGTGGTGGAACCGTTGTTGAGATACCACTCCACGGCCGTATACAGCTCGTTGTAATCATAGCCATAAGCCTCGGCCGCCGCTGCGATCTCGTCGGCAAAGTCCGCCGCGCCGAAGAGGTCAATGGCGCCGCCCATAATGGCGTCGGCAATGCCCTCGTGGTAATAGACCGCGCCGGGGGTATAGCTTTCGGCATCGTAGCGCAGGGTATAGCCGTTGTAGTCCGTGGTGGCGTTCAGATAGGCCTGGGCGCCATAGCTCACCACATAGACAGGCACTGCGGTGAACTCGGTGGCGCCGTCGTCAAAGATCACATAGGCGTATACCTCCTCCGCCGGGGGCGCGTCAAAGGTGAGGGTCAGGGTCTCGCCGTCAAAGGCGGCGGTGATGCCCTCCATGGGCTGGGCCGCGTCCTCGCCGGGATAGACCGCCGCCGTGGTGCCGGGCGCGAACTCCAGAACCGTGAAGGCGTCCTCCGCGGAGGCGTCGGTGGTGTTGTAATAGCCGTGGAGGGTATAAGACGCAGTGACAGCGTCCGCGCTCTCCATCTCATAAACGCCGGAGGCGAATACGGGCCGGTTCTCATAGCCGGCAGAGGACTCGCCGGATGCTTCGCCGGAGGCCAGTGCCGCCGTACCAAGGCTCATGCACAGGCACAGCGCAAGAATGAGACTCAGGATTCGTTTCATGATTTTCTCCTTTCCATAATCAGTCAAACAAATGACAACTTGATTATATCGAAAAGGATGCCTTCTGTACAGAGAAAATTACAAAAACGAAAGGATATAACCTTTTCCCGCCCGCTCTCCGCATCACGGTATTTCCGTCCCGCATTTTGTGTCACTCCTTGCGGAGGTGTGATATACTGATAGAAACCAACCGTATTTAAAAAGGAGTCGCCTTATGTCCCAACCCCATCACCCCGGAAGCCGCCCCCGGAAAGCACGCCGCAATCTGGCCCGCGTTCTGTTCAGCCGTCTGGGACTGATCGTTGTGATGCTGCTGATACAGTTCGGCCTGCTGGCAGCGGCCTTCATATGGTTTGAGCATCTTCTGCCCGGATTCTGGGGCGGCACCGCGCTGTTCACCGCCTCAATGGTCCTCGTGATCCTGAACGCCCCCTCCGATCCCGGCGTGAAGCTCTCCTGGATGATCGTTGTGATGCTGCTGCCCGTGTTCGGCGCGCTGCTCTATCTCTATACAAAAGGCGACTGGGGCCACCGGCTTCTGAAGCGCCATTATCTCGCCCTGGACGATTCCGCCCGCTCTCTCCTGCCCCAGGACACGCCCACGCTGGACGCGCTCCACAAAGACGACCCGGAGAGCGCCGCGCTGGCGGCCTATCTTCGCCGGGGCGGGCCTCACCCGGTCTTCCGGGCCACAGAGACCAAGTACCTCCCCACAGGCGAAGCGGCATTCGAGGAGCTTCTGTCCATGCTGGAGGGCGCCAGACAGTTTATCTATCTGGAATACTTCATCGTTGACGAAGGGCTCATGTGGGACCGCGTGCGGGAGATTCTGGTCCGCAAGGCCCAGGCCGGTCTGGATGTGCGTCTCATGTACGACGGCACCTGCGAATTTTCCACCCTGCCCCACGATTATCCCCGGCAGATGCGAACCCTCGGCATCCGGTGCAAGATGTTCGCCCCTGCCACGCCCTTTGTGTCCACCCATTACAATTACCGGGACCACCGAAAAATCGCCGTGGCGGACGGCGTATCCGCCATCACCGGCGGCTTCAATCTGGCGGATGAATATATAAACCTCTATCCCAAGCACGGCCACTGGAAGGACGCCGCACTCCGGGTGGACGGCCCCGCCGCCCGCAGCTTCACCCTGATGTTTCTGGAGATGTGGAATCTGGACGAGCGGCGGCCGGAATTCGACGTTCTCTCCCTCCCCGAGCCTCCGGCCCGGGAGGCCACGGGCTATGTGCTCCCCTTTGGGGACTGCCCTGTGGACGATTACCCCACCGGCAAGCGGGTCTATATGGACATTCTCAACACCGCCCGGCGGTATGTCCACATCATGACGCCTTATCTGATCCTGGACAACGAGCTGGAAACGGCGCTGAAATTCGCCGCGGAGCGGGGTGTGGATGTAAAACTTATTCTCCCCGGCATTCCGGACAAGATCATGCCCTATGCCCTGGCCAAGTCCCATTACGCCGCGCTTCTGCGGGCGGGCGTGGAGATCTATGAATATATCCCCGGCTTTGTCCATTCCAAGGTCTTCGTCAGCGACGGGCAAAAGGCCGTGGTGGGCACCATCAATCTGGATTACCGCAGTCTCTATCACCATTTTGAATGCGCCGCATACCTCTCCGGCACCGATTCCATCCCGGACATCGAAACGGATTTCCGCCGCACACTGGCCAAATGCCGCGCCGTCACCCCGGCAACGCTCCAGTATGAAAAATGGTACTACCGTCTGCTGGGCCCTATCCTGAAAGGCTTCGCACCCCTTTTGTGAATTTCATTTGCATTTCCCCCAACAGGGGCTTATAATGCACATCATGGAATATTTGATTGTATTGCTGGGCTGCGCTTTGGGGTCCGGCCTGAATATTGTATGCGGCTTCGGCCTGGGCGTGTTCTGCATGATGTTCTTCCCCTATGTCATGGGGCACACCATGGAGGCCGCTGCCCTCATCAACATCGTGGCCTTCACCCAGTCGGTCATCTTCGCCATCAAATACCGCAAGCACACCAACTGGCGGCTGCTGGCGGTGCCCATCGCGGCCTATTTTGTTTTCTCATGGCTCACTGTACGCTTCGCCTCCGGACTTGGGAACAACACGCTGCGCACGCTGCTGGGTGTGTTCATGCTGGGGCTTAGCATCTATTTCTTCTTCATCGCCAAGCGCGTGAGAATGAAGCCCTGCGCCCGGAACGGCGTCATCGCCGGCGGGCTCGGCGGCGTCATGAGCGGCCTTTTCTCCATCGGCGGGCCGCCCATCGGGCTGTATTTCTCCTCCGCCACCGAGGAGAAGGAAGCCTATCTCGCCACCATCCAGACCTATTACGTTCTCTCCAATGCCTACATCATCGCCCTCCGGGTGAGCCACGGATTCGTCACAAAGCATGTCCTTGTGTGCGCCGTCTTTGCCCTCACAGGCATGGCTCTGGGTAGTTTCCTGGGAAACACCATCTTTAAAAAGCTCCACGCCGATCATCTGCGCAAGGCCATGTATGCCATGATGGCCGTCAGCGGACTCATAATGATACTGGAATAATAAAACAGGCTGCGCCCGGCTTCGGGCACAGCCTGTTCTGCTATGTATTTTCAGTGTTCTTATTTCGCTTTCTTGGCCTTTTTGGCGGCCTTCTTTGCTTTCCTGGCGGCGCGTTTGGCCTTCCATGCCTGGCTCTCCTCCCAGTCCAGAGGCTTCTGGATCGGAACGCCGTCCCACTTTTCCTCCAGCAGCTCCGGATGGGCCAGAAGCTCCTGAATGCGGGCAAACGCCATGGCAAAATAGTGGCCGGAGGCGATGCGCTCGTCCATCACCACGCCCAGCGGCATGCAGCGCACAAGCTCAATGGAGCCGCCGCGGCCCTTCTTGGGGATCTCGCGGAAGTTGCCCATGGCAATGCCCACGGAGGTAGTGCCGAAGTTGTAAACATGATGATAGATATGGTTGGTGCGGATGCTGGCCAGGTTCGTGATCAGAACGCTGGCATGGAAGGGCAGGATATCGATAAGGAACCGGGGCAGCAGACCAAAGCGGTCCAGTGTGCGGATCAGCCAGCCGATGAAGTCCAGAATGAACCCAAGCTTGAGAACGATGCTCATGAGCTTATCCAGACCGTTGGCATCCTCCTTCTCCACGGAGGAGTTTTTTTCCACATAGGCGTCGATCTGCTCCTGGACGGTAAAGATGGTGTCGTTCTCGTCAAAATAGAGCTTGGCCATGGTGGAATCGTTGCCGCTCTCACCGGGGCGCAGGACCACCAGCGAGACAGACAGATTGTCATGCTCATACACTCTCTTGCGCACCACGAAGCGGTTCAGACAGGGGAATTCCTGGGCCGTGCGGGCATAGGCCGCCATGATGAGGGCCATGTGGCTGATGTGCTTGCCCTCCTTGCGCTTGGCGTTCATATACTGGCGCAGGGGCTCGATGGGGATGTCCACCGTTATCATATTCATCGCGTCGTTCCGCTCGGTCATGAGCTGGGGCGCCAGCAGGTACATGGGCGCCTCTTTCATCACGCGTCTACCGTCGGGTCTTCCCATTGTCGGTCATCTCCTAAATTATATGTATTGGGGGGTCCTTGGACCCAGAAACTTCAATTTCCTTATATATTTAACCACATTTCTGCCGAAACTTCAACACCATTTCAATACATCGGCGAAAAAAGGGGGCGGCAACTGCC
>CAZQFN010000106.1:0-4838 GCA_964592685.1 uncultured Oscillospiraceae bacterium | reverse complement strand
GCTGTGCTTGTTCGGATAGGCCTATGCCGCTCTGTTGCTAACTAAGTGGCATTGGCCCAAAGACCGATCCCCGGACACTATTCGCCTGGAAGAATTATGGTGATAACAGTTCCGTCTTCGGAGGCGATGCGGAATTCCGCCTTCCCGCCGTAGAGGTATTCCAGCCGCTTTCGGATGTTGGAAAGGCCGATGTGGCGGCGGTTTTCCTCAAGCGTTTCTCCCTGCATCAGCTTTTGCAGCACGGCAGGCTCCATGCCCCGGCCGTTGTCCGCCACCTGCAGGACGAACCGGTCTTCTTTTTGGGAAGCGCTGACCGTGACAAGGCCCCGCAGCTCGCCGCTGTCCTCGTCGATAAGCCCGTGGCGCAGACTGTTTTCCACCAGGGGCTGCAGAATGCTTTTGGGAATGATGAGGCTTCTGAGTTCCTCCGGACAGGAGATGGAGAGTTCGGCACTTCCCTTGTGGCTGATCTGCTCAATGGCCCAGTAGTTTTCCACCACAGAAAGCTCCTGCCCCAGTGTGCAGGTCATCTCTCCGTTCTGCACCAACATATCCTCCTGGAGGATGTTTGCCAGAGCGGTATTCAGAAGCAGGATCTTTTCGTGATCCCCTTTGCGGGCCAGGGCGTTGATGGTGCTCATGGTGTTATAGATGAAATGATAGTTCACCTGGCTCATCAGCAGGCTGTGGCGCAGATTCTGTTCGCTGATCTCCAGCTTGATGGCATCGTCTGTGTGGGCTTTGATCCGATCCATCATGCCGTTGAAATACTCACCCAGTTGGTGAAACTCATCCTCCGTGGGGATGTGCGCCCGTGCCTCCAGATCTCCGGCGGCCGCGCTTGTCATGGTCTGGCGAAGCGTGCCGATGGGGCGGAGCATCCCCTGGGTCAGGGGCAGGAGAATGGAAAGAGAGACCACGAACATGAGAAGGCACAGAAGGATGGCGCTTTTCAGCGGCGGCATATATTCCGCCGCAAAGTCCGCCTCGGATATATAGCCGCAGATGCGCCAGTTATAATCCGTCTGGGTGAGAATGTAAAACCCGCTGTCATCCCGGATGGTATAACTTCCGGCCGCTGTGTTCTCGGCCAGTATCTCATGAGCATTGCCGTAATCACCCCCGGCGAAGAAACCGGGGCCATTGACGCGGCCGATCTCAAAGCCGGTATAATCATAGCTCAAGGCATCGGTGATAGCCTGGGTCAACTCCTCCGTATTAAAGAGCAATACCACGCGCCACAGCGTACCCGCTTCGTCCATAAGGGCCATGCCCGCATTGATGGTGTCATTCATTTCATAGGCCGAATAGAAGTTTGCCACCACAGGGCCGGGATTGTCCGCACTGAGTGAAATCATACTGGGCGAGGCCAGAAAGAACTCGTCCATTTCGAAAAACTCTGTCTCGGAACGATACCAGCCGTTCGCTTCGGACCAGACCGCCGCGGCCCGAATATTCAGCGTCTCGAAACGGCAGAGACCGGAAAGCTCTGCTACGATGGGGCCAAAGTTTCCTTCTCGGGCTGCGTTGATGCCATCCATGAACTGCGGGGCGGAACATAGGTATTCCATGCTCCGGCACATGGTATCCAGAATGTCGTCGATCTCCGCCGCCAGGCGCTCACCGTCCTGCACCGCTTGCTCCAGCGTCTGGCGCTCCATGCGCGGCTTGGTAACAAAGAACGTGATGAGAATGGCGAGGATGAGGCTGATGATTTCTGCCGCCAGAAGCCCGGCCAGCATTTTCCCGGTTACATGGTTTTGAATGAACCGTCTCATTTTCTGTACCTCGCACGATAGTCATTAGGAGTCATGCCGGTGTGCTGTTTAAAGACGGAGCCGAAATACTGGGGTGTATTGTAGCCCGTCATGGCCGCCACCTCATAGATGAGCTTCTGGCTGCGAAGCAGCTTCTTTGCAGCGTTCACCCGGGTGAGGGTGATGAAATCGTTGATGGTGTGGCCGGTCTCCGCCTTGAAGCGCTCCGCCAGACGACGCTCGCTCATGCCCACCGTTGCGGCAACGACGTTGTTGGAGAGATTGGGATCGGCGTAGTTTTCCTGTATCACGGCAACGGCAGAGACGATAACATCCGAGTAGGCACAGGCGAATCGGGCTTCCAGCACCCGGAATGCCGTGCCGTCTTGGGGAAGAGGCTGATCCAGTTCTTTTTCCATATATGAGACAAGAGGATGCAGGACCCGCTCCGGCGGGAAACAGCCGCACATCTGTTCCATGCGGGCAAGCTCGGCGGTTCCGCCGGAGAGCATTTCCTGAAACAGCCCTATTAGAACCGTCAGGGTATTTTCGGCAGAAGCTTCCCATTCGTCTTTCAGCATGGTGACCTTCTCCAGCAGAAGGTCTTTGGTAATGGTCGTTTTGCGTATATAATCCCGGGCACCCTGGCGCAGGGCGTCCTGCACATAAGCAAAATCCTCGTAGGCGCTGAGGATCATAAAGGGGACACAGGGGTTTATTTTCCGAATGGCCTGCATCATCTCCAGTCCGTCCATCAAAGGCATTTTCACATCCGTTACAACGATCTGCGGACGAAGCTCCTCGAATTTTTTTAGGCCCTGCTTCCCGTTCACCGCCGTATAGACCCGGTATCCCTCGGCTTCCCAGTCCACAATGGTGGCGAGATCCTCCAGAACGACCAGATCGTCCTCCACAAACAGCAGCGTTGTCATGTCCGTCCCCCTTTCTGTGTACAAAACTCCTTTTTATATTATATATGGCAGCGCGAAAAGGGAAAAGGGATTTTTCAGACGAAGTTGTTCAGTTTTGGGACGGCACCTGCCGGGACGGGGTCATCAGGACGATATTTACGAACAAGCAAACACAAAAAGCACCACCCCCGCGGCCCTGTTTCGGGCTTCGCCGGAGGCGGTGTTTTCAACTTTCTGCCGTGAATATGTTAAGAACCGCATTTGCCGCAGTCGGCGCAGCCGTGCCAGGGGTTCCAGATATCGTGCATAGGTCACTCCCGAAGTTTTTGGATAACACTTTGAATATCCTCGTTTATGCAGATAGAGCGGCTCTCGATCTCCCGGGGACAGGCCGCCTTGCTGCGGTTCAGACAGGCATACACAGCCCGTGGATTTTTGCAGGTCATCTGCCAGAAGGGATATTTGATGATGCCCGGCGTGTTATACCCAACGCCCAGTTCCCAATAGAGGACGCGCCGGCTCTCCCCGCGGCGCAAAAATGCCGTATACCGCCGGGCGGCCTGATGCCATCCCTCGTCCTCCACAAAGCGCCCGTCCGAGCGAAGGTTCATGGTCATGGGTTTCCCGCATCGGGGGCAGCGGGGTATAAGTTCGGAGGGAACGCGCATATCCTTCTGCTCGTTCATCATCCGGCGGATGATGGCCTCGTTGTCGTAGGTTTTGTCATGACAGGGCTCCGAGCACTGGAACAGGCCATAGTCCCCCTGGGTGTAAAACAGGCGGTTTCTGTCAATCCCGGCCTTCTGGAAGCAATGATCCACGTTGGTGGTGATGACAAAATAGTCCTTGTCCTTCACCAGCTCCAGCACCTGGGCATAAAGCTTTTCGGGCGGATCCATATAGCGGTTCACAAAGATGAACCGGCTCCAATAGGCCCAGAATTCCTCCGGCGTTTCAAAGGGATAGAAGCCGCCGGAATACATATCCCGGATGCCCCTGGCCGCTTCAAAATCGGAAAAATATTTCTCAAAGCGTTCCCCGGCATAGGTAAAGCCCGCGGCGGTGGAAAGCCCGGAGCCGGTGCCGATGACCACGGCCTCCGCCGATGAAAGAGCCGCTTTCAGCCGCGCGATATTATCCCAGGAGTTTTTGGTAGATCCGAAGATCGGTCGTATTATGGACATTGAATATCACCTTTTGCATCCGGTCATTCTGCCGGAGAAAGTCTAAAACCGTCCGAACAGCGATCCCGGCCGCCCGCTCCTTGGGAAAGCGGAACACACCGGTGGAAATGCAGCAGAACACAAGGCTTTGAAGGCCCCTTTCCGCCGCAAGCTCAAGACAGCTTCGGTAGCAGGAGGCCAGCAGCCGGTCGTCCTCCGGTGTTACGCGGTCGGAGATGATGGGCCCCACCGTGTGAAGCACATATCGGCAGGGGAGATTAAACCCGGGGGTGATCTGCGCCCGGCCGGTGGGCTCCTCGTGGCCCTGGCGCTCCATGAGTTCGGCGCAGGCCAGCCGAAGCTGCACGCCGCTTTTGGTGTGAATGCTGTTGTCAATGCAGTTGTGCAGGGGCTGGAAGCAGCCCAACAGGGCGCTGTTGGCGGCATTTACAATGCCGTCGGCCCGAATGGCGGTGATGTCCCCCTGCCAGAGGGATATGCGCGCATCGAGAGCGGAGCCGGAAAGATCCTTGGCATCGGCAATAAACTCCCGCTCCCGCTCTGTCTGCAGATAGGCATCCTGCACCGCCAGAAAATCATCGTCCACCGCCCGGGGCGGGCGGACGTTGAACAGACTGCGGAGCAGGTCCTTTTGCTCCTGTTCCCCCGTGGGCAGGGGTTTTGCGCCGTAGGTCAGGCGCTCATCCATCATCCGTCGGATAAGATACAGCCGCCGCTGCTCCTGTGTCATGGGCCTGTCACTCCTGAACTGTGTCATACTTATTGAGCAGAGTGTATTTCATGGAGGGCAGCTCCTCCGAGAAGGAGGAAAACTCCGCCCGGACCTCCGTGAGATAATACCCCACCACGACCTCCCGGTTGTCCCCGAACTGAGAGGTGAGCACCTCGCTGTTTTCAAAGCATCGTTCAATGACCGCCGGGTCATCGGTGAAATTCACCTTCCCGCTCAGACGAACATAGCTCATGGTCTCCTGGTCGCAGACGCA
>CAZQFN010000105.1:0-4931 GCA_964592685.1 uncultured Oscillospiraceae bacterium | reverse complement strand
CCATCGGCCGCCGCCACACGGCGAAGGATGTGACCGACGCGCTGGAAATCGTCCGGGCGGCGGGGGATTTCGAAGTGAACATGGACCTTATTGCCGGGCTTCCCAAGGATACATACGAGACCTTCTGCGAGACCATGGAGACTGTCCTGGCTCTGCAGCCGGAGAACATCACCGTCCACACCCTGGCACTGAAAAACGGTTCCCGACTGGCGGAAAACCCCGAGGTCCTGCCCGATGGGGAGACGGTGGGCCGCATGGTGGACTATGCCTCCCGGGTGCTGGAGGCGGCGGGCTATGAGCCCTATTATCTCTATCGCCAGAAGTATATGTCCGGCGGGTTTGAAAACGTGGGCTGGGCCAGGCCCGGTACGGAGAATCTATACAACATCCTTATGATGGAGGAGCTTTGCCCCATTCTGGCCATGGGGGCGGGCGGCTCCACCAAGATCACGGGGCCGGACGGCTCTGTCCGCCGGCGGATCAACCCCAAATACCCCAAGGAATACATCGAACGCATCATGGGAGAAAACTGAAATGGAAACGGTACGCTTTATCATCCACCGGGAACCCGCCTATAATGGGGCGCTCCTGAAATATGCCCTGTATCTCAACGGCGAGCCCGTTGGCCGCGTGGAAAACGGCGGCACCCTGGCCTTTGAGGTGCCGGCTATGCCCGTATATTTTCTGGAGAAGGACGGGCCCTTCGGCCCCGCGGCCATCCTCATGGGAAAAGGGTCTGAATGCAGGCTGAGCATCCGCACCGCCGGGGGCTACGGCGCACCCAACGGCCAGGACGCCGTGGTGCGCACGGGGTTTTATCTGGGGGAGCGGGAGCTCCACCGTCCCGATATCTATGAAAAGCTCCGCGCAGCCCGCCGGGACAAGGCCCAGCGGGACGCCCTCCGCCAGGAGGAAAAGCCTCTGTTTGTGGCCTATGCCTTCTGGAGCGCCTTCGGACAGGCTCTGGTGCGGGACGAGCGGGTGACCTTCGGCGCGGGGATGGCGGGGGCCATGGAGGCGCTGGAGACCGTCGGCGCCGGGGAAGTGGCGGCGTTCTGCCGGAGCGTTATGGGCCCGGAGCTGGCGCCGGGAACTTACGAGCTGCCCGAAAAGCGCCCCGACCTGCGCTTTATCCTCACCTGCGCGGTACATGGATACATTCTGGAAAACGGACTG
This sequence comes from uncultured Oscillospiraceae bacterium, assembly GCA_964592685.1. GTDB lineage: Bacteria > Bacillota > Clostridia > Oscillospirales > Oscillospiraceae > CAJOIG01. The sequence goes on along the minus strand of CAZQFN010000105.1, from coordinate 3,755 downwards.
AAATGAAAAAAGGACCGAACCCTGTCGGGGTTCGGTCCCAGTGTTTCTGAGGGGTCAGCCGTGATAGAGTTTTTTCGTCTGATACACGGGCTCATAGGTGATGTTCACGCCCAGGTGCTGGAAGATGTTCTCGTCCACCCGGGAGAGGATAACGGAGGAATGGGCCTCGCAGCCGGCGAGCTTCTCCAGCTGATCCATGGCCAGGGAAGCCTGCTTGTCCGTAACGGCGGAGATGGTCAGCGCGATGAGGGTCTCGTCCGTGTGGAGGCGGGGGTTGCGGTTGCCCATGTGGTCCAGCTTCAGATGCTGGATGGGCTCCAGGACCTCGGGGCTGATGAGCTGAACCTCCTTGGGGATGCCGGCCAGAGCCTTCAAAGCGTTCAGAAGGCAGGCGGAGGAAGGGCCCAGCAGAGCGGAGGTCTTGCCGGTGATGATCCGGCCGTCGGGGAGTTCCAGAGCCACCGCGGGGGCATCGGTTTCCTCGGCGCGGGCCACCGCAGCGGCCGCCACGGGTCGGTCGGCGGAGGAAATGCCGCAACGTTTCATGATCAGCTCCAGCTTCAGAACGTCGTTGCCGTCGCTCATGCCCTGACGCTGGGCCACACGGGCGGCATAGAACCGGCGGATGATCTCCTGATGGGCGGCGGCGCAGCAGATTTTGTCGTCCGAAATGCAGTTGCCGACCATGTTTACGCCCATGTCCGTGGGGGAGCGGTAGGGGCTCTTTTCCCAGATGCCCTCCAGCATGGCGTTCAGAACGGGGAATATCTCCACGTCCCGGTTGTAGTTTACGGTGGTCTCTCCGTAGGCCTCCAGATGGAAGGGGTCGATCATGTTCACGTCGTCCAGATCGGCGGTGGCGGCCTCATAGGCCAGATTCACCGGATGCTGGAGGGGGAGGTTCCAGATGGGGAAGGTTTCGAATTTGGCATAGCCCGCCTTGATGCCCCGCCTGTTCTCGTGCCAGATCTGGCTGAGGCAGGTGGCCATCTTGCCGCTGCCGGGGCCGGGGGCGGTGACGACGATGAGGGAACGCTCCGTCTCCACATAGTCGTTTTTGCCGAAGCCCTCCTCGGAGAGAATGAGATCCATGTTGGCGGGATAATCGGGGATGGTGTAATGGAGATATACATTCAGACCGAGGGCCTCCAGCTTCTTGCGGAAAGCGGCGGCGGAGGTCTGGCCGTGGTACTGGGTGATGACCACGCTGCCCACATACAGCCCGCAGCCCCGGAAGGCGTCGATCAGGCGGAGGGTGTCCAGATCGTAGGTGATGCCCAGATCGCCCCGGCGCTTGTTGCGCTCGATGTGGTCGGCGTTGATGACCACCACCACCTCGGCCTCGTCCTTCATGCCCATGAGCATTTTGATCTTGGAATCGGGCTGGAAGCCGGGCAGCACGCGGCTGGCGTGGAAATCGTCAAAGAGTTTGCCGCCGAATTCCAAATAGAGCTTGCCGCCGAAGCTGGCGATGCGCTCCCGGATTTTTTCGGATTGCTCCCGCAGGTATTTGTCGTTATCAAAGCCGATGGCAACCATGGTCTGTCACACTCCTTGGTTTACTTTCAATAAAAGCAAGTATACAACATTTTAAGACTTGACGCAATCATTTTACCCGATAGAAACCGAGGAATTTTCCTTTTCTTTGCGCGGCAAATGTGATACAATAAATTGAATTAGTATGGAATCCTGCCGCTGACCGCGGATGACCGGGGGTATATCCCCAAAAGAAAGGCGAAAACTATGATCTTTCAGAAAATATTCGGCTCCCACACCGACCGGGAGCTTAAAAAAATCCGCCCCATCGTGGATCGGATCGAAGCGCTGGAGGAGGAATACCGCGCGCTGACCAACGAGCAGCTTCAGGCCAAGACCCCTGAATTCAAGGCCCGTCTGGCTCAGGGCGAGGATCTGGATGACATCCTTCCCGAGGCCTTTGCCGCCGTGCGGGAGGCTGCCGACCGTGTTCTGGGCATGCGCCCCTTCCGGGTTCAGCTCATCGGCGGCATCGTGCTCCATCAGGGCCGCATTGCCGAGATGAAGACCGGCGAGGGCAAGACCCTGGTGGCCGTGCTCCCCAGCTATCTGAACGCCCTCACCGAAGAGGGTGTCCATGTGGTCACCGTGAACGACTATCTGGCCCGCCGCGACTCCGAGTGGATGGGCAAGGTCCATCGCTTCATGGGCCTCTCCGTGGGTCTGATCGTCCACGGTCTCACCAACGAAGAGCGCCGCGCCGCCTATGCCGCGGATATCACCTATGGCACCAACAACGAGATGGGCTTTGACTATCTCCGGGATAACATGGCTCTGTATAAAAAGGACATGGTCCAGCGGGGCCATGCCTTCGCCATCGTGGACGAGGTGGACTCCATTCTCATCGACGAGGCCCGCACCCCCCTCATCATCTCCGGCCAGGGGGACGAGAGCACCGATATGTACCGCAAGGTGGACGACTTTGTCCGCCGCCTCCGCCGGGGCGTCGTGAAGTCCGTGGAGGAGAAGACCGAGTTTGAGGAGGCGGACGCAAACGCCGACTATCTGGTGGACGAGAAGGCCCGCAGCGCCAGTCTCACCGCCAGTGGCATCGCCAAGGCGGAACAGTATTTCGGCGTGGAAAACCTGTCCGATCTGGAAAACACCACCCTTTCCCATCACATCAACCAGGCCATCAAGGCCCACGGCGTCATGCGCCGGGACACCGACTATGTGGTGAAGGACGGCGAGGTCATCATCGTGGACGAGTTCACCGGCCGTCTGATGCTGGGCCGCCGGTATTCCGAGGGACTGCACCAGGCCATCGAGGCCAAGGAGCATGTGGATGTCCAGCGGGAAAACAAGACCCTGGCCACCATCACCTTCCAGAACTATTTCCGCCTGTACGGCAAGCTCTCCGGCATGACCGGCACGGCGCTCACCGAGGAAGAGGAGTTCTCCTCCATTTATAATCTGGATATCGTGGAGATACCCACCAACCGGCCCGTGGCCCGCAAGGACTGGCCCGACAGCGTTTATAAAAACGAGGCGGGCAAGAACCGGGCCATCATCCGCCAGATCCTGGAGTGCCATGAAAAGGGCCAGCCTGTCCTGGTGGGCACGGTCAGCATTGAAAAGAGCGAATACCTCGCCGGTCTTCTGAAGCGTCAGGGCGTGCCCCATAACGTTCTGAACGCCAAGCACCACGAGAAGGAGGCGGAGATCGTGGCCCAGGCGGGCAAGCTGGGCGCCGTCACCATCGCCACCAACATGGCCGGCCGCGGCACCGACATAACCCTGGGCGGCAACGCGGAATTCCTGGCCCGCCAGGATCTGAAGAAAGCGGGATACGAGGACGGGATCATCGCCGAGGCCACCGGCTATGCCGAGACCGAGGACGAGAACATTCTCGCCGCCCGGGAACTCTATGCCCAGCGCATGGCGGCCCACCGGGAAGTGACCTCCGCCGAGGCGGAAAAGGTCCGGGAGGCCGGCGGCCTCTTCATTCTGGGCACCGAGCGCCATGACGCCCGCCGCGTGGACAACCAGCTCCGCGGCCGTTCCGGCCGTCAGGGCGACCCCGGCGAGAGCCGTTTCTTCATCGCCATGACCGACGATGTCATGCGCCTGTTCGGGTCCGAGCGGGTTATCGGCATGATGGAGGCTCTGGGCCTTGAGGAAGACATGCCCATCGACAACAAGATGCTCTCCAATGCCATTGAGCAGGCCCAGAAGACCGTGGAAAGCCGGAACTTCCAGGCCCGCAAGAGCACGCTGGA
>CAZQFN010000104.1:0-4934 GCA_964592685.1 uncultured Oscillospiraceae bacterium | reverse complement strand
TTTTGGTGCGGGGAATGGGACTTGAACCCACACGTCCTTACGAACACAGGCACCTCAAGCCTGCCTGTCTGCCGATTCCAGCATCCCCGCATTTGGGACTAAGTCATTATATCATCTTCCAGCGGTTTGTCAATACCCTTTTTGGGGTGATTCAGAGAAAAAATTACATAACCCGTTGTGAGCAGCAGGGCGATGAGCATGGCCACGGCTCCATAGCGCATGGGCATGAGATACCGCATCTTGAGATAGGCGTGATAGCCCAGCAGGGAGCCGAAGCTGACGCACAGGGGGACCAATGCCATTTTCGGACTGATCACGGCGAGGGCGAAGGTGAGGGCGTCGGCGATGAAGAAATAGCGGTCGTGCATATGGGGCAGGAGATAGGGCACGCCGATGGCGAACAGGACCGCGGTGCCCAGAAGGACCCGGTCATCGATGTCATCCCGCCGGATGAGAAGGCCCGCGAACACGGCGGCGCACAGCACAAAGGCCAGGAAAATGCCCGCCCGGGCGCCGGCCTCCGAACCCAGGGAATTGAAGTCCAGAAGGGCATAAATGGAGGAGGAGTTGTAATTCAGACCATCGCCGATGGTACCGGTGTTGTTGTAATAAAGAAGGAGAAGATCGAAGAAGTCCCTCCCGGCGAAGACGGCGGGGAGGATGGTGGCCACATAGGTGAGCGGGAAAATGAACAGCTGCCAGAACTTCACCTTTTTTGCGATGAGCAGAACCATCCAGAAGGGGAGGAGAAAGATGCCCTGAAGCTTGAAGGAGACGGACACCGCGATGGCGGCCACGCTCCAGCCCGGGCGATCCGAGAGGGCGAGATAAACGCTGAGGACCGCGAATGTGGCATAGATCACATCGCACTGGCCCCAAAGGGCGCCGTTGAGATACACGGTGGGCAGCCAGAGCACGCCGAGGAAGGCCGTGAGCCTTTTGGCGGCGCTGTCGGTGAAGCGGCCCACCAGCAGCATCACCACCCAGGCCAGCAGCACATCGAACAGAATGCTCAGAAGCTTGACCAGCAGCAGATCATAGATCTCGCTCCTGGCGAAGAGGGCCAGGAAATAGAGATAGGGAACGTTGTAGTTGCAGCTCCAGATCTCCTCGCCCAGTCCCTTCCAGGGGCCTGTGTTCCGCAGCGACTGGATCCAGACGCTGATCCAGTCCTGATAATCCAGCGTCTCGTAGGTCAGACAGCAATAGCGCAGCACGAAGGCCAGCGGGACCATAACCAGCACCAGTGCCCGCTGGGGCGTGGTTTTGAAAAGTCCGGCTCTCCACAGAATGCCCAGAGCCAGAAGCATTTCAAGATAGAGTAGTATGGTAGCGCGATAATCCAAAGGGGTACCTCCTTTTGCGGGAGAACATCAAAAATGCGGCGGTGAAAAAACCGCCGCAAAATATTATTTAATGTATTGACAACCAGGTGGAAGACATGGTAAAATAGCTTGCTATATTTTCGAGACTGGGGTACTTTTCCCCTTTCTTACCTTCCGTTTATATTTTACCATACCCCATGAGAAAATCAAGACGGAAGTTCGATTTTGTAACAACATACCCTGGCGTATCATTTTGCCGAAGGAGTGATCTTTTTTTGATGCCGAAGGATGTATACTATGGCAAAACGCTCCGCAAGAGCTTTGCCCGCGTCGAGGAAGTTCAGGACATGCCCAACCTGCTGGAGATCCAGAAGAACTCCTATAAGTGGTTTCTGGAAGAAGGCCTGCGGGAGGTGTTCCATGAGGTAGCCTCGGTCACCGACTATTCCGGTAACCTGGAACTTTCGTTTGTGGACTATTCCATGGACGAGAATCCCAAGTATTCCGAACAGGAATGCAAGGCCCGGGACGCCACATATGCCGCTCCTCTGAAGGTTTCTGTCCGTCTGCGCAACAAGGAGACGGAGGAGATCAAAGAGCAGGAGATCTTCATGGGCGACTTCCCTCTGATGACGGCCGGCGGTACCTTTATCATTAACGGTGCCGAGCGTGTTATCGTCTCCCAGATCGTCCGCTCTCCTGGTGTCTATTTCGACACCCATGCCGACAAGACCAACACCCCTATTTACGGCGCCACCACCATCCCCTATCACGGTGCATGGCTGGAATACGAGACCGATGCCAACGACATTTTCTATGTCCGCATCGACAAAAACCGCAAGCTGCCCGTTACCTGGCTGCTGCGTTCTCTGGGTGCCTATGACCCCGCCCGTCCCTACACCTGGCTGACCTGCGCCCCCGATCTGGAGGCCGGCGTCATCACCGACGAGCAGCTTCTGGAAGTGTTCGGTCAGGATGCCCGCATCGTCAGCACCCTGGATCGCGACACCTGCCACAGCCGCGAAGAGTCTCTTCTGGAGATCTATCGCAAGCTCCGTCCCGGCGATCCCCCCACGGTGGAGACCTCCGAGGCCATGCTGGACGGCCTGTTCTTTGACCGCCGCCGCTATGATCTGAGCACGGTCGGCCGCTACAAGATCAACAAGAAGCTGGCCGCCTGGAACCGCCTTGTGGGCCGGAAGCTGGCTGCTCCCATCACCGATCTGCAGACCGGCGAGATCATCGCCGAGGCAGGCGAGAGCCTGACGCTTGACCGCGCCGAGGAGATCGCGGCCCGCGGTCTTCTGGAGGCGTATGTGCTGGACGAGCATGGCGAGTCCATCCGCGTCTTCGGCAACGGCATGGTGCCCATGGCTCCCTTTGTTTCCTTTGACCCCGCCGAGGTGGGCGTGAAGGAGAACGTCCGCTGGCTCATCCTCCGTCAGCTCACCGAGCAGTTCGGTGACGACGAGGAAGCCCTGAAGGACGCCATTGTGGAGAACATCGACGTTCTCATCCCCAAGCACATCATCGTGGATGACGTGTTTGCTTCCGTCAACTATCTCAACTGCCTGGCTCATGGCATCGGCAACGCCGATGATATCGACCATCTGGGCAACCGCCGCGTCCGCAGCGTGGGCGAGCTTCTGCAGAACCAGTTCCGCATCGGCTTCAGCCGCATGGAGCGCGTGATCCGCGAGCGCATGTCCCTCCAGGATCTGGATGTGGTCACGCCCCAGAGCCTTATCAACATCCGGCCTGTTTCCGCCGCCATCAAGGAATTCTTCGGCAGCTCTCCTCTGAGCCAGTTTATGGACCAGACCAACCCTCTGGCCGAGCTGACCCACAAGCGCCGTATGTCCGCTCTGGGCCCCGGCGGTCTGAGCCGCGAGCGCGCCAGCTTCGACGTCCGAGACGTGCATTACAGCCATTACGGCCGTCTGTGCCCCATTGAGACCCCCGAAGGTCCCAACATCGGTCTGATCTCCTATCTGGCCAGCTTCGCCCGTGTGAACGAATACGGCTTCATGATCACCCCCTTCCGCAAGGTGGATAAGGAAACCGGTCTCGTCACCATGGAGATCGACTATCTCACCGCCGATCAGGAAGATCGCTTCTATGTGGCTCAGGCTTCCGAGGTTCTGCCCGACGGCAACTTCGTGGGCGAGCGCGTCACCTGCCGCCACCGCGACGAGATCCTCTCCGTGGAAAAGAGCCAGGTGGACTATGTGGACGTGAGCCCCCGTATGATGGTCTCCATTGCAACGGCCATGATCCCCTTCCTGGAGAACGACGACGCCAACCGTGCCCTGATGGGCGCGAACATGCAGCGCCAGGCCGTTCCCCTGCTGACCACCGAGGCCCCCATCGTGGCCACCGGCATCGAGCACAAGTGCGCCGTGGACTCCGGCGTGTGCGTGGTGGCCGAGGGCGACGGCAAGGTCCTGAGTGTGGACGCCGATCACATCGTTGTCAAGTATGACGACGGAGAGATCAAGGAATATCACCTTATTAAATATGCCCGTTCCAACCAGTCCACCGCCTTCAACCAGCGTCCCATCGTGGATGCCGGCGAGATCGTGAAGAAGGGCGATGTGCTGGCGGACGGTCCCTCCACTGCCAACGGCGAGCTCTCTCTGGGCAAAAACGTCCTGGTCGGCTTTATGACCTGGGAAGGCTACAACTACGAGGACGCCATCCTCCTGAACGAGCGCGTGGTCATGGAAGACGTGTACACCTCCATCCACGTGGAGGAGCACGAGTGCGACAGCCGTGACACCAAGCTGGGACCCGAGGAGATCACCCGTGATATCCCCGGCGTGGGCGAGGACGCTCTGAAATATCTGGACGAGCGCGGCATCATCACCATCGGTTCCGAGATCCACTCCGGCGACATTCTGGTCGGCAAGGTCACCCCCAAGGGCGAGACCGACCTCACCGCGGAGGAGCGTCTGCTCCGGGCCATCTTCGGCGAAAAGGCCCGCGAGGTCCGCGACACCAGCCTGAAGGTGCCTCACGGCGAGAGCGGCATCGTTGTGGATGTCAAGGTCTTCACCCGCAAAAACGGTGATGAGATGGGCCCCGGCGTCAACCAGGTCGTCCGCGTCTATATTGCCCAGAAGCGCAAGATCTCCGTGGGCGACAAGATGGCCGGCCGTCACGGCAACAAGGGCGTCGTCTCCCGCATCCTGCCCAAGGAAGATATGCCCTATCTGCCCGACGGTACGCCTCTGGATATCGTCCTGAACCCCCTGGGCGTTCCCTCCCGAATGAACATCGGTCAGGTGCTGGAAGTGCACCTGGGCTATGCCGCTCAGGCTCTGGGCTGGAAGGTGGCCACGCCCGTCTTCAACGGCGCGAACGAGGCCTCCATCCGCGAAAGCCTGAAGCTCGCCGGCCTGCGTGAGGACGGCAAGATCCAGCTTCGCGACGGCCGTACCGGCGAGAAGTTTGATAACGACGTTACCGTCGGCTATGTTTACTTCCTCAAGCTCCATCACCTTGTTGACGATAAGATCCACGCCCGTTCCACCGGCCCCTACTCCCTGGTCACTCAGCAGCCTCTGGGCGGCAAGGCCCAGTTCGGCGGCCAGCGCTTCGGCGAGATGG
>CAZQFN010000103.1:0-5185 GCA_964592685.1 uncultured Oscillospiraceae bacterium | reverse complement strand
CTGCGGATACTGAAACACTCAAATGGGAAGAGCGATGCTCTTCCCATTTGGCTTTATAGGCCCCCTCCCAGAGGGGGCTGTCGAGCAACAGCGAGACTGGGGGAGTTAACTCCCTCCGGCTTCGCATCCGCTCAGCCACCTCCCTCAGGGAGGGAGGCTTTTTGGGCGAAAATGATTTGAATTTCTCCTCCCGATAATCGGGAGGAGATTTTTATTTCCAGATATTTCCTTGTGAAAATTTTCTGAATTTCCTCTTGACAACTATGTCGAGTGTCGATATAGTGTAGATACAGACTATGTCGTCGGTCGACATAGTTGAACAAAGGATGGGAGGGATCGGCCATGGGCAACAAACCGGAACCTTTGACCGAGAGCTATTTTTATATTTTGCTCTGCCTGCATGAGCAGCCCCGCCACGGCTATGGCATCATGCAGCGGGTGCAGGAGCTGTCGGACGGCCATGTGCGCATCGGCTCCGGCACCATGTACGGCGCCACGGCAAATCTCATGCAGAAGGGCTGGATAAAAGAGCGGAAGGCCGAGGAGCGCCGCCGGGAATACGAGCTGACCGACGCGGGGGAAAAGGCCCTCCGGGACGAGATCGACCGCCTGCGCCATCTCATCGCCGCGGCGGACCGGGTGACAGGAGGTGCGATATGAGTGAAATACGAATCGTAAAAGATCCTTTCCGCCCCTGGTATTGGGAAGCAGAACTAAAGGAACTGGATGCCGCCTCCGCAGAGGGCTGGCAGCTCACCGCCCGGACAAAAAAGACCGTCGAATATGAATACGCCCCCGCCGTTCGCTATCGCTATGCCATGGATTACCGCTTCGGCCACCGGGAGGAGCAGTATCTCCCCTTTTTTATCGACGCAGGCTGGGAGCTTGTAAACTGGCAGGGCAACGCAGAGGACTGCTTTGAGGGCCGTTGGTATTTCTTCCGCAAGGTCTATGACCCCGAGCTCCCCGAGGAAGAATACCAGATCGCCACAGATGAAGAAAGTCAAAAGGCCATGCTGGAAAGATTTCACGCTGGCTCCAAGTCAGACCGCCACGGAAACCGCCTGTATCACCTTGGGGTCGCACTCCCCGCGTTGTGTATCTGGCATTTGGTGGATGGTTTTTCCATCGAGTGCATTCTTCTGATTCTTCTGACCCTCATCAGTCTCCCCTTTGAGTATTATCGAAAGCAGTGTCTGTTCCATCTTCACCCAAAGAAGCCGAATCCCAGAGCCTATTACCGAGTCCTCGCTCTGACGATTGTCTTTGTTGTTCTTCTTTTTGCCACTTCCGTTGTTTCCAGCCGGGCTAACGATTACATTTACACCAAGGAAGCGTCCCCTGCGGGAACGATCCTGTCTTTTGAAGTATACTGGCCCAATCTCTATACCCTCAGTCTGCGAGCCGGCTCCTTTGCGGAAACAACCGTCACACTTTGGGATGAGGACGGCGCCGCTCTCCGTACCGAGACTGGCACACAGCTCAGTTTCCGCGAGACTATGTTCCTCACTCCCGGCACTTACTATATTACCACTTGCCACCCAGCAAACACAGACCCCTCTCTGCACCGATATTTCACCTACAAGATAAACGTCGGCTGGCAATTGCTTTCCAATTCCTATTAAAAAAGGAGAATCGGCATGAGAAAAATCGAGAAAAACGCAAGACGCGCGGTTCGGCAGGCAAACGGCCTGAGCCCCGGTTTTCGCTATTTCGATAACCCCTATGACGGGCAGACCGTGGAATGCCCCCTGTGCAAAAAGACCGTCGCCGCGGGGCTGGAAATCTGCCCGGAATGCGGCGAAGCCATCCCCGGACAGCAGCGCTCCCGGGAGCAGGCGACAAAAAGCCCGCTGGTCATCCTGATGGCGGCGTGCCTGCTGGCGCTGCTGGGCCTGGGCGTGTATTTCTTCATACAGGAGATGATCGAAAGCGGCTTTATCGATCTGCTTCTGAACGGCTGACCGTTTGCATCACGGCGAAAGGAGGAAACCCATGACCACGACAAAGACCACCAAAACCAGGCGCGGGCGGTTCACCCCCTGGTGCCACGAGGCGGAGAGGGACGAATACAACGACGAATCCCGCCGGGGCTGGCATCTCACAAAGCGGACGCTTCGAGACATGACCTATGAATACGACCCGGACGTGGAATACCGCTATGCCATTGACTATCGGCTGGGGCACGACGAGGCCATGTATCTGGAGCTTTTCCGGGACGACGGCTGGGAGCCGGTTGGCGCCGTGGTGGACGGCTTCAAGTCAGACCAACCGGGAAAAAACAAATTTATCTCCGAGCAGGACGGCTGCTGGTACATTTTCCGCAAGGAATACGACCCCGCCCGACCGGGCATCGAATATGAAATCGCCACGGACGAGGAATCCCTCCGGGAATTTCGCCGGACGCTGAAGCGGACATACACCCGGCGGCTGATCCTTGAGATCTTTTTCTTTCTGATCTATTCTATCGTCAACGCGATCTTCTCCATCTGGAATGTGATGGATTGCATCATCCTGATCGGCGCGGGACTGGCCATACTCTCCGCGGGATACCGGCTCCTGTGTCTGAATGTATTCCGCCCGCGAAAGCCCCTCCGGCTGTTCATCGACTTCGGCCGGGCCGCGCTGACCGTTTGCGTCGTTTATTTTCTCTTCTTTCTGGTGTATTTCTTCGTCACCGCATATGAACCGCCCGTATCCATCACGGCCGAAAACACCCCGGTGAATCTGTTTCTGGCCCTGGAGCCGGACACCACCTATCAGGATGTTGAGGCCATGGGGCGGACATACGGCTGGGACACCTCCGTCACCTCCCGGCTGATGGACGGCGACGAGGTGCAGGTCTATTATGTGGAGATCGCGCTGAACCGCGACCGCCTGTTTTATGAGGACGAGGTGGAGCTTCAGCTCTGCTTCTCCCCCGTGGACAACGAGCTGGACGCCGCCATGCTGACGATCAACACCCGGCACGGCTCCGCCTACTGCGCCTATATGCCCCACACGGAAGGCGCCGACCCCTATACGCTGACACTTCAACCCACATGGCGCGACAGCGCCACCTATTCCCCCGACACCGCCCGGGAGGCCATAGACCTTGCCTATTCCGTGGTATACCCGGAGGGACTGGAATAAAACTCCCTCCGCCTCCTTCGGAGGCACCTCCCTCAAAGAGGGAGGCATGGCCCCGGCAAATATTCAGGAAAGGAGAAACCCATGACCACAACAAAGATCCGAAAGGGCCGGTTTGTCCCCTGGTGCCACGAGGCGGAGAGGGACGAATACAACGACGAATCCCGCCGGGGCTGGCATCTCACAAAACGAACACTTCGGGACATGACCTATGAATACGACCCGGATGTGGAATACCGCTACGCCATTGACTATCAGCACTGGCACAACGAGGCCATGTATCTGGAGTTTTTTGAACTGGACGGTTGGGAGCTTGTGGGGACGGTGGCGGATGCCTTTGACGCAAAAAGCCCCGAGGACACCATGTTTCACTCCCGCTGGGAGGGCTGCTGGTATATCTTCCGCAAGGAATATGACCCCAATCTGCCGGATGTGGAATACGAGATCACCACAGACAGGGAGTCTCTGGATGCGTTTCGCCGCACGCTGAAGCGGAAGTATCTCCTGCAGCTGGCGATCGAAATCATTTTTGTGCTGCTCTGGACAGGAAATGTCGTCCATGATTCTCCCCGCACCCTTCCCACAAGTATATTCATGCTGTCGGTATGGGCACTGTTTACATTTACGAGCATTTTCCGTCTGCTGTGCGTGACCGTTTTCCGGCCCCGGAAGCCTGTGCGCGGCCCATATATCCCCCCGCGGTGGCAGCGGGCCATCTTTTCCGTAGTGCTCTTTCTCCTTCTCGCCGGCAGTCTCGTCTCCGCAAATCACGATGAGCGGGCCAATGCCACCGTCCCCGTCACGGCGGAGAACACCCCGGTGCAGCTTTTTCTCGATCTGCGGCCGGACATCACCGTGGACGAGGTAATGCTTTTGGCGGAGGAATACGATCTGGAAGCGAGCGCATATCACACGACGCGCACCATGTCCACCGATGGACACAGCATTTATAACCGTACGCAAGTCGCCGTTTACATCATCAACCTGGCCCCCGACCCCGGGAATGAATATGCCCATACAAGCAGCATTCATTCTGAGGGCGGCGTGGCTATGGCGCTGGTCTATGACCCCACGGCCACAAAATTGCAGTCAGCCTATCTGAGTATCGACACCGACGACGGACGGGCCTACTGCCACTACTTCCCCGGGGAGCCCACCATGGAGGACTGCGAGACGGGCTTTAACCTCTTCCTGCGAAAATCCGCCCTCTCCCGCCAGAAATATTACCACGCCGAAACCGCACAGGAGATCATCGACATCGCCTATCCGGTGCTGTATCCGGAGGGGCTGAACTGAGAAAGGAGAATCTTTATGGAAAACAAGGTTTGTCCCGCATGCGAAAAGCCCATGGAGCCGAGCGAGAGCGTCTGCCCCGCCTGCGGCGGCGCGACCGAGACGGAAGCCCCCATATCCGAAGCACCCAAGCCGGGCATGAAATGGCACAGCTTTCTCTGCGGCTGGCTGCTGATCGTGGGCGGACTGGGGCTGATCCTGTCCGTCATCGGATACGGACTGAGCATTTTCTCCCGGCCCCGGGCCATGGAGCATCTGTCCCCGGCCCTTTTCGCCTGCTTCCTCGCCCAGGGCCTCATCACCATGGGCTGCAGCGCTCTGATGCTGTGGGCGGGGCGGGAACTGCGCCGCTTCCGCAGACGGGGCCCCCGGCTCTATATGCTCCAGCTTGGGCTGTATGCGGTTCTGAGCAATCTGCTGGACACGGTGGAGCGCGCGCTCAGCGGTCTGCCGGCGTTTCACTATTCCGTGCCCGTCAATCTTGTGATCGTCGGGGTGTTCCTGTGGCTGAACCATCTCTATTTCCGCAGGCGGGCCCATCTGTATGTAAACTGAATCCGCGCAAAAACGCCCCGGACGGGTTTCCGTCCGGGGCGTTGTGCGTATTTTTGGGAAAAGCTCCCTCCCTGAGGGAGGCAATTGGCCCCCTCTTTGAGGGGGCTGTCGCGCAGCGACCGGGGGAGTTATTCCTCTGCATACCCCAGGGCCACAAGCTGGGCCATGAGGGCTTTCAAATCGGCGGCCACGGCGTCCTTCGTGGCGC
>CAZQFN010000102.1:0-5195 GCA_964592685.1 uncultured Oscillospiraceae bacterium | reverse complement strand
CCCATGGGCGGCTTCGGCGGCGCGCTGAAGCAGCTCTCCATCGGCTTTGCCTCCTCCTACGGCAAGGAATACATCCACGGCGCGGGCGTGCCGGAGAATTTCTGGACCACGGAAAAGCCCCTCTTCATGGAATCCATGGCCGACGCCGCCTGGAGCGTGGCGGACTATTTCGGCGAGAACGCCATCTATGTGAACGCCATGATGAACATGTCCGTGGACTGCGACTGCTGTGCCGTGGCGGAAGACCCCTGCATGAAGGACATCGGCGTCCTCATCTCCACCGACCCCGTGGCCATCGACCAGGCCTGCCTGGATCTGGTCTATGCCTCCGACGATCCCGGCCGGGACCATCTTGTGGAGCGCATCGAATCCCGGGGCGGCATCCGCACCGTGGAAGCGGCAGCGGAGCTGGGCATGGGCAGCCGGGAATACGAGCTGGTGACGGTGGAATAAGCCATGACCATCCTTGTCATCGACGGCCAGGGCGGAAACATCGGCCGCCAGCTGGTCAAAAACATCGCCGAGCGCTTTCCCGGTCATGAGCTTCTGGCCGTGGGCACAAACTCCATCGCCACGGAGAACATGCAAAAAGGCGGCGCCCACCGTATCGCCACAGGGGAGAACGCCGTCATCGTCTCCTGCCGGAAGGCAGACGTCATCATAGGGCCCCTGGGCATCGTCATCGCCGATGCGCTCATGGGCGAGGTGACCGCCGCCATGGCCGCCGCCGTGGGCCGGAGCGAGGCAGCCCGCATCCTTATCCCCGTGAACAAGTGCGACACCTTTGTCGCCGGGGTGAAGGACGGCTCCACCGCTGCCCTTCTGGCAGACGCCATGGAAAAGCTGGCCGGACTGCTGGGGGATTGACAAATCCGCCCTATGGTGTAAAATATCCCCAGAGGCGGCAGGAAGCCCCTCCCGGGACAGAAGTCCCCCCTCTCCCCTGCGTTTATATATGTTTATGAGATACCAGAAAGGTGTCGTTTTCCGGCAAGGAAAGCGGCGCCTTTTTTGCTCTTTCGGAAAGGACACATTATGACAAAAGCAAAGCTCCGTCTCCGGCGGCTCGTCGCCTCCGCCATCTGCCTGGCCCTGGCCCTGGTCCTCCCCTTCCTCACCGGGCAGCTCCAGCAGATCGGAAATATGCTCTGCCCCATGCACATCCCCATGCTCCTCTGCGGCATGCTCTGCGGCTGGCCCTGGGGCATGGCCGTGGGCTTTATCGCGCCGCTGCTGCGCTTTCTCCTTTTCGGCATGCCACCCCTCTATCCCATCGGTCTGGGCATGGCCTTCGAGCTGGCGACCTATGGCTTTTCCGCCGGGCTTTGCTATAAGCTCCTGCCCAAAAAGCCCGGATATACTTACGCCGCGCTCCTCTGCGGCATGATCGACGGGCGCATCGTCTGGGGCATCGCCCGGTATATCATGGCCGGTCTGAGCGGGAGCGAATTTCCCTTCTCCGCCTTCCTTGCGGGCGCCGTGACAAACGCCATCCCCGGCATCCTCCTTCAGATCCTCCTCATCCCGCCTCTGGTCCTGGCCCTGAAAAAAGCCGGCATCTCTTATAATGAATAATAAAACAGACCGCCGCGTCACAAGAACCTGTGATACGGCGGTCATTTATTTTCCGGTGGTGCAGGATCATCGGTCAGGTCCGGCAGATAGTCTGCGACCACACACAAAATGAACCAGATGCAACAGAAGCTGCATCTGGTTCTTCGTATATTGTCTCTTACCGGCTCATGAACGCAGCGAGGAATTCCGCCGCCATGCCCCGGGAGCAGGTCCCCTCCGGGTCCAGCTTTTTGCCTTCGGCAAGACCAAGGGCCTGCGCCAGCGCACCATAGGCCACATCGTCCCCGGACACATCGGTGAACGTGCAGGTCCAGACGCCGGTGAGGGCCGCGGCATCCCCATAGCGGGACGCGCCCAGCATCATCTTGAGGAAGTCCATTCGGGTGACGGTGCTGTCGGGCTCCCAGGTTTCCCCGGTGAGGAAGCCCTGATACTCCGCCTCGCTGCAGAGGAGTTCATCCTCCCAGGAGGAGACGTCATAGCCCGCCGCCTGGAGCAGCAGCACCACAGCCTCCCGCTGGGTGAGGGCCTTGTCCGCCTCGAACTTTCCGCCGGCAAAGCCAATGCCCGCCTGGGCAAGGGCCTCGATGGCCTCCTGCTGGGCTACGCCGGGAAGATCGGTATAGGTATAGGAGCCGTCCTCCTCTTCCCCATCCCGCAGAACCTCTCCGGTGAGGGCATCCACCGCCTCAACCTCCGCCAGATCGCCGAAATACCAGGCAAGGCGCAGACTTTCCACCCAGGTATAGCCCCACTCGATGTAACGCAGGAGCGTGGGATCATCCCGGCGGATTTCCTCCGGCCAGGCCACATATCCCAGCGTCACCTCCAGGGCTCCCACATAGGCGGCAGCCGCTTCCGCCGCCGTGAGGATGTTCTTCGCGGAGGCAAAGGTCACGTCCTCGTCCCATTTGTAGTAATACGAATCCACCGTGCAGGTGGCGGAGTTCAGGCTCACATAGAGATAGTTTTCGGGATAGAAATAGTCGTTCTCCACTCGGGCATAGGTAAACCCATCCCGCTCCTCATAAGCGGAGAGCGTGCAGACCGCCGCCTTTTCCGCCATCGCCGGGGCGACCTCCGCCAGGAAATCATCCGCCGCGGTGCGCAGATCGGAGGGGCTGAACTCGCCGGGATCCTTCTCCCACAGGGGATAGCTGGTGGAGACGGACAGAAGCTCGCCGGTCTTGGCGTTCACGGAGATGTATTTGGTGATGGTGAGCGTATCGCCCCATTCCCGATACTGCCGGAACTCATCTCTGGAGAAGCCATAGAGATTGTCCTCGGTCAGGGTCGCCGTATAGCGCAGGGAAGCGGTCACATCCCCGGTCCCGCTGTCCATGGCATAGGAGCAGCGGGCAATGGAAAAGTCCTCCGTGATGCCCAGGGCAGATATACCCCGGAGCAGCCCGTCGATCTCCTCCTGCTCCAGAACCTCGCCATAGTTCGCGATGGAGGCAAGCTCCATCTCCGACAGACCGCCGGCGTTCCGGTAAGCGCTCACGGATTCGGCCTCAGCCGCAGCCATGTTCATGGTGGCATAGCCGCCCATGCCGTTCTCTTCCAGACTGGCATAGAGCGCGTCCATGTCCACAGACTCCCCGCTCTGGGCGTCCACCACCGTATAGGGGCCCACGGGGACATACTGAAGCCGAGCCTCGCCGGCCGCGTCGTCATAGACGTAATAGAGCTCCATCTCCACCGCGCTGGCCAGATGGACCGCCGCGGCCAGCTGGCCGACCTCCGCCTCGGCTGCGGGAACATCCCCCACATAGGGGTTATAGCTGTCGGAGCGGGAATAGCTGCGCAGACCGTTTTTGTCGATGCGGATGCTGAAGGTGATGGGGCTCTCCAGCCCGTTCAGCAGAACGGTGCCGTAATAGCGGTAGCTGGCGTCCTCGCCCAGCGTGGAACTCGTCCGGTCGATGCGGGCGGATTCTCCCTCGCCCATAAAGCGGGCGAGCCAGTCCTCCGCCTGGGTCTGGGCTTCCTCCTCCGTCAGCGCGGGGAAGGCGGGATCAAAGCCATAGAAGCGATCCGTATTATTGGAATATGTATAGGCATACACATCCAGGACCATGCCCTCCCCGTCGCAGGTGACGGAGAGCGTCCGCTCCTCGTCAGACCAGTTCAGATACCAGGTGGGGATAAGATCCTCGTAATAGTCTCCGTAGAACTCGGTATAATCGTCGTCCACGCGGAGAGTCTCCTTCGCGATGGCGGTTATCTCCGCAAGGGCCTGCTCCATGTTCGTTTCCGGAGCGGTCTCTGCCATGGCCGGAGCCGCGGCGCCCACGCAAAGGCACAGAGCCAGAAGAAAGCTCAACAGTTTTTTCATAGGGTTTTCTCCTTTTCTGGGGTTTTCACCGGTTTAGACGGGCGGCGGGGCAAAAAAGTTCCCCGATAAAACAGCCCTCCCGCAATTTTTTCGCGGGAGGGCATTAAGTATGCGAAAATCAGATCTGAGCGGCAGCGTCGTAAGCCGTACGGTTGGCATGGCGGACGTTGGAAGCCTTCGAGCAGTCGCCCAGCTTGAAGAACTTGGGCGCGCAGAAGCGGAACTTCTCGGCCTGGTCCTCCAGAGCCTTACGGCCGGAAGCGAAGACAACGGTGTCAGCCTCGATGAAGTGCTCCTCGCCGTCCTGACCCTTGTAGCCGACGTGAGTCGGGGTGATCTGGGTCACGGGGCTGGAGAGGTACAGATGGCAGTACTTGGGCACGCGGTCATACAGAGCCAGCTCCTGGGCATAGGCGGAGGTAGCGGCGATGCGGTCCATCATCTCGATGATGGAGACGTTCTTGCCGTGCTCCATGGCCAGATACAGGGCGGCCTCGCAGCCGACCTCACCACCGCCGATCACGACGACGTTCTGGCCGATCTCATCGTGATGGCCGAAGGTGTCCACTGCGCAGATGACGCGGGGATCGTCGTGGCCGGGGATGGGCAGGATGATGTTGGAGGAGCCGATGGCCGCCATGACGACGTCATAGTTCTCGGCCTCGATCATCTCGGGAGTAGCCTCAACGCCCAGACGGACGTCGATGTTCAGCTTCTTCATCATGCCGATGCGGTAGTTCATGTAGTTGTCCAGGGAGTATTTGAAGGAAGCGTACTGAGCGAAGTTGATGGTGCCGCCCAGCTTGGTGTCCTTTTCATACAGAGTGACGGAATGGCCGCGCTCGGCGCAGTACTGAGCGGCCGCCATGCCGGCGGGGCCGCCGCCGATGACGGCGACACGCTTGGGAGTGGAGTTCTTGTTCTCGAACTGATCGAGAATATACTCGCGGCCAACGGTGGGGTTACCGGAGCAGGCGAACTCCTCTTCGATGTCGTAGCTCAGGCAGACGAAGCACTTCAGGCAGGGGATGATCTCATCCTCGCGGCCCTCGGCGGCCTTGTTGACGCACTGGGCGTCCACCAGAGTACCACGGGCCATGGCAACGATATCGGCGCCGCCGGTGGCGATGGTCTCCTCGATGAGCTCGGGGCCCTGGAAAGCGCCCAGAGTCAGAACGGGCTTGGAGAAGCCGGATTCCTTGACCTGGCGGGCGAAGCGGCGGTTGCAGCCGGGCTCCAGGAACTCAACGGGGTGCATGATGGTCTGGGTAACGTCGTCCAT
>CAZQFN010000101.1:0-5213 GCA_964592685.1 uncultured Oscillospiraceae bacterium | reverse complement strand
CGGGCATAGACGCTGATGTCCCGGAAGCGCTGCTCGAATTCCTCGTCGCTCATGTCGTTGAGCTGGGCGCCGGTGATGGCGGCGGAGGTGTCGGCGATGATGCCCAGCTCCCGGGCGATGGCCACGGCGGTATCGATGTGGTCGCCGGTGATCATGATGGGCCGGATGCCGGCGGCGCGGCACTGGACGATGGCGTCCTTTACCTCGGGACGGACCGGGTCGATCATGCCGCTCAGACCGATGAAGCACAGGGATTCTTCCAGATATTCCGCCTCAAACTGCTCCGGCTTGGCGGGCCAGACCCGCTGGGCGCAGGCCAGAACACGGAGGGCCCTGTCGGCCATCTCCTTGTTGGCGGCCAGGATCCGGGCGGCGGCCTCCTCGGTCATGGGGACGGGCCGGCCGTCCTGAAGGTAATGGGTGCATTTTCCGATGACCACATCGGGCGCGCCCTTGGTGAACTGCACATAGCCGCCGCCGGTGTGGTGGACGGTGGACATCATCTTTCGGCCGGAATCGAAGGGGGCCTCGCCGCAGCGCTCATAGGCCGCCTTGAGGGCGGGTTTTGCCAGGCCCAGCTTGTTGGCCCAGGCCACCAGCGCGGCTTCGGTGGGCTCGCCGGTGACGGTTCCGTCCTCGTCCAGCTCCGCGTCGTTGCAGAGGGCCATGGCAGTGGCGAGAAGCTTCTCATCCTCGCCGAAGTGATCCACCACGGTCATCTTGTTCTGGGTCAGGGTGCCGGTCTTGTCGGAGCAGATGATCTGGGCGCAGCCCAGGGTCTCCACCGCAGTGAGACGGCGGATGATGGCGTTGCGCCTGGACATGTTGGTCACGCCGATGGACAGCACCACGGTGACGACGGCGGCCAGACCCTCGGGAATGGCGGCCACCGCCAGGGAGACGGCGACCATGAAGGAGTTGAGGATGAACTCAAAGTTCAGACTGCCGGCCCGGATGAGCTGGACCCCGAAGACGATCACACAGATGCCCAGCACCAGCCAGGTGAGGATCCTGGAGAGCTGGTTGAGCTTGATCTGAAGGGGGGTGTCGCCGTCCTCGGCCTTCTGGAGGGCGTCGGCGATCTTGCCCATTTCGGTCTCCATGCCGGTGGCGGTGACCACGGCGGTGCCGCGGCCATAGACAACGGTGCCGCCCATGTAGAGCATGTTTTTGCGGTCGCCGAGAGGCACATCCTTCTCGCCGTCCTTCAGATAGATGATGTCGATGAACTTGGTGACGGGGACGGATTCGCCGGTGAGGGCGGCCTCTTCCACCTTCAGACTGGCGCTCTCCAGAATGCGGGCGTCCGCGGGAACGGCGTCGCCGGCTTCCAGAAGAATGATATCGCCCACCACAAGATCCTCGCTGCGGATCACCTGAACCTTGCCGTCCCGCAGGACCTTGGAGGTGGCGGCGGACATTTCCTGCAGCGCCTCGATGGCTTTTTCGGCCTTGCTCTCCTGATACACGCCCAGAACGGCGTTGATGAGAACGACGGCGAGGATGATGATCACATCGGCGAAGCTGTCGTTTTCCACGATGGCCAGCACGCCGCTGATGGCCGCGGCCACCAGCAGGATGATGATCATGGGGTCAGCCAGCTGCTCCAGGAATCTCCGGATGAGGGATTTTCCCTTGGCGGCTTCCAGACGGTTTTTGCCGTTTGTCTCCAGCCGGCGCTGGGCTTCGGACGAGCTCAGTCCCTGTTCGGACGAGCCGAGGTCCTGCAAAACGGTCTCTTTGCTTTCGCAATAATGACGCATGGGGTTACCTCCTTACAGAATTCGGGCAGAATGTGCGGCCCGGGGCCGCGGGAGCGGGAACGGTCCTGCTCCGGTATAAAAACAAAAGACCCAGGTACAACCGGAAAGGCTATACTTGAGTCTCGACGAAAAAACGATATAAGAGACTCAGCATAGCTTCAAAATGTTGTACATGAGTCTCGCAATTTAAAACAAGCCAGACCGAAAACGGCCAGGATGTTGACTTGCTACGCATATAAATGCGCTTGCTACTCCCTCATAGGGAATTTTGCTTTGATCATTATAACGCCGCCAAAAGAAAAAAGTCAATACAAAATGGCAAAGTTTAAGGGAAGTTCACGAGGGCGGCCATGTCCTCCGGGAGCGGCGCGGTGACATCCACGGCTTCTCCGGTGAGGGGATGGAGGATGCGGACGCGGTGGGAATGGAGGGCCGGGCGGGGGAGGGGACAGTCCGCGGCTCCGTACTGGACGTCTCCCGCCAGAGGGTGGCCGACGGAGGCCAGATGGACCCGGATCTGATGGGTGCGCCCGGTGAAAAGGCGGAGGCGGAGGAGCGTGCGGTTTTCGGAGGTTTGCAGAACCTCATACTCCGTGCGGCTGGGGAGCCCCTCCGGGTCGATGGCCCGGGTGGTGCCTTTAACCGGATGGCGGGAGATGGGCCGGTCGATGACGCCGGTGCCCGGGGTCATAATACCCTCTGCCACGGCCAGATATTCCCGCTGGAAGCCGTCCGTATGGAGCAGGCGGCGGAGCCGGTCATGGGCATAACCGTCCTTGGCCACGGCCAGAAGTCCGGTTGTCCCCACATCCAGGCGGTTTATTGGGTGAAATTCGCGGATTTTTCCCCACTTTGATGCGAAATATCCGGCCAGATTCGGGCGGTTTCCTCCATACACTCCCACGCCGGCGGGCTTGTTCAGAAGGAGAAAGGACTCATCCTCCCAGAGGATGGGGATGTCCAGCGCCATGGGGGCGGCGCGGTTTTCGCGGCGGTCGGCGATGGAGAAGGAGAGCTCGTCCCCGGGCTGCACCCGGTCGGTTACCCGGGCCCGGGAGCCGTTTTTCAAAATGCCGTCCGGGCGGAATTTCAGCGAGGACAGGAGGGTGTTGGACATGGAGAGCTCCCCCAGCATAATGCTTTTTACGGTGCGCCCCGCCTGCTCAGCGGTGACGGTGAAGATGAGTCGTTTCATGGGTCAGTCCTCCGGAAGAAAGCGGTAGCTCAGCTTGTGCTGATGCCAGGCGGATCTGTATTCCGCGTGGCGGGCGGCGGCCTCGATGGCGTATTCGCCTTCGCCGGTGGCCTCGTTCAATCGGTACAGGGCGGGAAGGGCGTCGGTGCCCAGCCGCTCCAGATAGAAGGTGTCCACGGTTTCCAGATCGCCGGAGAGGTAGTGATCTACATTATAATTGGCGATGATGCCGCCGGGGGTTGCAAGACAGAACAGGCACCAGGCCGTCAGGACGAAGGGGGCAAAGATCCGGAAGAAGGAGAACTGGGGGCGGAAGAGCTTCCAGCCCGCGGCCAGAATCCCCGCGAGGATCACCAGCATCCCCCACAGGGTCATCAGGCGCAGAAGGGTCAGACCGTAGGCCCGGATGTAAAAGTACATCCGAAGAATAGCGTCGGCCAGGATGACAAGGGTGAGCAGGAGCATGAGCCCGTTGGCAATGCGCAGAGCCAGACCGCCCTTTGCGGCGAAGCGATCCTTATGGGCGGCCAGCAGGCAGAAGGTGAGATTGATGGCGGCCACGGCCACCAGCTGGAAGAAGCCCTCCCGGGCGTATTGGGCGATGTTATCCTCTGCGGCGGCATAGATAATGGCGGCAAAGGAACCGCCCCACACCTGAATGCCGCAGTAAAGAAGATACACAAGATTCAGCAGCACGGCCGGCAGAAACCAGGACAGGGCGTGGCGCTCTTTGGCGGGGGCATCCGCGGATGGGGGCGCGGGCGCGTCCATCCGGAGAAAATACAGCCCGGAGGCGATGAACAGGGCCAGCAGTACGGTGTTGATGATTTTCCAGATCGGGGTTCGAAGGGCGGGGGCGGTGAGCCGGTCGATCAGCGCCTTGAAGAAGTTGCCGAAGGCTTCGTCCGCCGAGGACAAAAGGGCGATGACTACCGCCAACAGGGGAATGCACAGAAGCAGGGAGAGCGCGGCCCGGCCAAAGGCGCGCTTTCCGGGCTTTTTCAGCTGTCCCAGAAGCCGGAAAGGGTGGCTTATTTTGGAAAACAGGGCCAGGAAGGACAGGCGCACCGTCTCCGGGATGATGCGGGCATCCCGGAGGGAGAAGCGGCTCTGGCCGGAGAGCCGGAAGGTGGCGCCCGCGGCAGTGACAAGGATGATAAAGCAGTTGAGCACGGACAGACCCAGATTTGTATACAGCCAGCAGCTCATGGCCAGGGCCATGGACACAGCCATGAGAAACACCGAATCCAAGGAATAACGGGCGCGTTTTCCGAGCATGAGGCAGACAGCCCCGAAATAGCATGCCACAAACGCCGGAACGCCTGCGCCGGGGCCGTAGTAGCCCACTTCCCAAACCACGAAGACGGTCCAGAAGAGGCAGGCTAAAATCAGGGCCAGAAGGGGGGCTGCGGCATCCCGCCAGGTGAGGGGCGCAGTGGGCATTTTGGGCGAGTTGTTGACATAATCAACAGAGTTTTCCACAGGGTCACTCATCCTTGTCACCCTCGCCTTTCCGGAATTCCAGAATATCCCCCGGCTGGCAGTCCAGGGCTTTGCACAAGGCGTCCAGGGTGGAAAACCGCACGGCCTTGGCTTTTCCGGTTTTCAGCACGGAGAGGTTTGCCAGCGTCAGACCGACTTTTTCCGACAGCTGGGTGAGGCTCATATGACGCTTTGCGAGCATCACGTCAAGGTTTACAATAATCATTTCAGCACCTCAGATGGTCAGCTCGTTCTCGTCCTGGAGGACGGCGGCCTTATGGGTCAGATGGCTCAGGGCCGCGGCGGCCACCGTTACGGCGACGCCGATGAACAGCACGCCGAGATGGAGCACGATCTGGGCGGGATAGAGAGCGTTCAGGAAGAAAAGAGCCAGCGAATACACCAGAACAAGGACCGTGTCCCCGGCGGCGAGATAGCTGATGATCTTCAGCCGGCGGGCGTTTTCCGGGCAGAAGCTGTTGTCCCGGCCGATGTCGCCGAAAATGCGCCAGCCCTGCCACAGGGCCAGAATCACGGGGATGAGCATCACCCAGAAGGTGGCGACGCGGAAGCCGGTGAGATAGGCGCGGGGGGGATCGGCAAGGGCCACCTGGCGGAAGGCCCAGGGGGCGACCCAGATGCCCGTGACCGCGCAGACGATCCAGCAGACGATGACGATGACCCGCAGCCAGCGGGAGAGTTCTTTCTGTTTCATAATTCGATAACCTCCGTTTTGGATGGATATGGAACCGGTTTCTGAGGCCATGGTAGCA
>CAZQFN010000100.1:0-5235 GCA_964592685.1 uncultured Oscillospiraceae bacterium | reverse complement strand
GTCGTGGATAGAGAGCCGCTCATCGATTTCCCGGATCACATTCACCACAATACAGCGCATACGGTTGAGGGTCTCGTCGTCGGTGACCACGGGGTCGTAGTGGATGGTGAGGAGCACCCGGTGATCCTCCATGCAGCAGCGCTCCAGCTCATCCAGCACCTCATGGGCATCCAGCACATCCATGCGGCAGTCGATCTCCGCGTGGGCGGTGGCAAACTGGCGGCCGGGGCCATAATCGTGGATCATCAGATCATGAACGCCCAGCACCGCGGGATGGGCCAGAAGCTCCCCGGTGATGGTCTCCACCAACGTCTCATCCGGAGCCGCACCCAGAAGCGGGTCCATAGTGTCCTTGGCGATCATAACGCCGGAATACAGGATGAACAGCGCCACCAGAAGACCCATATAGCCATCCACAGCAAGACCTGTGACCTCTCCGACGATGCAGCTGAGAAGCACCGCTCCGGTGGCAATGACGTCGTTGCGGCTGTCGGCCGCGGAGGCCATAAGGGTGCCGGAGGCGATCTTTTTGCCCACCCGGGCATAGAACACCGCCATCGCCAGCTTTCCCAGAATGGAGAGGACAAGAACGATGACCAGCGCCCAGGAAAAGGTCACGGCCTGCGGGTGGAGTATTTTTGTCACCGAAGACTTCGCCAGCCCCGCGCCGATGACCAGGATGATCCCCGCCACGATGAGCCCGGCAAAGTATTCCATCCGGGCATGGCCGTAAGGATGTTCCTTGTCCGCCGGACGCATGGCCAGCCGGAATCCCAACAGCGTCACCACAGAGGCGGAGGCGTCGGTAAGGTTGTTCACCGCGTCCGCCGTGATGGACACCGAGCCGGACAGAAAACCCACAATGAGCTTCGCGGCAAAGAGCAGCAGATTGCACCCGATGCCCACCGCGCCCGCAAGTCTTCCCCAGGCAGCCCGCACCGCGGGGTCTCCGGTGTTTTTCAAATCCTTCATAGTATCACCTCGTTACAGGGCACCCCCGGCGCGGAGATCCGCATCGGGGGCGTAGAGATCGTATGGTATAAACAAGTATATGCGCCGGCTCAGAGACTTATGACCCAGCAAATCAGAATGGGCAGAAACAACGCCGGGAGATAGTCCGCGGTTTTGATCTTTTTGAGGCCCATGAGATTCATGGCGATGGCCAGAATGATGAGCGAGCCCACACAGTTGACGGCAGGCATGGCGCCGATTTGGGCAAGGAAAGGCTGGATAAAGGAGGCCAGCATCACCAGAAGTCCCTGAAACACCAGCACAAAGGCGGCAGAAGCCATGACCGACATGCCGAACGTCACCGTGAGGCACACGGAGGAGCAGAGGTCCAGAAGGGACTTGATGAGATAGGTGGTGTGGCAGTCCAGTTCCAGACCGCCGACGGGATTTCCCGCGCTCTCAAAGGCGCCCAGAATGGTCATGGAACCGATGCAGAACAAAAGGCAGGCCGTCACAAAGCCCTCCGCCGGATTTTTTGCCCCGGCGGTCTTTCCGTGGGTGACCTTTTCCAGAACCTTATCCCCCAGAAGATTCAGCCGGTCATCCAGCCGCAGAGCCCAGCCGATGAGATATCCCACCACCATGGAGATGACGACCACAAGCGCCTGTTCCCCGCTCTCCACTCCGATAAGCCCGCCCATGGCGGCAGAGATGGTGCAGAAACCCAGGCAGACCATCATGGCTGTGGAAAGATCCTCCCGGGGCGGAAGCTTTCCGCTTTCCTCCCCCGCAGCCGGAGCCTTCCGGGTACGCTGCCGCAGAAACAGGCCGAAGCCCGCTCCCAGCAGCACAGTGATCGTATTACAGAGAACGCCGAAATATTTCCACATGGTGTCTTAGTCTTCCTTCAGCTCCAGATACTTGACCAGAAGCTCCACGCAGCCATCCACACCCAGAGCGCTGGAATTGACGCACAGGTCATAACTGCGGCTGTCGCCCCATTTGCCTTCGCAATAGAAATTGTGATAATTCTTGCGCTGGCGGTCCCGACGGCGCATCAGCTCACGGGCGTCCTTTTCCTCCAGCTCGTATTTCTCCATGACATGGCGGCATTTCACATCCGCTTCGCCGCGGATGAAGAACGCGTGCAGGCCGGCACAGCCCTTCAGCACCTGCTCGCCGCAGCGGCCAATGAGAATGAAGCTCTCGCCGGAAGCCGCCTTTTCCCTGATAAGCTCAAACTGACGCTGAGCAATGACTTCCTCAATGGAACTGGAAAAACCGCGGACCTTGCGGGAGAAAAGCACGTTCACCGGGCTTTCCTCATGTTCGTCCAGCACTTTCTTATCAAAGCCGAAACGCTCCTGCATCTCGTCCAGAATGTTTTTGTCATAAACGGTGATGCCGAGACGCTGACCCAATTTTTCGGCGATTTCACGACCGCCGCTGCCGAATTCACGGCCCAACGCAATAAGAAGCTGTCCCATAATATCCTCCTCAACGCACTTTTGCGTATTTTTTGATCCAAGGCGAAATTCTCCGCCATTATGATTTTTGATTATATCACGTTCCCTGCAATTTGCACATACCTTTTTCAAAAAACGCGCAAAACCCCTGTGATATTTTTAATTATAATGTCGCAAAAAAGACTATTGTTGCAAACTTTATCCATAAGTAATACAATGATGACCCCAACAGGAAAATCAAAACCACTTATATTGATCACAGAAAGAAGTTGCGCTTATGCTTAGTCAGATCATTGCGGTCATCATCTTCCTGACCATGTTCCTCTTCATCATCTTCGGAAAGTGCGAGCGCCACGTCCCCGCCCTCATCGGCGCGCTGGTGGTGCTGCTGTTTCTCTTCGGCGTTGTGATGCGGGACGGCGACGCCATCGCCGACACGCTGGCTCTCCATTCCTTCCTGGAAGGGAGCTTCTGGTTCTCCCACGGTTCCGCCGAGGAAACCGCCATGGGCATCAACTGGGCCACCATTGTGTTTATCGCCGGTATGATGATCATGGTGGAAGGCATGGGCGATTCCGGCTTCTTCCGCTGGCTGTGTCTGAAACTGGCTGGGCTTGTAAATTATAAGGTACTCCCCCTGTTCATCACCTTCGTTCTCCTCAGCGCGGTGCTCTCCATGTTCATCGACAGCATCACCGTCATTCTGTTCATCGCCGCCGTGAGCATCGAGCTTGCCCGGCTTCTGAAGTTTGACCCCGTGCCCGTTGTCATCGCGGAGATCTTCTGCGCCAACGTTGGCGGCTCCGCCACCATGTGCGGCGACCCCCCCAACATCATCATCGGCACCTCTCTGGGTCTGACCTTCGGCGACTTCATCGCCAACACCGGCATCATCTCCCTGTGCATTCTGGCCGTGGTGGTCCCCATGTTCGTGCTCATGTTCCGCAAGCAGCTGGTCACTGCCGGCGATGTGGACACCGCCGCTCTGCCCAAGCCCTCCGAAGCCATTGAGAATCCCTTTGCCTTCGGTTCCAGCTGTGTTATTTTCCTGCTGTGCGTGGTGCTGCTCATCACCCACGCCGCCACCGGTCTCACCGTGGCCACCATCGGCGTCATCGCCACTGTGCTCACCCTGGTCACCGCCCCCAAAAAGGCCTTGACCATCCTCACCCGGGCAGACTGGAACACCATCTGGTTCTTCATTGGCCTGTTTGTGGTGGTGGGCGGTCTGGAACACACCGGCGTTCTGGCCCTTCTGGCAAACTTCATCGAAACCATCTCCGGCGGCAAATCCGCGGCTGTGGTGTGCATCATTCTGTGGGTCTCCGCCGTCATCTCCGCTCTGGTGGACAACATTCCCTTCGCCGCCACCATGGTGCCTGTCATCAAGAGCCTTTCCCTCATGCCCGGCATGAATCTGGAGCTTCTGGCCTGGACCCTCTCCATGGGCACGGACATCGGCGGCAACGCCACCCCCATCGGCGCCTCCGCCAACGTTGTAGGCACCTCCATCTCCGCCCGGGAAGGCCATCCCATTTCCTGGGGCCGTTACTGCAAGTATGCCATCCCCGCCACCATTGTGGCGCTGGTCATCTCCACGGTGTGCCTTCTCTGCTTCTATTAATGAAAATAATTTAATATAGGGATTGACAGCCACCCCGGGCTGTGGTATAGTTCGATTAATAATACTTTTGGGTATTTAACGCAGTAAAGAGGATAACTTCCATGATGTTTACCATCGAGAGCATTATCATTCTACTGAGCGTTATTATTGTACGACTGTGGGGTCTCAATAATAGCGCGAAAAGTCATGCTCTGATGGCGGCGGTATAATCGTATAAAAAACCTTTGTTCCGTCCCTATTTTACGTACTCAAGCCGTACGGTCTGACTTTTCGGACCGTACGGTTTTTGTTTTGTTACTATATAAAATACAAACGACCATACACAAGCCTTTGGAAAGGAAGGATTCTCCCCATGGACAACATCGTAATTTTCGACACTACCCTCCGGGACGGCGAGCAGTCCCCCGGCTGCTCCATGAACCTCAAGGAAAAGATCGAGGTCGCCAAGTGCCTGGAGAAGCTGAAGGTGGACGTGATCGAAGCCGGTTTCGCCATCTCCTCCCCCGGCGATTTTGAATCCGTCAGCACCATTGCCGCCACAGTAAAGGACTGCTCCGTGGCCTCTCTGGCCCGGGCCAATGTGCAGGACATCGACACCGCCTGGGAAGCCGTGAAGCACGCGGCGGATCCCCGCATCCACCTTTTCATCGCCACCAGCCCCCTCCACATGGAATATAAGCTTCGCATGACGGAGGCCGAGGTTCTGGAGGCCGCCGCCGCCATGACGGCCCACGCAAAGAAATACTGCTCCAACATCGAGTTTTCCGCCGAGGACGCCACCCGTTCCGATTGGGACTTCCTGGTGAAGGTCGTGGATGCCGCCATCCAGGCCGGCGCCACCACCGTGAACATCCCGGACACCGTGGGCTATACCACCCCCGCGGAGATGACGGCACTCATCCAGTATCTCCGGGAGAAGGTCCCCAATTCCGACAAGGCCATCTTCTCCGTCCACTGCCACAACGATCTTGGTCTCGCCACGGCCAACTCTCTGGCCGGCGTTCTGGGCGGCGCCCGCCAGATCGAATGCACCATCAACGGTCTCGGCGAACGCAGCGGCAACACCCCGCTGGAAGAGGTCATCATGGCCATGCATACCCGCCCCGGCGTGTATCCCTTCTCCTCCCGCATCGACACCACCCAGATCTCCCGCGCCAGCCGCACGGTGTATAACATCATCGGCCAGAACGCCCC
>CAZQFN010000099.1:0-5254 GCA_964592685.1 uncultured Oscillospiraceae bacterium | reverse complement strand
GCATGCGGACATGGAGGCTCTCCAGACCAAGATTCAGATAGAAAGCGTTCTGGGGGGATTGGATGGAGCCGAAATCGCGCATGAGCTGCGCGGTGGCCTTGGTGATGAAGGCGCCCTCCTTGCCGAATTTCTCGGCGTAGGTGATGCCGTGATAGCTGTCATCGGGGGTGCAGAGCCCGGGGAATTTATCCGCGTGGGCCATCCAGTCAAAGTTGCCGCTGTCCACGATGCAGCCGCCCACGGCCACGCCGTGGCCGTCCATATACTTGGTGGTGGAGTGGGTCACGATGTCCACACCCCACTCGAAGGGGCGGCAGCCTACGGGCGTGGCGAAGGTGTTGTCCACGATCATGGGCACGCCGTGCTCATGGGCCACCCGGGCGAACAGCTCCAGATCCAGCACGGTCAGGGCGGGATTTGCGATGGTCTCGCCGAAGACGCACTTGGTGTTGGGGCGGAAAGCGGCATGGAGCTCTTCTTCGGTGCAGTCGGGGGCCACAAAGGTGGTCTCGATGCCCATCTTTGCCATGGTGACGGCGATGAGGTTAAAGGTGCCGCCGTAAATGCTGGAGGAGGAGACGATGTGGTCGCCGCAGGAACAGATGTTGAACAGGGCGAAGAAGTTGGCCGCCTGGCCGGAGGAAGTGAGCATGGCGGCGGTGCCGCCCTCAAGCTGGGCAATCTTGGCCGCTACATAGTCGTTGGTGGGGTTTTGCAGACGGGTATAAAAATAGCCGTTGGCCTCCAGATCGAAGAGCTTGCCCATATCCTCGGAGGTGGCGTATTTGAAGGTGGTGGACTGGACGATGGGGATCTGACGGGGCTCGCCGTTGCCGGGGGTATAGCCGCCCTGGACGCAGACGGTCTCGATGCGCTGCTTGCTCATGGGGAAAGTCTCCTTTCGGTTGAAAACGGGGCATGGGCCCGAAAATGTTGCAGATTGAAAGATACATTAACTTTCATTATATGGCGGATTTGTCTCTCTGTCAAACACATGTTCGAGCTCTCCGCGCTCCGGTCAAAAGACTATGCAGTCATAGGGGAAATGTGGTATAATAAAACCGTAAAATACTATCAAATCAAATATCAGGTGATGATTATGGATCGATACGAAGATAAACTGAAGCGCTATGAATCAAAATTCATTTCCATGGACGATGTGCTCGCCCAGATCAAGAGCGGCGATGTGATCGCCGTGGCCGCTTACGGCAATGAGCCCGTGGGCTTTCTCCGCCGTCTCCATGAGATCGCGGACCGGGGCGTCCGGGATGTGACCCTCTGGCTTGCCAACCCCCAGGAGGAATATCCCTTCCTGACCATGGAGGGCATGGAGGATGTGATCTCCATCCTCTCCATCTTCTATGGCCCCAGCCTCCGCAAGCTCCATTCCACCGGACGGGTGAGCTTTGTGCCCAACAACCTCCACATGTGCTTTTCCGCCATGTATGAGACGAAGCGGCCCAATTTTTTTGTGGGCTCCGTCACGCCCATGGACCGGTTCGGCTATGTGACCATGTCCACCAGCCAGCAGATGGAGCTGGAACTGTTTGACACCTGCGAGACCGTGGTCCTGGAGATCAATCCCCAGCTGCCCTATGTGGGCGGCACCACCCGCATCGAAGCGGACAAGGTGGACTATTTCGTGGAGGGGGACCGGGAAGTGGTCAATTCCCCCATCTATCCCACCAGCCCCACCCAGCAGGCCATCGCGGACTATGCCGCAAGCCTCATCCACGACGGGGACACCATCCAGCTGGGCATCGGCGGCATGCCCGACGCCGTGGCCGAGCGCCTCATGGACCGGCAGGATCTGGGTATCTACACGGAGATGCTGGGCTCTGCCATGGGCAAACTCATGGCTTGCGGCGCGGTGAACAACAGCCGCAAGAAATTCTATCGCAACCGCTCCATCGCGGCCTTTACCTGGGGCTCCAAGGAGCTCTATGAGTATATAAACGCCAACCCCATGGTGGAGCTTCTGCCGGTTCACTATGTGAACGACCCCTTCAACATCGCCAAAAACGAGAACATGGTCTCGGTGAACACGGCGCTGGAGATCGATCTCACGGGGCAGATCTGCTCCGAAACCATAAACGGCCGGCAGTATTCCGGCACCGGCGGCGCCTGGGACTTTGCTTACGGCGCCTTCCACGCGAAAAACGGCCGGGGCATCATTGCCCTGCAGTCCACAGCCAAAAGCGGCACCATCTCCCGCATCGTGCCCCAGCTGACGCCGGGCAGCGTGGTGTCCATCCCCCGGAACATTGTGGACACGGTGGTCACGGAATACGGCATCGCCCGGCTCCGGGGCAAGTCCATCCGCCAGCGGGTGGAGGAGCTCATCGCCGTGGCCCATCCCGACTTCCGGGCCGAGCTCCGGCAGCAGGCGCAGAAGCTTCAAATCTGGTAAGAGGTTGACATAATTATGAAAATACAGTCCATTCTCGGCCCCATTGACACAGCGGACCTGGGCCAGACGCTCATTCACGAACATGTGACCTGCGCGGACTGGTCCATGCGCATGAACTTCGGGAACAAATTCTTTGACCGGGACACCGTCATCGAAATGGCGAAAAAGGCTTTCGCCCCGCTGAAAGAGTTGGGCGTGAAGACCGTTGTGGACGGCACGGCGGTGAATCTGGGCCGGGATCTGGAGCTCATCCGGGATACCGCCCTGGCCACCGGCATGAACATCATCGCCTCCGCCGGTTTTTATTATCAGGAGGAATCCTGGCTCCAGGAGCGGGACGAGGAGGAGATATACGGTCTGCTCCATGAGGATGCGGCGGTCTGCGGCATCATGAAATGCGCGGTGGAGCGCGCGGGCGTCACGCCTCTCATGGGAAAGCTCCTGCGGGTAACGGGCCGGGTGGCCCGGGAGCGGGATATCCCCGTCTTCTGCCATACGGCCAGCCCCGCGGCCATGGGCCTTCCTGCCTTTGAGGTGCTGGGGCAGTATCTCCCCGCCCATCGCATCATTCTTGGCCACACCGGCGACACCAACGACCGGGGCTATCTCCGGGCCGCGGCGGAGACCGGCTGCTATCTGGGCTTCGACCGCTTCGGCTATTGCGGCCGGGACAACTCCGTGGAATCCCTGACGGCCAACATTCTCTGGCTGTGGGAGCAGGGATACGGCGACCGCATCCTCCTCAGCCACGATGCGGCGGTCTATCTGGCCTTCTGGGACAGCTGGGAGAAGAGCAAATCCCAGATCACGGACTTCACCGTGGTTCATACTCAGGCGGTGCCCGCCCTGTTGGCGGGCGGCCTTCGGGAAGTTGACATAACGACGATTCTAGAGGATAATCCCCGCCGGTTCTTTGAAGGGGTGGCGCCATGCTGAAACGGGAACTTCGGGAGCAGGTGGTGCTCTATGGAAAAAAGCTGATCGCCTCCGGGCTCACCACCGGCACCGGCGGCAATCTGAGCGTCTGCGACCGGGAGCGGGGCATCATCGCCGTGAGCCCCAGCGGCATGGATTATGATGCCATGCAGCCGGAGGATGTGGTGCTTCTGACCATGGCCGGCGCGGTTTATGACGGCGGAAGAAAGCCCTCCACCGAGGCGCCCATGCACCGCATGTTCTATGCCGCCCGCCCGGACCGGAACGCTGTCATCCACACCCATTCCCCCGCGATCACGGCGTTTTCCTGCTATCGCAGGCCCCTGCCGCCCATCAGCTATATCATTGCCATGGCCGGCGGGAACGAGATCCCCTGCGCGCCCTATCGGGACTTCGGCGGCCCGGAACTGGGGGAGGCGGCGGTGGCCGCCGCCGGCCGCTGCGACGCGGTGATCCTTTCCAACCATGGCCTGGTGGCCCTGGGCAAAGACATGGATGCCGCCTTTCAGATGGCCCTTCAGATGGAATTCTGCGCGGATATCTATCTCCGGTGTCTCGCCGCCGGGCAGGAGCCCGTGCTCCTCACGGAGGAGGAAATGAACCGGGCCCGCAAGCGCTTCGGTACCTACGGACAGGGATAACAGGTAGACATAATTCGATTTACATAATTATTGGAAAGCGAGAGTTTTTCTATGGCGACAAACAAGCCCGGTCCCTATGAGGGCTTTCCCGGGGATCTGCCGGATTTCCTCTGGGGCCTGTCCTTCAACAACGAGCGCCCCTGGTTTGAGGCCCATCGGGAGGATTATGAGCGCTGTCTGAACCGGCCCTTCCGGGCGCTGGCGAAGGAGGTCTGTGACCGGCTGGCCGACCGGTTCCCCGGCAAGGCGGACGAGGTCCACATCTCCCGCATCTACCGGGACGCCCGACGGCTTTACGGCCGCGGGCCCTACAACGATCATCTGTGGTTTTCCCTGGGCCGGACCGGCGAACTCTATGACATTCGCCCCAAGTTCTGGTTTGGCATCAACGCCCGCTGCATAGAATACGGTCTGGGCATGTGGGGCGCCAGGGCGGAGCTTCTGGAGCGCTGGCGCAAGGAGATCGACGAGCACCCGGAGCGGCTGACGAAAATCATCCGGGGCGTGAATAAAATCGAGGGCATCGCCCAGTGGGGCGAGCAATACAAGCGCCCCAAGGGCGACCCCGGGAAGCTGCTTTTCAGCTGGTACAACGCCCGGCAGATCGGACTGGAGGGAACGAAGTATTTCGATCCCGATCCCCCCGGCCCGGAGTTGGCCGAAGAGCTGGTGGAGCTGTTCTCCCGGCTCATGCCCTTCTATGACTATATGATGGACATCTGCACCCGCGGGGATTGACACGGGGCCGGGTTGTGGTAAAATATTTTTAGGAATAAGTCCTGTTCCTGAGAAGGAGATATACCATGACCCGACAGAGACAGCTTGTATACAGCATCGTGGCGGAAAAGCCGGTCCATCTGACAGCGGAGGAGATTTTTCTCAAAGCCCGGGAGCGGATGCCGTCCCTTGCCAGAGGAACGGTCTATCGCAATCTGGGCATTCTGGCGGAGGAGGGCATGATCCGCAAGCTGGAAATGCCGGACGCTCCCGCCCGCTATGACCGGCAGCACAGCCCTCATCCCCATCTGGTGTGCGAGAAATGCGGCTGTGTGGAGGATCTTGTCATGCCGGAGGGCATGCTGGAGCCGCTGACAAAGAATATAAACGCCTCGCTGACGGGGTTTGATCTGAAGCTCTTTCATGTCTGCCCGGCCTGCGAAACAATGGAATGAAAACGCATAAATAAAACCACCGGGCGGCCGCATATGGATGCGAACCGCCCGGTTTTTAAAAGAGAAGAGAGAGTTTTCGCCTTCTACAATACAGG
>CAZQFN010000098.1:0-5260 GCA_964592685.1 uncultured Oscillospiraceae bacterium | reverse complement strand
CCCTGGTGGGTCTTGAACATGAGGTTGAACTTCTTGATGTCGGAGAAGTTGCAGGCGCCGCAGCCGGGGCAGGGGATGTTCTGCTCGCGGATGTATTCCACCATCTGGTCATTGGTCATGGCTTCCACGTTGACGTCCACGTTGTTCTCGTGGGCCCACTCCTCAATGAGCTTGTCCGCGCGGTGACGGCGCTTGCAGCCCTTGCAGTCAATGAGGGGGTCGTTGAAGTTGGACACATGGCCGGAAGCCTCCCAGACGCGGGGGTTCATGAGGATGCCGGCATCCAGGCCCACGTTGTAGGGGCTTTCCTGGACGAATTTCTTCCACCAGGCAGCCTTGACATTGTTCTTCATCAGAACGCCGAGAGGGCCGTAGTCCCAGGAGTTGGCGAGACCGCCGTAGATCTCGGAGCCGGGGAAGATAAAGCCGCGGTTGGTGCAGAGGGCTTTGATCTTGTCCATGGTCTTGTCTTGAGCACGCATGCGCATAGTATCAATACTCCTTTTTGGATGTTATTTTCAGGGTTCATTATAGTCCATCGTCCCCAGCTCGTCCAGCGTGCGCTCGAAAGCGGGGATGAAATGGTCGATGAAATAATCCACCTCGGCAAGGCCGTAGCCCCGGAGGGCCTGGAGGGATTTTTGCTCCGCCTGGAGGAATTCGTCGTTTCCGGCGCGGCGCTCTTCGATGCACTTTATGTAGGCGCTCATTTTGTCGGCAGCCTTCACTAGGCGCTTCAGTTCCGGGTCGGTCTCCTGCAGGAGGGGTTCATAGGCGGGGCGTATTGCTTCGGGCAGCATGCCCAGAAGCTTTTTGGAGGCGGCGGCCTCCACCCGGCGGTAAGCGGTCATGATGTCCGGGTCATAATACTTGATGGGGGTGGGGAGGTCTCCGGTGAGGATCTCGGAAGCGTCGTGGAACAGTGCGGCGGCGGCCGCGGCGTTGGGGTCGCATTCCGTGCCGAACACATCCCGGCGGATGACGGCCAGGGCATGGGCGATGACGGCCACCATGTGGCTGTGCTCCTGGACATTTTCCGGCTGGATGGAGCGCATCAGCTCCCAGCGGCGGATGTTTTTCATCCGGGCGATGAGGGCATAGAAATTATCCATGTTTTACGATTCCTTTCTCTTTCCAGCGGCCGCTGAGATAGCGCCAAAAGCTGATGGAAAAGGCGAAAAGCCAGCCGATGGGCATGGTGAGCCAGGCGGCGGAAACACCCACGGGCAGGAGGGGGGGCAGTATATAGGCGGTGGTGACGCGGACAGTCAGAGCAATGAGAGAACAGGCGGTGGTGATGAGCACATCTCCGGCTCCCTGCAGGAGACCTGCAAAGACCATATACAGGGAGAAAAACCAGAACACAAGACACATAAACCGCACATAGGTGACGGAAAGATCCATGGCCTCACCGTAAACGCCGAAGAAGCCGGAGACCGGCCGGGCAAATGCGTAGAGGAGAGCCTGAATGACCACGGCAACGCCGAAGGCCATGGCAAGGGTGGCGCGGCAGCCCCGGCGGATGCGGTCAAACTTTCCGGCGCCCACGTTCTGGGCGGAAAAGTTGGACATGCCGATGTTGAAGCCGGCGGCAGTGATGAACATATAGCTCTCAATGCGCCCGCCCACGGAGAAAGCGGCCATGGCAGCCTCGCCGAAGGAGTTCACAAGCCGCTGGATAAACACATGGCCAAAGCTGACGATGGACTGTTGAATGGTGGTGGGAATGCCCAGTTTCAGGCAGAGGAGACACTTATCCCCGTGAAAGGCAAATTCCCCTTTGGCAAAACGGAAAATGGGGTATTTTTTGAACATATACCACACGCTCACTACCGCGCTGCCGAACTGGGAGATAACGGTGGCGATGGCGGCGCCGGCGATGCCCCAGTGGAAGACCACCACGAACAGTATGTCCAGAATCAGGTTCAGCACGGAACTGACCAGAAGAAAATAGAGGGTGGCTTTGCTGTCGCCCACGGCGCGGAGAATGGCGGAGACGGAGTTATAGAGAAATTGAAGGAAGATGCCCACGGCGTAGATGGAAAAATACTCCACGGCGTATTCCAGAACTTCTCCCTCGGCAACATTCATAAGGCCGTGAAGCAGGGGGCGGGCCAGAGCGCAGGCAATCACAGAAAACACAAGGCCCATGCTCACCAGAAGGATGAGGGCGGTAGAAACGGCGGCGCGCATATCCTCATAACGTTCGGCGCCGAAAAACTGGGCGATCATGATGCCGGAGCCGTTGCCGAAGCCGATGGCAAAGGCCAGGAAAACAAAGGCCAGCGTGCCGGCGGTGCCGGTGGCGGCCAGGGCGTTCTGGGAGACAAAGTTTCCCACCACGATGCCGTCCACGGTGTTGTATAGCTGCTGAAGAAGGTTGCCGGCCATAATGGGAAGGGAAAACAGCAGGATGTGTTTCCATTCCGGCCCGGTGGTCATAGTTTGATGTTTAAGACTTGCTGCACTCAACGGTATGTTCTCACTTTTTTATTTGATAATCATGTTTCTCTTTAATATAACACAGCCATGAAAACTTTTCAATCAAGTTTGGGGCGAGTTTATTATATAACACAGGGCCGGATGTATTGCATTTGGGAAAAACGGGTGCTAAAATTATATTTTGTACGAAAATAAATTAAATTCTAAGTCTCCGGCCTCTGCCGGAGAGATAAGGAAGCGATATTATGGCAGATTTGAGAAACATCGCAATCATTGCCCACGTTGACCACGGCAAGACCACTCTGGTGGACGCCATGCTCCGCCAGTCCGGCGCTTTCCGGGATAACCAGCAGGTGGCCGAGCGTGTTATGGACTCCGGCGATCTGGAGCGGGAGCGCGGCATCACCATTCTGGCGAAAAACACCGCCATCCGCTATGGCGACACCAAGATCAACATCGTGGATACCCCGGGCCACGCCGACTTCGGCGGCGAGGTGGAGCGTATCCTCAAAATGGTCAACGGCGTCATCCTTCTGGTGGACGCCGCTGAGGGCCCCATGCCCCAGACCCGGTTCGTGCTGGAAAATGCCCTGCGCCTTGGCCATAAGGTCATCGTGGTGGTGAACAAGATCGACCGCCCCGACCAGCGTGTATACGAGGTCATCGATGAGGTTCTGGAGCTTCTCATGGATCTGGGCTGCACCGATGAGCAGCTGGACTCCCCCATGCTCTTTGCCTCCGCCCGTCAGGGCGTCTGCTCCGTGAGTCCGGATGTGCCCGGCGCGGATCTGCAGCCCCTGTTTGATGCCATTGTGGATTATATCCCCATGCCGGAGCAGCCGGTGGAGGAGCCCTTCCAGATGCTGGTCAGCTCCATCGACTACAACGAATATGTGGGCCGTATCGCCGTGGGCCGCATTGAGCGGGGTGTCATCCGCCAGAATCAGGAGATCGTGGTCTGCGATCACCATGGCGAGCGCGCCGCCCGGAAGGCCAAGGCGGTGAGTCTCTATGAATATGAGGCCCTGGGCCGCGTGGCCGTCACGGAGGCGGCTGCGGGCAACATCATTGCCCTCTCCGGCATCGGCGATGTGACCATCGGCGACACCATCTGCGCGCCGGACTGCGTGGAGCCGCTGCCCTTTGTGAAGATCTCCGCGCCCACCATTGAGATGACCTTCTCTGTGAACGACAGTCCCTATGCCGGCCGGGAAGGCAAGTGGGTCACCAGCCGGAACATCCGGGACCGTCTCATGCAGGAGACGCTGAAGGACGTTTCCCTCCGGGTGACGGACACCGACGCCACCGACGCCTTCAATGTGGCGGGCCGCGGCGAGATGCATCTTTCCATCCTCATTGAGACCATGCGCCGGGAGGGCTATGAGTTCCAGGTTTCCCCCGCCCGTGTGCTGTTTAAGGAGATCGACGGAAAGCTCTGCGAGCCTATGGAGCGGGTGGTCTGCGATGTGCCTTCCGAGTGCGTGGGCTCCGTGATGGACAAACTGGGCCAGCGCAAGGGCGAATTTGTGCAGATGACCCCTGTGGGCATGCGCATGAAGGTAGAGTTTCTTGTGCCAAGCCGCGGCCTCTTCGGCTATCGCAGCGAATTCCTCACCGATACCCGTGGCGAGGGCATCATGGCCTCTGTGTTTGAGTGCTATGCGCCCATGAAGGGCGATGTCAAGCGCCGGAACACCGGCTCTCTGGTGGCCTTTGAGACCGGTACGGCCCTGGCCTACGGTCTCTGGAACGCCCAGGACCGCGGCGCTCTGTTCATCGGGCCCGGCACGGCGGTGTATGAGGGCATGATCGTAGGCGAATGCCCCAAGAAGGAAGACGTGGTGGTGAACGTCTGCCGCGCCAAGCATCTGACCAACACACGCGCCTCCGGCTCCGATGAGGCGCTGCGCCTTGTGCCGCCCCGCCAGATGAGTCTGGAGCAGTGTCTGGAATTTATGGCCGATGACGAGCTTCTGGAGGTCACGCCGGAGCATCTTCGTCTCCGCAAGGCCATTTTGAACCACGAGCGGCGCATGAAAAACCAGTTTAAGAACAAATAATAACAGAGATGCGTTGACATCCCGGTTTATTTGTGATATATTTCTAAAGCTTGGAAAAAACCCGCCGGCTTGGTTCGGGGCGTAACCCCCCACTCAGCGGCTGGGTCTAGTAAAACCGAAAGGAAGAGTAATACCATGATCACCAAGGACCAGAAAACTGCTATCATCGAAAACAACAAGACCCACGAGAACGACACCGGTTCTCCTGAGGTCCAGATCGCCATCCTGACCGAGCGCATCAACCAGCTCACCGAGCACCTGAAGGTGCACAAGAAGGACAACCACAGCCGTATGGGTCTGTTCAAGCTCATCGGTAAGCGTCGTCGTCTGCTGGACTATGTCGCCAAGAACGACATCGAGCGCTATCGTGCTATCATTGCCAAGCTTGGCATCCGTAAGTAATTATTTGCTTACACTTTTCTGAGGGTTATGAAGGTTTAACGAGGGGACAAGTGAATACTGTCCCCTCGTTTTTCTTTATAGTTCGTATTTCGTATTTGTGAGTTGTATTGAGGAAAGGAATCTTTACCAATGATCATCAAGAAGAAAACATTTGACAATCTGCGCCGCTGGGAGATCGACTTCTGCGGCCGCCCCCTGAAGATGGAAGTGGGCCGCATGGCCGAGTTGTGCAACGCCTCCGTTTTCGTCCAGTACGGCGAGACCACCGTGCTCTGCACCGTGACCGCCTCCGCCCGTCCCAAGGACGGCATCGACTACTTCCCTCTCGCCGTGGACTTCAACGAGAAGCTCTACGC
>CAZQFN010000097.1:0-5281 GCA_964592685.1 uncultured Oscillospiraceae bacterium | reverse complement strand
TGCATCGCACGCTCATTTGTCAGGCCCTTAGCTCCGGTTTCTCCCTTCGCTTTGTTCCAATCTTCGTTGCTCATCGCAATATTGTCTTTATGAAACTCACGGTAGTCCTTTATCTTAAAATCCATAATTATCCTCCAAAATCATTGATTATATTAAAATCATATATAATCCGTTCATCCTTGTCAAGAATAATCGGAGCCTCCGTTGTCCCTAATGACAATCACTCGTGTCGGGCAGCCCGATCATTCAAAACGGCAAGCTGGTGGGCGCGGTCACCCATGTTTTGGTAAATGACCCTACGAGAGGGTACGGCGTTCTTATCCAAACCATGCTGGATGCGGCGGCGTAAAAGAGATGACAGGGGGAGTTTTGCCCCTGTTATTTTGCTGTGGTGCGTGATATAATGAATTCGAAAATAGGCATGTGAATGTGTACTGAAAAAAGATGACGGAGAGTGTTTTTGATATGAGAAGAAAAAAGGATTTAATTATTCTTGTTTTGTTAATTGTAAATTTGTTTGCCACCGGAACGGTCGGGTTTTGTGTTTGGAAATTAAACGGCAACCAATATTCAGATGAAATAGTTCAATGTAAAATGTATGTCGGAACGAATGACAAAGACACCTATGAACAGATTATTTCAACTGAAGATGCAAAAACAATCATCGACAATATTTGCCTGAAGTATCTTGAAGGATACACAATTCAGGATGCAAAAGGTTCATGGGTCGATGAAAATGGAGTGGTTACACGCGAAAACACGATAGTCTGCTACTTTGATGATATAGAAGAGGATACAGTTTATAAAATTGCTGACGAA
The DNA here is from genome assembly GCA_964592685.1 of uncultured Oscillospiraceae bacterium. Taxonomy (GTDB): domain Bacteria; phylum Bacillota; class Clostridia; order Oscillospirales; family Oscillospiraceae; genus CAJOIG01. The sequence continues at coordinate 4,462 of CAZQFN010000097.1, read as the reverse complement.
ATAATAGAGTCATTGAATCAGAATACAGTGTTGATAGAGAAAGATTTCGTGCAAATAGATTTTTATGGCTGAAAGGAATAGCTGCATCCCGGCGAATTCCCATGTGCCGGTGACCCAGCCGACGGGGGGCTACGGGATTTTATCGAAAACATACTGGACGCGGCGGCGTAAAAAGCGTGCATTCCATACGGATGCGCGCTTTTTCTGTACAAGTATGGAATAATTTGGTATGATAAACGGAAGAAAATCGGGAGGTGTTCCTATGTTCCGCGAAATGATGCGCCAAAAACAGCAGATTCCCCAAGGGGAGTGCATTGAAATCCTGAAGACGGAGCTCCGGGGCGTTCTCTCCGTGGCGGGGGATGACGGCTATCCCTATGGCATGCCCATGAACCACTGGTACTGCGAGGAGGATGGGCACATTTATTTCCACAGCGGCCGGGCCGGGCATCGGACGGACGCCATGAAAGTCTGCGACAAGGCATCCTTCTGCGTATATGACCGGGGCTTCCGGAAGGAAGGGGACTGGGTGCTGAATATCCGGAGCGTCATCGTCTTTGGCCGGCTGCGGATCGTGGAGGATCCGGCGCGGGTGATGGAGATTGCCCGAAAGCTCAGCTATAAGTTTACCTCTGACGAGGAATACATTGAACAGGAGATCCGCTCTGCGGGGAGCCGCACGCTTTGTTTTGAACTCATCCCCGAGCACATGACGGGGAAGCTTGTGAAAGAATCTTGAAAGAATAAAAGGGGGCATTTCCATGCCGCAGCTCAGCGACCGCGTACATACCTTTACCGATTCCGTCATCCGGCGGATGACCCGCATCAGCAACAAATACGGGGCCATCAACCTCTCTCAGGGGTACCCCGATTTTGACCCGCCCAAGGCGCTGATGGATGCCTTGGAGGAGGCGGCCCACCGGGGCCCGCATCAGTATTCCATCACCTTCGGCGCCAAAAACTTCCGGGACGCTCTGGCGGCCAAGACGGAAAAGACCATGGGCCGCGCCATCGATCCCGAGAGCGAGATGGTGGTCACCTGCGGCTCCACGGAGGCCATGATGTGCGCCATGATGACCATCTGCAACCCCGGGGACAGGGTTCTGGTCTTCTCGCCGTTTTATGAGAATTACGGCGCGGATGCCATCCTTTCCGGGGCGGAGCCCATCTATATCCCCCTGGTGCCGCCGGAATATGATTTCGACCTGGGCCTTATGGAGGACGGATTCCGTCAGGGGGCCAAGGCTATCATCCTTTGCAATCCTTCCAACCCCTGCGGCAAGGTATTCACCCGGGCGGAGCTGGAGGCCATCGCGGCCCTGGCGGTGAAATACGACGCCTTTGTGGTCACGGACGAGGTCTATGAGCACATGGTCTATGCCCCCAGCGAGCACATCGCCATGGCCTCGCTGCCGGGGATGTTTGAGCGGACCATCACCTGCAACTCCCTGTCCAAGACCTATTCCATCACCGGCTGGCGTCTGGGCTATATGATCGGCCCGGCGGAAGTCATTGAATGCGCCAAGAAGGTCCACGATTTTCTCACGGTGGGCGCGGCCGCACCCCTCCAGGAGGCGGCGGTGGCGGGACTCACCATGCCGGAGAGCTATTACGGGGAGCTTCTGGCCACCTATACGGAAAAGCGTGACTTTTTCGTCCGGGGGCTGGATGAGATCGGGCTGAAGCACAATGTGCCCCAGGGAACTTATTTCGTCCTGGTGGACATCAGCGAGTTTCTGGCGCTGCCCCGGTTTGCGGGGTGGACCGATCTGCAGTTCTGCGAGTGGATGATACAGAACATTGGCGTGGCGGCGGTGCCCGGGTCCAGCTTCTTCCGGGAGGATGTGAACCATCTCATTCGCCTCCATTTCGCCCGGGGAAAGGATACGCTGGCGGAGGCGCTGAAGAGACTTTCCAAGCTCCGGGAGCTTCTCTGACAACAGAAAATGCGAAATGCGTGCATCCCGGGCGGATGCACGCATTCTTAATTGTATGGAAGCATTACCGGCCCAGCTGCCAGAAGGCCACGGCGCTGGCGGCGGCCACGTTCAGGGAATCCACCCCGTGGGACATGGGGATGCGGACTGTATAGTCGCAGTCGGCGATGGTGCCGTCGGCCAGACCGTCGCCCTCCGTGCCCAGGATAATGGCCAGCTTTTCCTCGGCGGCGAGACGGGGATCGTCGATGGAGACGGAATCGTCGCAAAGCGCCATGGCGGCGGTTTTGAAGCCCAGAGCCCGGAGCCGGTCCATGCCCGGATGGGGCCATTGTTCCATGTCCTCGCCGATGTAGGTCCAGGGAACCTGGAACACCGTGCCCATGCTGACACGGGCGGAGCGGCGGTACAGGGGATCGCTGCAGGCGGGCGTGAGGAGCACGGCGTCCATGTTCAGAGCGGCGGCGGAGCGGAAGATGGCGCCCAGGTTCGTGGGGTTCATGATGTTTTCCAGCACGGCGATGCGCCTCGCCCCGGCGCAGATGTCCTCCACGGCGGGCAGGGGCTTGCGGCGCATGGCGCAGAGCATGCCCCGGGTGAGCTTATAGCCGGTGATTTTTGTGAGGGTGTCAAACTCGGCGGTATAGACCGGGATGTCCCCGCAGCGGGCGATGACGTCTCTGGCCTGGCCCTCAATGTGCCGCCGCTCCGAGAGGAAGGACACGGGCTCATAGCCGGCGTCCAGCGCCCGGTGGATGACCTTGGGGCTTTCGGCGATGAAAAGGCCCTCTTTCAGATTGTGGCGGTTGAGGAGCTGGGCCTCCGTCAGCCGGGCATATGCGTCCAGCTCCGGGGCGTCAAAGGATGTGATCTCAATGATGTTCGGCATGGCGGTCTCCGTTTGATGGTTTTTCTATGGGATATTTTATCATTGAATGAGAATTTTTCAATCATTCCGGAAAAAAGTCTTTTTCTTTGTGCTGAATGTTTGATATATGGGGAAAAACATGATATGATGCAGAACAGGAAAAACGCCATTTGACAGAAAATGACAGTGTGCAGTCGGGAACGGCGTTGAAGGGGAGAAAGAAAATGAAAAAAGTATGTCTGCTGCTTCTGGTAGTGGCGGTTATTTTTGTGTGCGGCAGCGAGCATTTGCCGGGTGTGGCGGCCCATGCCGGAGAGACGGCGGAGACGCTGGCGCCCTCGGTTACCGTGGCGCCGGATAACGATGCCCGGATCGAAATGCTTTTCGAGGAGGAAGAGCCGGAAGCCACGGCGGAGCCTACCCCCGAGCCTACGCCGGAACCCACTCCCGAGCCGGGGCGTTATATCGACCCGGACAAGCCTATGGTGGCCCTTACCTTTGATGACGGCCCCTGCGACAATACGGACCGGCTTCTGGATATTTTTGCCGAGTATGGCGGGAAATGCACCCTGTTCATGCTGGGCCAGGCCATGGACTATTACGAGGACACCCTCGTCCGTGCCGTGGAAGAGGGGCATGAGTTGGCCAGCCACAGCTGGTATCACCCGGAGCTCACCACGCTGGACTATCAGGGCATTACCGACCAGATGGAGGATACCCGGGAGAAGATCTTTGAGATCACCGGCCAGGATGCAACGCTTATGCGCCCGCCCTATGGCTCTACGGATGACCGGGTGGTGGCGGTGGCGGAGCATGAGGGCATTTCCCTCATCAAGTGGTCCGTGGATACACTGGACTGGTCGACCCTGAATGCCGACGCGGTGTATGAGGCCGTTATGAACGACGCCTACGACGGGGCCATCATCCTCTGCCACGATCTCCACAGAACCACGGTGGACGCCATGGAACGGGTAGTTCCGGCGCTGATCGAGGAGGGTTATCAGCTGGTGACCGTGTCCGAACTCATCACCGCCCGGGGCGGCGAGGTGGAGGCCGGCGTCATCTATTACGATCAGGCGGTATATTATTGAACCAAGACAAAAAGGCGGGGGATGGCCCTGCCTTTTTGCGATATAACAGCAGGAGAAGTCTATGGAACACAATGAAAAATGGCTGCAGTGGGCGGTGGAGCTTCAGAGCATCGCCCAGGCGGGACTGTATTATGGGAAGGACGTCTTCGACCGGGAGCGGTATGAGCGCGTCCGGAAGATCGCCGCGGAGATCGTTGCCTGTCAGGCAGAGATCCCCCTGCCCCGGGTGGAGGAGGTCTTCTGCAATGAGGGCGGGTATCAGACCCCCAAACTGGACAGCCGTGCGGCCATTTTCCGGGACGAAAAGATCCTTCTGGTGAAAGAGCGGAACGGCACCTGGGCCATGCCCGGGGGCTGGGTGGATGCGGGCCTCTCCGTGAAGGAAAATGTGGAAAAAGAGGTTCGGGAAGAAGCGGGACTGGATGTGACGGCGGAGCGGGTCATCTCGATCCAGGACCGGGGCAAGCACAATGTGAAGGTCCACGCCCACAAGATCATCACCGTGTTTCTGCTCTGCCGGGCAAACGGCGGCCGGTTTGAGAAAAACAGCGAAACCAGCGAGAGCC
>CAZQFN010000096.1:0-5470 GCA_964592685.1 uncultured Oscillospiraceae bacterium | reverse complement strand
GTTCCGGGCAGATTTTGCCATATAGCGCCCATACAAAGAGGGAGAGGCGATCGCCTCTCCCCTGTTTTCGGTTTATTTCTTTTTGCCCAGATAGGCTTCCTGGATGCGGGTGTCCGCCAGAAGCTCGGCGCCGGAGCCGGTCATAGTGATGCGGCCGGTCTCCAGAACGTAGGCGCTGTGGGCCACGCGGAGCGCCATATTGGCGTTCTGCTCCACCAGGAGGATGGTAACGCCCTGTTTGTTGATCTCCCGGATGATGTCAAAGATACCTTTCACCACCAGGGGGGCCAGACCCAGACTGGGCTCGTCCAGCATCAGCAGACGGGGTTTCGCCATAAGGGCGCGGGCCACGGCCAGCATCTGCTGCTCGCCGCCGGAGAGGGTGCCGCCCAACTGCCACTCGCGCTCCTTCAGACGGGGGAACAGGTCATAGACCCAGTTCATGTCCTCGGTGAGGTCGTCATTCCGCAGATAGGCGCCCACGCGGAGATTCTCCTTGACGGTCATATCGGGGAAGATGCGGCGGCCTTCGGGACTCATGGTAATGCCGGTCTTCACGATGTTCGTGGGGTCCATGCCGGTGATGTCCTGGCCGTCAAAGGTGATCTTGCCGCTTCGGGGCTTCACCAGGCCGGAGATGGTGCGAAGGGTGGTGGACTTGCCTGCACCGTTGGCGCCGATGAGGGTGACGATCTGACCCTCCTCCACGGAGAGGGAGATGCCCTTGACGGCCTCGATGCCGCCATAGTTCACCTTCAGGTCTTCAATTTTCAGCAATTCACTCATCTTCAGCCACCCCCAGATAGGCGTCGATCACGCGCTGGTTGTTCTGGATCTCTTCGGGCACGCCCTCGGCGATCTTGCTGCCGAAGTCGATGACATAAATATAATCGGAGATCTTCATAACGAGATCCATGTGGTGCTCTATAAGGAACACCGTCAGATCGTATTTCTTGCGGGTCTCCACGATGAACTCCGCCAGTTCCTGTGTCTCCTGGGGGTTCATGCCGGCGGCCGGCTCATCCAGCAGGAGCAGCTTCGGCTGCGTGGCCAGGGCGCGGGCGATCTCAAGCCGGCGCTGCAGACCGTAGGGCAGGCTGGTGGCCAGCTCGTCCTTATACAGGTGGAGATTCTGTTCCTCCAGCAGGGCCATGGTCTCCTCCCGCATGCGGCGCTCTTCCTTGGCGCTGGTGCGGAAGGTGGCGGAGAAAACATTCTGCTTGGCGCGCATATGCTTCGCGGTGAGAACGTTTTCAAACACCGTCATGGATTTCCACAGACGGATATTCTGGAAGGTACGGGCAATGCCCAGCTCGGTGATCTTGTCGGGGGAAGGAGCAATGGCCTTCTCCTGAAGATAGAGCTCTGCGTTCTCGCCCAGATAGGTCTTTTTCATTTTGCCGGTGGGATGGTTGCGGACCATGGGCTTGCCCATGAACTCCACCAGACCGTTGGTGGGCTGGTACACACCGGTGATGCAGTTGAAAGCGGTGGTCTTGCCGGCGCCGTTGGGGCCGATGAGAGCGATGATCTTGCCCTCGGGAATGTCCATGGAGAGGTTATTCACCGCCACCACACCGCCGAACTGCATGGTCACATTCTCCACATGGAGTGCGAGTTTTTCGTTGCTCATGCCTCGTCACCTCCTGTGGATTCTGCGGCCTTTGCCGCTTTTTTTCGTTTCAGCTTTCGCAACACCCCTGCGAGGGACAGTTCCTTATCGCCCATAATGCCCCGGGAGAAGAACAGCACGATGACCATGATGATCACGGAGAAGACGACCTTGCGGAAACCGTCCCGGAAGAAGGGTACGGTCATGCCCATAAACTCGCCGCTGTCCAGGAAGCGGAGCCACCATTCGTTGCAGGCGATATACAGGAAGGAAGCAATGCAGCTGCCGGAGATGGAGCCGATGCCGCCGATGACCACGATGAGCAGGATCTCATAGGTCATGGCAGACTTGAAAGGTGCCGCCTGGATGGTGGTCTGATACATAGCCAGCAGGGCGCCGCCCACACCGGCGAAGAAGCTGGAAATAACAAAGGAGAGCATCTTGTGCTTGAAGAGGTTGATGCCCATGGCCTCGGCCGCGATCTCGTCGTCACGGATGGCCTTGAAGGACCGGCCGTAAGAGGAGTTGATGAGCAGCACGATCAGCAGAATGCTCACCGTCGCGATCAGGAAGGGGAACATGGTGCCGAATTTCAGCGTGGTATCGCCGATGACCATCTTTATATCCGCAAAGTCGGTGTACTTGCGGAGAAGGTTGGAGCCGTTGGTTATCACGCCCAGACCGTCCCACTGGAACACGGCCCGGATGATCTCCGCGAAGCCCAGGGTGGCAATGGCCAGATAGTCGCTCTTCAGACGCAGAACGGGGATGCCGATCAGCGCGGCAAAGGCGGCGGTGATCAGACCCGCAATGATGATGCAGATGATCGCGCCCCAGAAATTGCCGGCGTTTTCGCCCAGAACCTTGCCCAGCGCCTCGGGAATGGAGAACTGGATGGCGCCGCCGTCAAAGTACTGATAGACGGCCGCGTGCTGATCCCGGGGAATGGAGAAGATCGCATAGGCATAGCCGCCGATGAGCATAAAGCCCGCCTGACCCAGCGAGAACAGGCCGGTAAAGCCGTTCAGCAGGTTCATGGACACGCAGATCAGCGAATAAATGGCAGCCTTCTTCAGCACAGGGATGAGCATGAGGGTGAAGGTGTTGGCCTTAATGAAGTTGTCCAGCAAAAACAGCAGGACATAAAGCGCCAGAAGGAACACGATGGCAACGATCTGGTCCAGCTTTTTCTCCTTGGGAGTATGCAGTGTATTACCCATGTTGCACCTCCTCAGACCTTATCCGTGGACTTCTCGCCAAAGATGCCTGTGGGCTTGACCAGCAGCACAATGATGAGAAGAACGAATGTGAACGCATCGGAGAAGATGGTCCAGCCGGAGCCGAGGCCCTTGATGATGTTCTCGCAGATGCCAATGATGAACGCGCCGATGACCGCGCCGGGAATGGAGCCGATGCCGCCGAACACCGCCGCCACGAACGCCTTCAGACCGGGCATGGAGCCGGAAGTCGGAATGACGGAGGGGTAATTGGTGAAGTACAGCAGGGAGCCGATGGCCGCCAGGAAGCAGCCGATGACAAAAGTGATGGAAATGACAGAGTTGATCTTGATGCCCATGAGCTGGCTGGTTTCAAAATCGCGGGAGACCGCGCGCATGGCCATGCCGATCTTGGTCTTCTTAATGAACAGAACCAGAGCAACGACAAGAATCAGAACCAGAATGGGTGTCACCAGGGTGACCATCTTGGTCGTGGCGCCGGCAATGGTGACAGACTTGGACAGCCAGGGGATGGAAGGATACACCTGGGCCAGACCGCCGGTGAAATACAGGGCACAGTTCTGGAGCAGGTAGCTCACACCGATAGCCGAGATCATAACCGACATACGGGGAGCAGAGCGCAGGGGCTTATAGGCCACGCGCTCAATGAGAAAGCCCAGAAGGACCGTCACAATGATCACCAGGGGGATGGACAGATACATAGGCATGGCCGTGGTCGCGTAGATCATCACAAGACCGGCCACCATGAACACATCGCCGTGGGCGAAGTTGATAAGGCGCAGAATGCCGTAGACCATGGTATAACCGATCGCGATCAGCGCGTACTGACCGCCGACGGATATACCCGCCAGAATATACGGCAGGTTGGCCTGCAAAAAGTTTACCATAAGAGGGATTCCTCCGCTTACATAGTCTGGGGAGCGCATAGATCCGCCTCCACGGGCGGATGGAAGCGCATTTATGCGCTCGGGTACCTTATTATATTATCTATACATCCGGTTTCAAAGGCAAAAACCGGGTACAGGCGGGGGCGCAAAAGCGCCCCCGCCGCAAAATACGGTTGCTGGATATAAATTACTCGGCAACAGTCTGCATGGCGACGAAGTCGTACAGACCGGTCTCGGTGTTGACCTTCTTGATGAAGGCAGCGTCACGAACAGCATCGCCGATCTCGTCGAAAGCGATGGCGCCGGAAACGCCGGTGTAGGTGACATCGGGCAGAACCGCAAGGACGTCGGCGGGATCGATGGAGCCGGCAGCCTTCAGAGCTTCCAGAGCGGTGTAGTAAGCATCATAACCCATGACGGAAACAGCCGCGATGGTATCGTTGCCGCCGTTGTTGGTCATGGCAGTGGAATCGGAGTTCAGCCAGGCCTTGAAGCCTTCTTCGAACTCGGGATCGCCGCCTTCGGCGTAGAAGGTGGAGCAGTAGATCTCAAGCTCGGTGCCCTGAGCAGCAGCCAGAATAACGTTGGAGTCCCAGGTGTCAGGAGCGGTGATGGGGATGTCAATGCCCTGAGAAGCAGCCTGCTCGATGATCAGCTGAGCATAGCTGATGGAGGTGGGAGCAAAGATAACCTCAGCGCCGGCATTCTTGGCGTTGGTCAGGTAAGAGGTGAAGTCAGCGGTGCCTTCGGGGAAGGACTCGGTGATGACTTCCAGGCCGAGAGCTTCAGCAGCCTCGGTGAAGTAGTTGATCAGACCCTGGTCATAGTCGTTGCCCAGCTGGCCCAGGCAGTAAGCGACGGACTCGGCGCCCAGCTCATCGTGAGCGAAGTTGGCCTGAACGGTGCCCTGGAAGGGATCCAGGAAGCAGATGCGGAAGTAGTGATCGTTGCCCTCAGTGACCTGGGGGTTGGTGCAGGTAACGCCGATGGCGGGGATGCCGTTGTCGCCGAAGGTATCGGAAGCGGCGATGGCAACAGCGGAGCCGTAAGTACCGAGAACGACGGAAGAGCCGGCAGCAACCAGCTGGGTAGCAGCGGAGACAGCCTTGTCGGTGGAAGACTCGTTATCAACGATAACGACCTTAACGTCGTAGGTCACGCCGTCGATCTCAACGGTGGGGCACTCGTAGTTGGCGTACTGGACACCCAGGGCCTCCTGCTTACCGCCGGCGCCGTTATCGCCGGACAGGGGCTCGAACACGCCGATCACAACGGTGGGATTCTCTTCAGCGGCAGGAGCTGCTTCTTCAACATCGGCAGCTTCCGCGGGCTCTTCAGCGGTGGAACCGCCGCAGGCGCACAGAGAAAGGACCATCATCATGGCCAGAAGAAGTGCAAGAAGTTTCTTCATTTTGTTATCCTCCTAAAAATTCATTTATCACGTCCACCACAGACGGACAAATGTGCTTATGCATGTAATTTTAACACTTTAGTGCCCGGAACGCAAGACTTTTTAATGAATTAAATTATAATTCTAAATATTATAATAAGTAACCACAACATATTGTGCTTATATTTGCCGACAACAACAAAAAAAGAGAGACGCTTTCACGTCTCTCTTCCAAATGTCGGCGACGACCTATCTTCCCGGCCCGTCTCCAGGCAAGTATTGTCGGCACAGTCGGGCTTAACTGCCGTGTTCGGAATGGGTACGGGTGGACCCCCGCTGTAAT
>CAZQFN010000095.1:0-5507 GCA_964592685.1 uncultured Oscillospiraceae bacterium | reverse complement strand
CCCAGTCTGCTCCGCAGCCAGCCCCCTCGGGGAGGGGGCCTTTGGCCTCTTCTGCGCCCATAGCCTCCCTCTCCGAGGGAGAGCCTTTTGGATGTCTCCCCGCTGTTAACGCAAAAATCCCCCGGGAAGCATTGTCCCGGGGGATCGCTTTGTCACTTGAAAATGGCCCAGAGGTCGTCGAAGGAGTGGGTGGACAGGGTGGGGAAGCCCTCGGCGGCGTCCCGCCAGATGAGGCATTCCTCGTTCTCGTCCGTCATGAACTCATAGATGACGCCCCGGTGCTCCACATAATAGAACACATGGAAGCCGGTGGCGGGGAGGGCTCCCGCGTCGTCCAGCAGAGCCTCAAAAGCCGCTTCCGACCCATCCGGCACAAAGGCGGGGTCATTGAGGGTGTAGCCCTGCACCGCGCCGCCCTGCACCGCGCCGCCCTCCGCGGCGGCGGTCTCCGTCTCCGGGACGGCCTCAACCATCTCCGGGGCGGCCTCCTCCATCATGGCGGCGGGTTCCTCCGCGCTCTCCATGGTCAGGGCGGTGGTTCCGGAGGCATTGGATTCCGTTTCCGCCGTGCGGCTGTATGCGGCCATCTCCGCGGTATCGGCGGCGGTCATGGCGGATTTCGCGCCGCCCCGTCCCAGGGCGGACACCGCGCCCACGCCGATCACCAGCACCAGACAGGCGGCGATGACCGTGGGCAGCCAGCGCTTTTTGGGGCTTACCCGGCTTGCCCGGGGGCGGGAGAGGGGAATGGGGGCTTCGAGGGGTTCCTCCGCCTCCAGCGCCTTTTCCGCCTCAAGGGTGCGGATGCGGCCCATGACGGCAGCGCTCAGATCCACGGGCACGTCCACCAGATCGTCCCGCAGGGAGATGGTTATGGAGGAGAAAGCGGCGCACAGGGTGCGGCAGCTTTTGCAGGTGCGGATATGCTCCCGGAGTGCCTCGGTCTCCGCCGGCAGCAGATCCCCGTCCAGCATCCGGCTCATCAGGCTCTCATAATATTCGCAGTTGGCGCTCATGTGTCCGCACCTCCTTTCTCCGGGGAATGTTTCGCCGCCGAAGAAAAAGACGAGGAAAGCTCGGAAAAGTTCCCGTCCCGCATCAGAATGGCGGCAAGTTTTTTGCGGGCCCGGAAGATGCGGGTCTTCACCGTGCCCGGCTCAAGCCCGGTGGCCCGGGCGATCTCGTCATAGCTCAGCCCGCCCAGCTCCCGCAAAAGCAGAACCCGGCGGAAATCCTCCGGCAGGTTTTCCAGCCCCCGGCGCACCGAATGGCGCAGCTCCTTTTTCTCCAGCTCCGTCTGGGGGCAGAACCGCCCGTCCAGGATGTCCGGCACCGTCTCCTCCTCGTCCGTGAGGGAGGTCTCCCGGGTGCGGCCCCGCTTGCGGAGCATATCCGTGCAGACGTTGGCCGTCAGCCGGTAGAGCCAGACGGAGAATTTGCTGTCCCCCCGGAAGGCGGGCAGCCCCCGCCAGGCCCGGAGGAAGGCCTCCTGGGCCGCGTCCATGGCGTCCTGCGTGTTTCCCAATGTCCGCAGGGCCAGGTTGTATACGATTTTCTCATAGGCCCGGACAAGCTCCTCGAAGCGGTTCGTGTCGCCGTCCAGCACCGCCCGGATGATCCGGGCCTCTTCTTCGTGGGTCATTTATGCAAGCTCCCTTATGATGCGCCGGGCGATCCTTCGGATGTCCTCCAGCGTGTTCACATGACTGATCTCCTGCTTGTAGGGCGCGGAATGGGGCACGCCCTTCAGATACCAGCAAAACTGCTTCCGGGCCTCCAGACAGGCGTTCACTGGGTCCTTCCACCGGCAGGCCAGCTCAAACTGGCGCAGGGCGGTCTCGATGCGCTCCTCCAGCGGCGGCATGGGGGGCTCCGGCTCCCCGTTCAGAACGGCGTTGATCCGGGCGAAGATCCAGGGATCGCCGAAGCTCCCCCGGCCCACCATGACCATATCCGCCCCGGTGCGGCTGAGGATGCGGCGGGCGTCGTCGGCGGAGAATACGTCCCCGTTTGCGATGACGGGGATGTCCACCGCCGCCTTCACGTCCCGGATGATGTCCCAGTCCGCGAGCCCCGCGTACATCTGCACCCTCGTCCGCCCGTGGACGGCGATGGCGGAGGCCCCAGCCTGCTGGCACATTTTGCCGAACTCCACGGCGTTCACGCTGCCCCCGTCCCAGCCCTTGCGGAACTTTACCGTCACCGGCACGCCCGCCGTGCGGACGCAGGCCTCGATGATCTTAAAGGCCCGGTCCGGGTCCTTCATCAGGGCGGAGCCGTCCCCGCTCTTCACGATCTTGCCCACCGGGCAGCCCATGTTGATGTCCAGAATGTCCGCCCCGGAGATCTCAATGGCCATGGGCGCGGCCTCGGCCATGATGTCCGGCTCCGAGCCGAAGATCTGGGCGCAGGCGGGGTGGTCGTTTTCGGGGAGGAAGAGCAGCTCTCTGGTCTTCCCGTCCTTATACACAAGGCCCCGGCTGGAGACCATCTCCGTGCAGGTCAGTGCCACGCCCTGCTCCCGGCAGATATGGCGAAAGGCGGCGTCCGTGGCCCCCGCCATGGGGCCCAGCGCCGTCCGTCCGTTGATCTGCACATTTCCGATGTTCATAGTCTCGCCTGCCTTGTCCGTTGATAAAAGTATACCCGGCCCATTTTATCAGCAATGGGCCGGGTGGTCAACTGTATTTGGGGGGGAAAGGATGGCCAAAGCCTCCCTCTCTGAGGGAGGTGCCCCGGAGGGGCGGAGGGAGTAAACTCCCCCAGTCTGCTTCGCAGCCAGCCCCCTCGGAGAGGGGGCATGGGGCCATTGCATGGCCCCATGCCTCATCCCAGTTTTTTCAGAATCTCGTCCGTGGAAAGGCCGCTGTCCAGCAGGGTGTTCACCAGCTGGCGCATCTCCTCCTGGCGGAGGGCGCTGGCGTTGGCGGCGTCCACGTCCGCCTTCTTCGCCGTCAGGTCCTCGATGGTCCGGGCGGAGCGGCGCAGCTGCTTTTTCACCTGCTTCAGCCGTTCGTTCCGGTCGTCGATCTCCCGGCAGAGCTTGTTCATTTCCTTCTCCAGCTGCTTCTTTTTCTGCAGCTCCTCGGCGATGCGGTCCCCCAGATGGGCCTCCGCCTCCAGCGTCTTCTTGTTTTTGCTACCCTTGGGTCTCGGCATGACACGATTCCTTCCAAAAAATGTTAATGTTACCTTATTTATAGCGCATATTATGCCGCTTGTCAAGGGGGTTGATATATATATATATATATATATCGGTTTTTGGGAGAAAACGGAGTGAAAATACGAGGGACGGCGGGCGTTGACGCCCCCTAAAACTGCCGGATCAGCTCCCGGCGCAGGCGCAGGATGATCCGCTTTTCCAGCCGGCTTATGTAGCTCTGGGAGATGCCCAGAAGATCGGCCACCTCTTTCTGGGTCAGCTCCTCATAGCCGTCCAGCCCGAAGCGCATGAGGATGATGGTGCGCTCCCGGTCCTCCAGCCGGTGGACGGCGTCCATGAGAAGCTCTTTTTCCACGTCCTCCTCGATGGGCTTTATGACCTCGTCCCCGTCGGTGCCCAGCACGTCGGAGAGGAGCAGCTCGTTTCCGTCCCAGTCGGTGTTCAGAGGCTCGTCGATGGAGATCTCCGTCCGGCGGGCGCTTTTTTTCCGCAGGAACATGAGGATCTCGTTTTCGATGCAGCGGGAGGCGTAGGTGGCCAGCTTTATGTTCTTTTCCGGGTTGAAGGTGCCGATGGCCTTGATGAGGCCGATGGTGCCGATGGAGATGAGATCCTCCAGATTCACCCCGGTGTTCTCAAACCGGCGGGCGATATAGACCACCAGCCGGAGATTGTGCTCGATGAGCGTCTGGCGGGCGGCCTCGTCCCCGGCGGCCAGGGCGGCGATGGCGGCCTCCTCCTCGGGTTTATCCAGCGGGGGCGGGAGGGTGTCGCTGCCGCCGATGTAAAACACCCGGGGCACGGGCTGAAGCTTCAGGTAGAGCTGCAGGAGCAGCTGTTTGATTCGGTTCATAGCGTTCCTTTCTCACAGGACGGCCTCATAGGCGCCGTCGGTGCCGATGGGAGTGGGGGAGATGGCGGCGAGGAGATCCCGGCGCTCCTCGCCGTCCACGGTGACCCGGTCCGGGCGGAAGGCAAGCAGAAGCGTCCGTCCGCCGCCGATGCCGGCGCAGGGGATGAGCCGCATCCCGGGAAGCTTTTCCAGAACCTCCGCCGGCGGGCCCCGGAGGGTGGATTCGGGTGTGTTGGGGAAAAGGTCCTTCACCGCCCCGGCCTCCGCCACGAAGGCGGCGCAGCCGGTGACGGGGTCATAGAGGTCGTTTCCCGTGTCCTCCAGGGCCCGGAAGCGGACCATCCGGCCGTTTTTCTCCACGGTGACGGTGTGATACCCCCGGCGGGCGTGCTTCACGCCCCGGCGGAAGAGAAGACTCACCGCCGCCCAGCACAGGGCGAAGGACAGAACCAGCGTCCCCATGTCCAGCCGGAGCAGCGGCCCCTGCCGGGCGACCCCGCCCCGGCCCAGGCCCCCCCCATAGACCGCCCCGCCGAAGAGGGCCGAGACCCCCAGAAAGGCCCCGAAGCACCGCAGCAGCTTCCGCTGATCCCCGAAGGCCAGCAGGGTCATGGCCAGGGCCAGCACCGGCCGCAGCAGCGGCGCCCCCAGGAAGGAAAGCCCCGGCACCAGAGCCAGACAGCACCACAGCGCCCCCAGGGCCGCCCCGGCGGCGAACCGGCCCCGGCGATAGGGCAGGGCGCAGATTCTGGCCGTTCCCAGCAGGAGAAAATAGTCGATGGCCAGATTCAGAAGAAAGAGTTCATCCACATAGATCGTTTCCATGAGAGAATTGTAGCCCCCGGGATGCGCAAAGTCGGTTGAAATTGGCGCGCAACTGTGATAAAATTTCCCATAGCTATGACGGAAATTTAATTATATGGTTGAAAATGCCGCCGGTGCGTCCTACAATAGACCCGGAATGAATTTTCACCGGTGAGGAGACTGATATGGAACAGATGAAACCTCTCTACCGCCGCGTGCTGCTGAAAGTCAGCGGCGAGGCCCTGGCCGGAAGCGCCGGGCGCGGCCTGGATTTTGATGTGATAAAGGAAGTCTGCCGCAATGTGAAGACCTGCGTGGACATGGGCGTCCAGGTGGGCATCGTCACCGGCGGCGGCAACTACTGGCGGGGCGTGAAGGACGGCGGCGGCAAGATGGAGCGCTCCCGCGCCGACCAGATGGGCATGCTGGCCACGGTGATGAACAGTCTTGCCCTGGCGGAGGCGCTGGAACAGGTGGATGTGCCCGTCCGCGTCCAGACCATGATCGACATGCCCCGCATCGCGGAGAGCTATTGCTACGGCCGCGCCATGCACCATCTGGAAAAGGGCCGGGTGGTCATCTTCGGCGGCGGCAGCGGCAACCCCTATTTCTCCACGGACACCGCCGCGGCTCTGAAGGCGGCGGAGATCGGGGCGGACGTGCTGCTCATGGCCAAGAACATCGACG
>CAZQFN010000094.1:0-5520 GCA_964592685.1 uncultured Oscillospiraceae bacterium | reverse complement strand
TCGTCCAGCGCTGCATCGACAAGCACGGCTTCACCATCGCCACCGAGGTTCTGGATAAGATCAAGGCTCTGGGCTACAAGTATTCCACCATCGGCGCCATCACCATCGCTATTTCCGATATGAAGGTGCCCGAGGCGAAAAAGCACATCATCAACCAGACCGAGAGCGATGTTCTGCCCTACATCGAAAAGCAGTACAAGCGCGGCTTTATCACCGACGACGAGCGCTATCGTCTCGTGGTCGCCGAGTGGGAAAGAACCATCAACGAAGTCACGAAGGCTCTGCAGGCCAACCTGGACGAGTTCAACCCCATCTTCATGATGGCAAACTCCGGTGCCCGTGGCTCCATGAACCAGATCCGTCAGCTGGCCGGTATGCGCGGCCTGGTCGCGAACACCGCCGGTAAGACCCTGGAGATCCCCATCAAGGCGAACTACCGCGAGGGCCTGACCGTTCTGGAATACTTCGTCTCCAGCCGCGGCGCCCGTAAGGGTCTGGCCGATACCGCTCTGCGTACCGCGGACTCCGGTTATCTGACCCGCCGTCTGGTGGACGTTTCCCAGGAGGTCATCATCCGCGAGGATGACTGCGGCACCTCCGCCGGCAACGACGCCCGCGTCCTGCTGGACAAGATCGTCAAGGCCAAGGTCAATGCAGCCGCTCTGGAAGGCAAGTTTGCCCCCGAAAACATCACCGATCCTCTCACCGGCGAGATCGTCGTGCCCCAGTACAAGGCCTTCAGTCCCATGGACATCGAGGCTCTGGAAAAGGCCGGCATCGAAGAGGTGGAGGCCGCTGCCGCCGCTCAGACCTTTGGCGAGAGCATCCGCGGCCGCTATCCCGCCGTGGCCATCGCCAGCCCCAAGACCGGCGAGGTGCTCTTTGACACCGACCACATGCTCATGCCCATCGACGCCCGTGTCCTGGAAGACAACGGCATCTTCTCCGTCAAGGTCCGCAGTGTTATGTGCTGCGAAGCCAAGAGCGGTGTCTGCGCTCGGTGCTACGGCATGAACCTGGCCACCGGCAAGCCCGTGGATCCCGGCGAGGCTGTCGGCGTTATCGCCGCTCAGTCCATCGGTGAGCCCGGTACCCAGCTCACCATGCGTACGTTCCACACCGGCGGCGCCGCAGGCTCCGACGTTGAGGATATCACCCAGGGTCTTCCCCGTGTTGAGGAGCTGTTCGAGGCCCGCCGTCCCAAGCGTATGGCGGTTCTGGCCGACATTTCCGGCACCGTGTCCATGGAGGATGCGAAGAAGAACGCCATCTGCGCTCTCACCATCACCAACGAGGCTCTCGGCGAGACCAAGGTCTACCAGATCCCCTACTCCAGCGGCATCATCGTCAAGGAAGGCCAGCATGTGGAGCAGGGCGAGGAACTGACCCGCGGCGCTCTGAACCCCCACGATGTTCTCCGCACCCGCGGCGTGGACGACGATGCAAACGGCCGTCAGGGCGTTCGCAACTATCTGGTCCATGAGGTCCAGAAGGTCTACCGTCAGCAGGGCGTTGACATCAACAACAAGCACATTGAGGTCATTGCCCGCCAGATGCTCCGCAAGGTCCGCGTGGAGGAACCCGGCAGCACCAGCCTGCTCTCCGGCTCCGTGATCGACATCACCGAGCTGAAGGCCGCCAACGAGGCCGTCAAGGAGCGCCTCGCCGCCGGCGAGGAAGGTCTGGAACTGGCCACCTACACCCAGATCCTCATGGGTATCACCAAGGCCTCTCTGGCCACGGAGAGCTTCCTCTCCGCCGCCTCCTTCCAGGAGACCACCCGCGTCCTCACCGACGCCGCCATCAAGGGCAAGGTGGACCACCTGGTGGGCCTCAAGGAAAATGTCATCATCGGCAAGCTCATCCCCGCCGGTACCGGTCTGCCCATCTACAGCACTGTGGACGGCGAGACGGACGACGAGATCTCCGGCGAAGCCGAGGATTACGTGGACCTGTCCGCTCTTGTGGGCCGTACAAACGCCCTGTAATCGAGCGAAAACCAAAAGTCAATCCCTCTGCCTGCGGGCAGGGGGATTTTTTAATCACAATCTCTTGCGAACCGGCCCGGATGCTGTTATCCTAAGGCCGGAATACAACATGAAAGGCAGATAAGCGTCATGAAAAAATACAGCCACGTTCTCTCTCCCGTCAAGGTGGGGAAAAAAGTTCTGAAAAGCCGTTTTGTTTCCGCAAACTCTCTGCCCCATTTTCTCCAGGGCCCGGAGAGCTATCCCTCTGAGCAGGTGATCCATCACATGGTCTCCTGCGCCCGGAACGGCGCAGCCATCGTCACCTTTGCGGACTGGACGAACCCCGGCCAGCGCACCTCCTTCAACGAGGACGGAAAGCGCTTCCCCATGTACGATCTGACAGACCCCAGCGTGGAAAACTATATGTGCCAACTGACCGATCAGGTCCATTACTACGGTTCCTTCATCTCCCTTGCTCTGATGCCCTTCGGCGCCCCCAACCCCATGTATGACGTCAGCGCCACGGAGGGGGTCAAGGTTATGGCCAACTCTAAGAACTTCCGGGACAATCAGGTCGATTACAGCATGGACATGATGCTCCGGGGCGGCAAAGGCGCCAAGGAGATGACCCACGAAATGATCCGGGAGGTCATCGAATACAATGCTCAGCGGGCGAAGCTCTATAAGACCTTCGGCTTCGATATGGTCACCTTCCATTTTGCTTATAGGGCCAGTCTGTTCGGCCGGTTCCTCTCCCCGCTGACCAATCACCGCACCGATGAATACGGCGGGAGTCTTGAAAACCGCGCCCGTTTTATGCTGGAGCTTTGCGCCCGGGTGAAGGAGCTTTGCGGCAAGGATTTCCCCATCGAGATCCAGATCACCCCCGAGGAGCCCGGCGGCACTACCATCGAGGATACCATCGCGCTGGCAAAGATGGCCGAGGGCCTGGTGGATATTTTCCAGTTCCGGGCCTCCAACGGCAATCTGAACCATCCCACGGGCTATAACTCCAAGCTCCACAGGTATGCGGTGCTGGATGCCTGCGCCAAGGTGAAGGCCAGCGGCACCGGCATCCTCTGCGAGCCCATCGGCGGCTTCCAGGATCTGGACGACGCGGAGGAGGCCATCGCCTCCGGCAAGGCCGATCTCATCGGCGCGGCCCGCGCTTTCTTTGTGGATCCCGAATACTATATTAAAGCCAAGGAGGGCAGGGGAGAGGATGTTCTGCCCTGCGTCCGCTGCAATAAGTGTCATGTGTCCAGCATGGAGGGCCACTGGCTGAGCTTCTGCACCGTGAACCCGGAGCTGGGCATCGCCCACAAGCTGGACAAGCTCACCCGTCCGGCCGACCCCGGGAAGAAAGTGGCCGTTGTGGGCGGCGGTCCCGCCGGCATGCGGGCGGCGCTGTATTGCGCGGAGAGAGGCCACGCGGTCACCATTTATGAGGCGGGCTCCGCTCTGGGCGGACAGCTCCGGCTCATGGATGCGCCCAGCTTCAAATGGCCCCTGGTGAATTACCGGGATTATCTCATCCGTCAGGTGGAGAAGGCAGGCATCCGCGTTCTGCTCAACACGAAAGCGACCCCGGAACTTCTGCTGCCCGAGGAATATGACGTTCTCATCGCGGCCCTGGGCGCAACGCCCAACAAGCCCCGGATCCCCGGGGTGGAGACCTGCCGCAGCATTTTCCAGGTCTTCGGCCATGAGGCGGAGATGGGAAAGCGCTGCGTGGTCATCGGCGGCTCCGAGTCCGGCACCGAAGCCGGTATGTATCTGGCGGAAAACGGGCATGATACCCTTGTGCTCACCCGTCAGGACGGTCTGGCCCTGGATGCCACGCCCATCCATTACCGGGAGATCATGCAGGAGTTTTATGCCGGGCTTCCCAATTTCCGGTTTGTCACCGGCGCCTCCGCCACGGCGGTTGGCAACGGTTTCGTGGAATACACCGACCGGGACGGAAATATCTGCCGCGTGGAGTGCGACAGTGTGGTGGCCCTGGGCGGCATGAACCCCCTTCAGGAGGAGGCCATGGCCCTTTATCCCTGCGCCGGGGACTTCTACATGATCGGCGACTGTCGTCAGGTGGGGAACATCCATACCGGCAGTCGGGATGCCTATTTTGCGGCGCATCAGTTCTGAGAAGGCTGTTTTTGCCCTCTGTTTAAAACTTAACTGCTCTCCGCCCGGTTTTTGACCGGGCGGACTGCGATTTTTGGGTTGACATTCCAGGGCATTGATGGTAAAATTCTAGCTTGTGTGAAAGCGCAAATTTTTAAGGAAAGGAGGAAAATGTCATGCCTACTTTTAACCAGCTTGTCCGTAAGGGCCGTCAGAAGGTGACTTACAAGTCCACTTCTCCCGCCATGCAGAAAGGCCTCAACACTCTGAAGAACAAGGAGACCAACCTCTCCAGCCCTCAAAAGCGCGGCGTCTGCACCGCTGTCCGTACCTCTACCCCCAAGAAGCCGAACTCCGCTCTTCGTAAGATCGCCCGTGTTCGTCTCACCAACGGCTATGAGGTCACCGCTTACATCCCCGGCATCGGCCACAACCTGCAGGAGCATAGCGTCGTTATGATCCGCGGCGGTCGTGTCAAGGACCTTCCCGGTGTGCGTTACCACATCATTCGCGGTACTCTGGATACCCAGGGTGTCGATGGTCGTCGCCAGGGCCGTTCCAAGTACGGCGCAAAGCGTCCCAAGAAGTAAGCTTCAGCATCATTCAGTTTTTAATCGCATTACCCCAACAGCTGCCCTGTTGGTTTTTATATAAGGGAAACCTCAGGGCGCAAACGGAAGTCGAAAGACACTTTCGAGTACCGATGAATTCATTATTATGAAGGAGGGAAGAAAAGTGCCCAGAAGAGGTAACGTTCCCAAAAGAGAGATCTTGCCGGATCCTGTGTACAATTCTGTTCTGGTGACCAAGCTCGTCAACCAGATCATGCTGGACGG
This sequence comes from uncultured Oscillospiraceae bacterium, assembly GCA_964592685.1. Lineage (GTDB taxonomy): Bacteria > Bacillota > Clostridia > Oscillospirales > Oscillospiraceae > CAJOIG01. Next base: position 590 of record CAZQFN010000094.1, on the reverse strand, counting down.
CAAGAAAGGTGTTGCGCAGAAGGTAGTGTACTCTGCGTTCGACATCATTAAAGAGAAGACCGGTAAGGACCCCATGGAGGCCTATACCGAGGCTCTCAACAACATCATGCCCAGCCTGGAAGTCAAGGCCCGTCGTGTCGGCGGCGCCACCTATCAGGTTCCCATTGAAGTCCGTCCCGCCCGTCGTCAGACCCTGGGTCTGCGCTGGCTGGTCGGTTATGCCCGGAAGCGTGGCGAGAAGACCATGAAAGAGCGCCTTGCCGGCGAGATCATGGACGCTTGCAACAACACCGGCTCTGCGGTGAAGAAGCGCGAGGATACGCACAAGATGGCCGAGTCCAACAAGGCCTTTGCGCACTTCCGCTATTGATCCTGAACAGGTTAGGTTACTGTTATGGCTAGAGAATATTCTCTCGAAAATACCAGAAATATCGGCATCATGGCCCACATCGATGCGGGCAAGACCACCACGACCGAGCGCATCCTTTACTACACCGGCGTCAACTATAAGATCGGTGAGACCCATGAAGGCACCGCCACCATGGACTGGATGGAGCAGGAGCAGGAGCGCGGCATCACCATCACCAGTG
>CAZQFN010000093.1:0-5632 GCA_964592685.1 uncultured Oscillospiraceae bacterium | reverse complement strand
CCGGCCTTGCGGTGACGGCGGATCCGGAGCTGGAAAAGCGCATCAATGCCATCGTCTCCGCCGGGGATGAGGACGTCTCGTTCACCGAGACCAACGACCGGCTGAAGAAATGGCGCAACCGCCGCCGCAGCGGCAAGCGGGGCGCACTGCCGGAGCTGGAAGGGGAGATGGAGGAGATCCGCCGGTCCCTGGAAGGCATTCGCCGCACCGCGGCGGAGCGGGAAGAACTGGAGGCCGCCATTGCCCAGACGGAGGAACAGGAGGCTCAGGCGCTGCGGGAGATGGAAGAGGCCCGGCGGGATGCCCGTCAGCAGATGATGACCGATATGTCCGCCAGCCGCGCCCTGGGCCGGAAGGCGGAGGAAGCGTTCCGGGAGGCCCGGGAGGCATACCGCACGGCGGAGGCCGCGCTGAATACCACGCCCTATGGGGACATGGGGCCGGAGGAGGCCCGCCGGCGCTCGGATATCGACATGGGGAACGCCCGGGAGCTTCAGCGTCTGGCAGATAAGCTGCCCCCGGTGAAGATCGCGTTTATCCCGCTGATCCTGGCGGTGGCGGCATTTTTGCTGGCGCTGCTTGTGCCCTGGCCTCTGGAGTGCGTGGGTGCGGGATGCGTGCTGATCCTGTTGTTCGTGGTGATGTATATGCGGCTCAGCGGCATGCAGAAGACCAAGGCGGATACGCTGGCGGACCGAAAACGGATCCTGGACTGCTATGGTGTCTCCGACCCCGATGAGATCGAGGGGCTTCTGGAGCGCTATCGCGAGCTCTGGAAGGAAAAGGAGCGGGCGCAGTTCCGTCTGGAACAGGCGGAGGAGGCGCTGGAAGAGGCCCGGAAGACCCAGAAAACGGCGGAGGAACGCATTGTGGAGGGACTGGATTTCCAGTCTGGCGACAATGAGGCTGCCCGGGCCGGACAGACTCTGGAGTCCCTGCGGGCACAGCTGGCCCGGCTTCGGGAGCGGCGCGCCATCATTGACGGGCAGTTTCGTGTTCTGGGCGATCCGGTGGTGCTGGAAAGCGAGCTCTCCCGGCTTCAGGCCCGTTATGAGGATATATCCCGCCAGGAAGACGCCCTGAATCTGGCCATGGAAGTGCTGGCAGAGGCGGACGACGAGATGCAGAAGCGGTTCTCCCCTGCGCTGGCCAGAGAGGCGGCGGCCATTTTCGGCCGGCTTACCGCCGGGCGGTATGACGAGATCACCCTGGCCCGGGATCTTACGGCCAAGGCCCGCCGGGCGGGGGACGCCGTGGGCTGGGAGATGGACTATCTCTCCGAGGGGGCCAGAGATCAGCTGTATCTGGCTCTGCGGCTGGCAGTTTGCCGGCTGGCGCTTCCCGCGGAGGAGCCCTGCCCCATCGTGCTGGACGACGCTCTTGTGACCTTTGACCGGGAGCGGATGGCCTCGGCGCTGGAGCTGCTGAAGGAACTGGCGGAGGAGCGGCAGATCCTGCTGTTTACCTGTCATGAGCGGGAGTTTGAATACTTTGAAAACGAACCGGCGGTGACAAAACTCCGTCTGGGCGGCGAATAAACGACATACAGAGAAAGGAAGTCGCATAAAATGACGAACAAAAAGACATTTGCGTGGATCCGGGCGGCGCTGGCGCTGGTGCTGGCGGTGGTGTTTCTGGCTGTGACCGGGTTTGCCTTTGTGGATATGCTGGCCGGGCCCGCGTCCGTTTTGGCCGGCGCCGTGATCGAGGATGGCGCCTATCTGGAGGCGGATCTGTCATTTGTTATGGACATCGTGGGCGTGGAGAAAAACGCCGCGGGCAAAGAGATCGCCTATTATGCCGTGTCCCCTGTGGGGAGCAGCTTTATGATGATCCGCTATCCGATCGGCGACGTTGCCGGGCTCCGGGATCTGGAGGAGGAGACCCGTCGGTTCCTGGAGGGCGAATCCCTCACCATGGACTTCCATATGATCGTTACCGGTGTGGCGGAGCCTGCCGATAATGCGTCCAACGGTCTGCTGGCGGCGTGGTTTGCGGAAAATGTGGACTGGATGGTGGCGGCCGGCGTTATCCCCCAGGAGGATGATTACAGCGCCTATCTCAGCCCCTATGTGCTCAAGGCCGGCACGGTTGGCACCATGGGTTACGGCGCGGCCCTGACGCTGACCATTCTGGCGCTGGTGCTGGTGGTCTATGCCGTCGCGGAGGCGGTGCTGGTGCTGACGGGCGTGTATAACAAAAAGCCTGTGAAAAAGCAGAAAAAGGAAAAAACCGTGAAGGAGGCCGCTCCTGCGCCCGCCCCGGAAAAGGCGGCGGAGGCTGTTGCCGCGGAGGAAGAGGAGACGACCGATGGCTGAGTTTGTTGTACCCACGCTGTTTGGTCTGGAGGGGCCGGCGGCCAACGAGCTGCGGCGGATGGGACTGGAGAACGTCCGGGCGGAGAATGGCCGCGTCCGGTTTGAGGGCGACGGGCTCGCCTGCGCCAAGGCCAATCTCCGGCTGCGTACCGGGGAGCGTGTGCTCCTGCTTCTGGGAAGCTTTGAGGCCAAGACCTTTGACCAGCTTTTTGAAGGCGTGAAGGCCCTGCCTCTGGCGGATTATATCCCCCGGAACGGCCAGTTCCCCGTGAAGGGCCACTGCCTCAATTCGGCCCTGCACTCCGTGCCCGACTGTCAGCGCATCATCAAGAAGGCGGCGGCGGTGAATCTGGGCCGGGCCTACAACAGCCAGTGGCTGCCGGAGGACGGAGAAATGCACCAGCTGCAGTTTTCCATCGTGAAGGACCGGGCCGATATCTATCTGGACACCACCGGAGCGCCCCTGTTCAAGCGCGGCTACCGCCCCGGCCATGTGGCGGCGCCCCTGCGGGAGACGCTGGCGGCGGCGCTGGTGGATTTTGCCCGTTACCGGGGCCGGGACGCTTTCTGCGACCCCTTCTGCGGCAGCGGCACCATCGCCATCGAGGCAGCCCTCATTGCCCGGAACCGGGCTCCGGGCCTGAACCGCAGCTTTTCCGCCCAGAAATGGGGTTGCTTTGCGCCCGGCGTCTGGAAGGAAGCGGCGGAAGAGGCCAGAAGCCTTGAGTATAACGGCGAGTATCACATATTCGCCTCCGACGCGGACCCCAAGGCCGTGGCCCTCAGCCGGGAGAATGCCCGGCGGGCCGGTGTGGCGGGGGATATCACCTTCTCCGTTGCGGACGCGCGTCAGTTCGTGCCGCCCATGGAAAAGGGCGTGGTGGTCTGCAACCCGCCTTATGGCGAACGGATGCTGGAGAAGAAAGAAGCCCAGATGCTCTACGGCGATTTTGGCGCCGTCATGGCCCGGGCGGAGGGATGGAAGAAGTTCATCATCTGCTCCGATGCCGATTTTGAGCGGTTCTATGGAAAAACCGCCGACAAAAAGCGGAAACTGTATAACGGTATGCTGCAATGTAATTTGTATATGTATTTTTGATATAGAAATATGTGTTAATTTGTGCAAATTGCCGATTGAAGAAATGACTCTACTGGGTTATTATAAGTACGTTAGCACTCTGAGGTAATGAGTGCTAACGTACAACTTTTTTATGTTTATAATTTTTTATGATATGGAGGAACTAGAACATGAACCTGAAACCTCTGGCAGACAAAGTCGTTATGAAGCGTATGAAGGCGGAGGAGAAGACCAAGAGCGGTATCATTCTGGCTTCTGCCGCCCAGGAAAAGCCTGAGATCTATGAAGTCGTGGCCGTGGGCCCCGGCGGCATGGTGGACGGCAATGAAGTGAAGATGGAAGTGAAGCCCGGCGACCGCATCATCACCGGCAAATACACCGGCACCACCGTGAAGGTGGAGGACGAGGAATACACCATCGTCCGTCAGGCCGACATCCTGGCTATCGTAGAGTAATAGGAGGAACAAAACATTATGGCAAAGCAGATCATTTATGGAGAAGAAGCCCGCGCCGCTCTTCAGCGGGGCGTTGATAAACTGGCCGATACCGTCAAGATCACCGTGGGACCCAAGGGCCGCAATGTGGTTCTGGACAAGAAATTCGGCGCTCCCCTGGTCACCAACGACGGTGTGACCATCGCCAAGGAGATCGAACTGGAAGACCCCTTTGAAAACATGGGCGCCCAGATGATCAAGGAAGTCTCCACCAAGACCAACGACGTGGCCGGCGACGGCACTACCTCTGCCACCATCCTGGCCCAGGCCATCATCCGCGAGGGTCTGAAGAACCTGGCCGCCGGTGCCAACCCCATGGTCATGCGCCGCGGCATCGCCAAGGCTGCCGACGCCGCCGTGGAGGCCATCAAGGCCAACTCCCAGCCCGTCTCCGGTTCCGGCGACATCGCCCGTGTCGGCGCTGTCTCCAGCGGCGACGAGATGATCGGCAAGCTCATTGCCGAGGCCATGGAGAAGGTCAGCCAGAACGGCGTCATCACCGTGGAAGAGTCCAAGACCGCCGAGACCTATTCCGAGGTCGTGGAGGGCATGCAGTTCGATCGCGGCTATATCACCCCCTACATGGCTACCGACAACGAGAAGATGGAAGCGGTTCTGGAGGATCCCTTTATCTTCATCACCGATAAGAAGATCTCCAATATCCAGGATATCCTGCCCTGCCTGGAGCAGGTTGTCCAGACCGGCAAGAAGCTGCTCATCATTGCCGAGGACGTGGAGGGCGAAGCTCTCGCCACCATCATCCTGAACAAGCTCCGCGGCACCTTCACCTGCGTCTGCGTCAAGGCCCCCGGCTTCGGCGACCGCCGCAAGGATATGCTCCAGGATATCGCCATTCTCACCGGCGGCCAGGTCATCTCCAGCGATCTGGGCATGGAGCTGAAGGATGCCACCGTCGACATGCTGGGCACCGCCCGTCAGGTCAAGGTCACCAAGGAGAACACCATCATCGTGGACGGCGCCGGCAGCTCCGCCGCCATTGCCGACCGCATCCATCAGATCACCAACCAGATCGAAGTCACCGAGAGCGAGTATGACCGCGAGAAGCTCAACGAGCGTCTGGCCAAGCTGGCCGGCGGCGTTGCCGTCATCAAGGTCGGCGCTGCCACCGAGACCGAGATGAAGGAGAAGAAGCTCCGCATCGAGGACGCGCTCAACGCCACCCGCGCTGCCGTGGAAGAGGGCATCGTGGCCGGTGGCGGCACCGCTTATGTTCTGGGCGCCAAGGCCGCGGCCGAAGTGGCCGAGGGTCTTGAGGGCGACGAAAAGACCGGCGCCAAGGCGGTTGCCAAGGCTCTGGAGGCTCCCATCATGCAGATTGCCGCGAATGCCGGCCTGCAGGGCGCCGTTATCCTGGACCGCGTCATGGCCAGCGATGTGCCCACCTACGGCTTCGACGCCGCCAACGAGGTCTTCTGCGATATGATCGCCGCCGGCGTCGTGGATCCCACCAAGGTCTGCCGCAGCGCTCTGCAGAATGCTGCTTCCGTGGCCTCCATGGTGCTGACCACCGAGAGCCTCGTGACCGACATCAAGGAGCCCGTGGCTCCCGCCGCAGCCCCTGACATGGGCGGCATGTACTGATATATAGGAAACAACCGAATTTCTCTCTCTTTTGAAGGGCCGGCGCCGCGTTTTGCGGCGCCGGTTTTTTGCCTGAAAAATTTGCCGGCGGTGTATCTGTACACCACCGGCTGTACCGTGGAGGAGATGGAAGATATTCT
>CAZQFN010000092.1:0-5920 GCA_964592685.1 uncultured Oscillospiraceae bacterium | reverse complement strand
GCGGTGTTTCCCAGATAATCGGGACTGGTGATATAGACGGCGGTGGGCGGCTCGGCCATCTGAGCGAGCTGCCGCTCCAGTGTCTGCGGGGTGATGGGGCAGGCAAGATAGGCGTTCCCGATCTCCGGCCAGAGCCAGTGAACGTCAAAATCCAGAAGGGCCGCCGCGGAGAGGAAGGTTTTGTGGGCGTTTCGCCCAGCGGCGATGAGAGGCCGCTTTCCCCTGGCCCGGGCATGGAGCGCGGTGAGATACAGCATGGCCCGGATGCACAGGGAGGAGCCTTCCGCGGAATAGAAGGTGGGGCAGCCGAAGAGGGCGGAGGCATTTTCCTCGCTTTGGGCGATGATGCCGTCCGCCTCATAAAGACTGTCCGCGCCGTGGACTTCGGTGATGTCCAGCGCTTCCGCGCCCAAGGGGCCGGCCCCCTTGTGGCCGGGCATATGCAGCCGAAGAATATCCTCTCCGGCGTATTGCTTCACAAAGCCGCAGATGGGGCTGTCCATCAGCCGTTTCCTTCCAGAATGCGGGCCGCGGCCACCATGATGGCGCATTCCATGCGCTTGCGGAACAGCTCGCAGCCGTATTGATACACGCCCCGGATGGAGCCGGTGGAGTGATAGGCGTTGGCGGCGCATCCGCCGGCGCAGTAGAGCTTTGCCCAGCAGTCCCGGCATTCTTCCCGGGCGTATACGTTGCAGGCGGCAAAGTCGTTCTGGATGGCGGTGTTTGTCACGCCGTCCCGGATGTTTCCGAGAAGGAATTTTTCGTCGCCCACAAACTGATGGCAGGGATAGAGATCGCCCCAGGGGGTGACGGCCATGTATTCCGTGCCGGAGCCGCAGCCGGAGATGCGCTTATAGATGCAGGGGCCGCCGGTGAGATCGATCATGTAGTGATAGAAGGTGAAGGGACGGCCCTCCTTGTCCCGCTGGCGCATGAGCCGGGCAAGCTGCTCGTATTGCTCCATCAGGATGGGCATATCCTCCTCGGTGAGCTCCGAGGGATCGCCGGGGGCGCAGACCACTGGCTCCATGCTCAGCTCCGTGAAGCCCAGATCCAGCATTTGCTTTATGTCATTGAGGAAGTCCACGTTGTTGTGGGTGTAGGTGCCGCGCATATAGTAGCCCTTGCCGCCCCGGGCCTCCACCAGCTTCCGGAACTTGGGAACGATCCGCTCCCAGCTGCCATTGCCGGCATAGTCCACCCGGAAACGGTCATGGACCTCCTTGCGGCCGTCCAGACTGAGGACAACGTTGCTCATCTCCCGGTTGGCGAAATCGATCACGTCGTCGTCGATGAGCATGCCGTTGGTGGTGAGAGTGAAGCGGAAGTTTTTGCCGCAGTCCTTTTCGATGCTCCGGGCATAAGCCACCAGATCTTTGACCACCTGGAAGTTCATCAGCGGCTCGCCGCCGAAGAAGTCCACCTCAAGATTCCGGCGGGTGCCGGAGTGGGCCACCAGAAAATCCAGCGCCTGCTTGCCCACTTCAAAGCTCATGACGGCCCGGTCGCCGTTGTATTTGCCCTGGCTCGCAAAGCAGTAGGAGCAGTTGAGGTTGCAGGTGTGGGCCACATGCAGGCACAGGGCCTTCACCACGCCGGCGGTCTTTTCTTTCAGCTCGCCCGCCATGGGGGCGAAGGTGTCTTCCACGAAGAGCTTTCCCTGCTCTTTCAGCGCGACCACCTGGTCATAGCACTCCTGCAGATCCTGAGGGGTGATATCCTCCCGGCCGGCGTATTTCTCCGCCATGGCGGCGAGAATGTCCTCCCGGGAATGGGTCTCGAAAAGACCGATGATGTCATAGGCGACCTCGTCCACGGCGTGGACCGAGCCGGAGCAGACGTCCAGCACGATGTTGTAGCCGCCCAACTTGTATTGATGGATCATAGTGTTTCCTCTTTGTGGTATATGATAAAAAATGCCGCCTGCACGGCGGCATTTTAAGGTTTGAGATTACTTGCTCTCCTTGGTGTTTTCACACTGCTGGTTGGCAATGCCGATGCTGGTCTTGCAGGCGGACTGGCAAGAAGTCTGGCACTCGCCGCAGCCGCCGTTCTTGGCGCTGTCGCACAGGTTGCGGGTCTCAATGGTCTTGATATGTTCCATGGTAATAAACCTCCGGTAAATACTTATACGGTATTTTAGCCCATTCACGGAATAAAGTCAATATCCGATTGAAAGCGAGAATTTGGGGAATTAACATTTCCCAAACATTTCGGAATCAAATCCAAAACATCCCGGGAGTATGATGCAGCCATGAAAAGAAACAAATGACTTTACGGAGGCTTATTAAAAATGCAGAAAAAACATTTCTTCTCTCTTGTTCTCGGTGTTCTGGGCGGACTGATGTTCTCCATTGGCATGTGCATGTGTCTGTTGTCCGAGTGGAACATGTTCAAACCCGGTGTGGTCGTCACCGCCGTGGGTGCGGTGGTTCTGCTCATTCTGTTTATCTGGCTGCGCAAGCAGTCCGGCAAGCAGCTCGTCGCGCCGGACTGGAAGCTCATCGGCAAGATCGCCTATGGAGTCCTGGCCGCGCTGGTGCTGGGGTTGGGCATGTGTCTTATCATGGTCTGGGGTAAAATGCTTCTCGGTCTTGTGGTCGGTGTCGCGGGCATCCTGCTGCTTCTGGGCCTTATCCCCATGTTCATGGGTCTGAAGTAAGAATATAGAAAAAGCGAGGCGAGCCTTGAACGGGCGCGTCCTCGCTTTTGCGCTTATGGGAGAAATGCTATGAAACGAACCCTACGCTTCAAGGTAAACGACCGGCAGGTGGAAAAGAATGTGACCTATATCCCGGTTCGGTATGTCGTCGCCGTGCTTATAATGCTGTTGGAGATCCTTGCCATCATCGGCATCGTGGTGGCGCTGTGCTGGTATGTGCCCTATTTCTATCTGGCCTGCTGGGCCACGGAAATTGCCTGTGTGATCCGCATCATCGCCTCGGACGATAACCCGGATTATAAAGTTCCCTGGCTTCTTTGTGTGCTGATCGTTCCCATCGCGGGGTTTATGCTGTATTTTCTGTTCTATTCCAGAAAACCCAACAAACGGTATATCCGCCGGATGAACGAGCTGAAAGCATGTGCCTACGAGAAGAATGACGGCGCCCTGTTTGATGCCATCCGGGCCGAGAGCTACGCCGCCCACAACCAGGCGAAGATGCTGTGCAGGATATCCGATTCTCATCTGTTCACCAACACCTGCCAGACCTATTTTCCCCTGGGTGAGGACATGCACAAGGCCATGCTGGAGGATCTGCGCAGGGCGGAGAAGTTTATCTTCCTGGAATACTTTATCATCGAGGGCGGCGTGTTCTGGGATTCCATTCTGGACATTCTGAAGGAAAAGGCCGCCCGGGGCGTGGAAGTGAAAGTCGTTTATGACGACATCGGCTGCATGGCTACCCTGCCGGGAAATTACAGCAAGACCCTTAAAACATACGGCATCCAGGCAACTCCCTTTTCCCGCCTGAAAGGCGCGGCGGACGGAGAGTTCAACAACCGCAGCCACCGGAAGATCCTGGTCATCGACGGGCGCGTGGGCTATACCGGGGGTGTGAACATCGCGGACGAATATATAAATGAGATCGAGCGCTTCGGCCACTGGAAGGACACGGCTATCCGTCTGGAGGGGGAGGCAGTCCGGGAGCTCACAAAGCTATTTGTTTATGATTATGGGCTGAATGTAAAGAAGCTGCCGGTTACCGGCCCGGAGCACTATCCCTCCTGCGCGGTAGAGGAAGACGGCTTTGTCATCCCCTTTGGGGACGGGCCCAATCCCCTCTATGAGCGCCGGGTGGGTAAAAGTGTTATCCAGAACATGCTGGCCGCTGCGGACCGGTATGTGTATATGACAAGCCCCTATCTCATCATCGACAACGACCTCTGCCAGAGCATCGAAAACGCCGCCCTCCGGGGTGTGGATGTGCGCATCGTGGTGCCCCATATCCCGGATAAGAAGCTGGTTTTCGGCATGACCCGCAGCTTCTACCGGCGGCTCATGGACGCGGGGGTGAAGATCTATGAGTACGAGCCCGGGTTTATCCACGCCAAAAGCTATCTGGCCGACGATGAATATGCCATGATCGGCACCATCAATCTGGATTACCGCAGTCTTGTTCACCACTTTGAAAACGGCGTGTGGATGTATCGCTGTGAGAGCATCCGGGACCTGAAAGCGGATGTGGAAAACACCATGGGAAAGAGCATCCCGGTGACGGAGGAAATGTGTAAAACCACGCTCGTTCAGAGCTTTGTCCGCTCCGTGGTGCGCATTTTTGCGCCGCTGCTGTGACCGGAAAAAGTTTTTTCGGATTAACATTTCGCAAATATTTCGGAATCAAATCCAAAACAAACCCGGAGTAGAATACAGACATAAAGCAAAACACCGAAAACAAAAAATCAAAATCATAAAGGAGATATACGACAATGGGTGAATTTTTCAAAAAGGCTTTTCAGGACATGAAGGACAGCGCCAAGGCCCAGCACGAGGTGGACAAGGCAAACTTTGCCGCTGTCAAGGCCGAGAGCAAGGCGCAGTGGGAGGAGGCCAAGGCCATGGGCAATCCCGAACGCTGCAAGGCTATGATGCAGGCGGAGCGCGATGAGCAGATCGCCGAGGCGGAGGCCCGCATCGCCGCGGCGCAGGAGCGCATCGATGCCGCCCAAAAATAATCGAACAACTCATTCCGGGCAGGGCGGCTGTTGCCGCCCTGTTTTTGTTGTGAAGTCCCGAAAACGCAAACATTTCGTTAACATCTCTGTGCTATAATGAGGCCGAAAAATGCCATAGGAGGAAGTTCTATGTTCAAAATACTGGTGGTGGAGGATGACCGGGCTCTCAATCGCTCCGTTTGCACCTTCCTCAATCAAAGTGGCTATGAGGCCACCGGCTGTCTGGGTGCGGAGGAAGCCTATGATGCCATGTACGAGACCATGTTCGATCTCATCATCTCCGATGTGATGATGCCGGGAATCGACGGCTTTGAGTTTGCCAGAACGGTCCGCTCCCTTAACACGGAGATCCCCATCCTGTTCATGACAGCCCGGGACGATTTTGCCTCCAAGCAGCGGGGCTACCGGGTGGGTATCGATGACTATATGGTGAAGCCCATCGATCTGGACGAGCTGTTTCTCCGTATCGGAGCGCTGCTGCGCCGGGCGAAGATCGCCGCCAGCCGCACGCTCACGGCGGGCCGCTTTACTATGGATATGGATGAGCATACTGCCTATCTGGGGGATGAGGAGATAAATCTCACCAACCGGGAGTTCAGCCTTCTCTATAAGCTCCTGTCCTATCCCAAAAAGACCTTTACCCGTACCCAACTCATGGACGAATTCTGGGACGCGGACACGGCCTCCAGCCCCCGGACGGTGGATGTATATATGACGAAGCTGCGCTCGAAGCTCTCGGAGTGCGACGATTTTGAAATCGTCACCGTGCACGGTCTGGGTTATAAGGCGGTGCTGAAATGAGCGCCGAGCGGGGCTGTCGCCCCCGGCGTGTGCTGGCGGCGGTGAATCACTATCTGGTGATTTTTCTGTTCGTGGCCTTTGTGATTTCCTGCTGCCTCATGCTGTTTACAACCACCCTCACCCGCACGCTGGGCATTGTGCTCACGGAGGAAATGCTCTCCTCGGCGGCCAAGCAGACCTTCTGGAATGTGGTGTTTTTGAGTGGGCTTACCACGGCGGCAGATGCTATCCGGCGGCGCTTTGTCTTCAACCGTCCCATCCGGAAGATCACGGATGCGGGCAAACGCATGGCTCAGGGGGATTTCTCTGTGCGCATCCCCTACGTTCGGGGAATCTATGGCTCCGACAGCTTTAACCAGGTCATCGCCTGTTTCAACACCATGGCGGAGGAGCTTTCCGGCGTGGAGACGCTGCGGACGGACTTCATCGCAAATGTCTCCCA
>CAZQFN010000091.1:0-5934 GCA_964592685.1 uncultured Oscillospiraceae bacterium | reverse complement strand
TTCGCCCGGGAGGAGATCCTTGTGACCCGCCGGGGCAAGAAGGGCCCCCGGGTGGACAACATCGCCCCCGCCATCCGGAAAGCCGTGTTTACGGACACCGAAAACGGTGTGGAGGCGGATCTGATCATCCATGCCCAGGAACCGGCTCTCAGCGGCGATGTGATGATGCAGGCCCTGGGAGAGGACAAGCCGGCCTATTTTGTCTTCACCCGCGTGGAGGCATTCAAGGAAGATATGACGCCCTTCCGGTGAGGAATAAAAATTTTCCGGTTTTCCGCGAAAAAACTCTTGCACCTCAAGGTGTTTTATGGTAACATACCAGAGCGCGTGTATAACTGCGCCTATCAGGGCGGTCCGCTGCCGGTCGGTCTTTACCCCGGTAAGAACGTCTATTTAAGGAAGGTATATATTATGGATCTGATCAATGCACTGACTCAGCAGTACATGAAGCCCGAGCTGCCCACCATGAACGTCGGCGACACCATCCGCGTCACCGTCCGCATCAAGGAAGGCAACCGTGAGCGCAACCAGGCTTTCGAAGGCACTCTGATCGCCAAGAAGCATGGCGGCATCAACGAGACCATCACCGTCCGCCGCATCTCTTACGGCGTCGGCTGCGAGAAGGTCTTCCCCGTGCACTCCCCCTCCATCGTGAGCGTGGAGACTGTCCGCCGTGGTAAGGTTCGCCGCGCCAAGCTGTACTATCTGCGCAACCGCGTCGGCAAGGCCGCCAAGGTCAAGGAAAGACTGTAAAAATCAATACGATTTGCAAAAAAAGAGGCTTTGGCCTCTTTTTTTGTTTACCTTTTTATTGCGTTCAGCCGAATAAACGTTGTATAATATATCAATAATCCATAATAGGGGGTTTATGACAATGAACCAGGAAAACATGACCCCGGAGACTCCCGAGGTTAAGACAGAAGTCAATGTTCATAAGGAACTTTACGAGTGGATGCAGTGCGTTGTCATCGCGCTGATCTTCTGCGTTTTGATTTTTGTGTTCGTGGCCCGCGTCATCGATGTGGTGGGAAGCTCCATGGTCCCCACGCTGGAAAACGGGGACAAGATCATCATCACCCGTCTTGCGGGGGATTATGAAGTGGGCGACATCGTCGTTCTGCGGAAGGATACCTTCCGCCAGGAGCCCATCGTGAAGCGCATCATCGCCGAGGAAGGTCAGACGGTGGAGTTTGACTTTATTACCGGCGCCGTGTATGTGGACGGGGTGGAGCTGGACGAGCCCTATATCAACGAACTGACGTATGACCCGGAGGACATCACCGGGCCGGTCACCGTGCCGGAGGGATGTGTGTTCGTTCTGGGCGACAACCGCAACAACTCCACGGACAGCCGCCGGGCAACCATCGGCTGCGTGGATGAGCGCTATATCATGGGAAAGGTGATCTTCCGCATCCTGCCGTTCGGCAAGATGGGAGCGATCTATGGAAGCTGATGGCGAATGTACAGTGGTTCCCCGGCCATATGAAAAAGGCCGAGCGGATGATGCAGGACAGCCTGAAACTGGTGGATGTGGTCTGCGAGGTGGTGGACGCCCGCATTCCTCTTGCCAGCCGCAACCCGGATCTGGACGGGATCATCGCCGGGCGCAAGCCCCGGCTGCTGATCCTCAACCGGGCGGATCAGGCGGACCCCGCGGTTACCGCTCTGTGGAAAGCGCATTATAAAGAACAGAACATTCCCTTTCTGGAGTGTGACGCCCGGTCCGGCCGGGGCGTGAAGAACTTTTCTGCCACGCTTCGCACCGTGCGGGACAAAAACGGCCCCCTGCGGGCCATGATCGTGGGCGTGCCCAATGTGGGAAAGTCCACCTTTATCAACAAAGTCAGCGGCCGCAAAACGGCGGCCACCTCCGACCGTCCCGGCGTCACCCGGGGCAAGCAGTGGATCACCGTGGACAGCCAGCTTGAGCTGCTGGACACGCCCGGCATCCTCTGGCCCAAGTTTGACGACCAGGTGGTCGGCGAGCGCCTTGCCTTCACCGGCGCGGTGAAGGACGATGTTCTGGACATGGAGGATCTGGCGGCGAAGCTTCTTATCACCCTGCGGGACAATTACCCCGGCGTGCTGCAGGAGCGCTACAAGATCGATGTGGACCCGGACAAGCAGGGCTGGGAGCTTCTGGAGGACTGCGCCCGCAAGCGCGGCTTCCTGATGGCCCGGGGCGAGGTGAACACCGAGCGCATGTCTGCCGTTTTGCTGGATGAGTTCCGGGGCGGCAAGCTGGGGAGGATCAGCCTTGAAAGACCTTGAGGATCTGTTCGCTCTTGAAAAGCAGCTTCACCGGGAGGGATATCCCGTTGTCTGCGGTGTGGACGAGGCCGGCCGCGGCCCGCTGGCGGGGCCTGTGTGTGCCGCGGCGGTGATCCTGCCGGAGGACTGCGATCTGCCCGGGCTCAACGATTCCAAAAAACTTACGGAGAAGAAGCGGGAGGCCCTCTATGACCGGATCCTGGAAAAGGCTCTGGCTTATGGTATTGCCTTTTCCTCCGTGGAGGAGATCGAAGAGATCAACATTCTGTCCGCGGCCCTTCTGGCCATGAACCGGGCCATCGAGAAGCTGTCCGTGAAGCCGGACATCGCCCTCATCGACGGCAATACCACCCGGGACATCCGGGTGAATGCCCGGAGCGTCGTGGGGGGTGACGGCAAATGCGCCTGCATCGCGGCGGCGTCGGTTCTGGCGAAGGTCACCCGTGACCGGCTGATGTGTGAGATGGCGAAGGAATACCCTCAATACGGCTTTGAAAAGCACAAGGGCTACGGCACCAAAGTCCATTATGCCGCGCTGGAGGAGTATGGCCCGTCTCCCATCCACCGCATGTCTTTTCTGAAAAAGTTCTATGCCAAGCGATAAGAAGATTCTGGGCGCCTTTGGCGAGGATGCCGCGGAGCGATATCTCCGCCGGCATGGCTATAAGATCATCGGCCGAAACTTTTCCAGTCGCTTCGGCGAGATCGATATCATCGCGGAAAAGGGAAAATATCTGGCCTTTGTGGAAGTGAAGCTTCGGAAAAGCGCGGAGTTCGCCGCCGCAAAGGAATTTGTCACGCCGGCCAAGCAGCGGCGCGTCATCGCGGCTGCGGAGTACTGGCTTCTCCGCAACCCCACCGGACGGCAGCCCCGGTTCGATGTGATCGAGGTATACGCTCCGGAGGGGCTTATGACAAAGAAACCGGAAATACATCATATAGAGGATGCGTATCAGTTATGAAATATGTCAGCACCAGAGAGGGGCGGACGGGTATCACCGCCTCCCGGGCCATCGTGCGTGGCCTTGCCGCCGACGGCGGCCTGTATGTGCCCACCGAGATCCCCGCTGTGAGCGAGGATTTCATCCGGGAGCTCTGTGCCCTGGATTACCGCGCCCGCGCCGTGAAGGTGCTGGGCCTCTTCCTGGAGGAGTTCTCCCCGGAGGAACTGGAGGCCATTTGCGCCGCCTCCTATGGGGCGAATTTTGACGATGCAGCCATCGCGCCCCTCCACATTCTGGATGACGAGACTGCTGTTCTGGAGCTCTGGCACGGGCCCACCAGCGCCTTCAAGGATATGGCCCTTCAGATCCTGCCCCGTCTTCTCACCGCGTCCCTGCGGAAAAACGGGGAGGAGCGCACCGTGTCCATCCTGGTGGCCACCAGCGGCGACACCGGCAAGGCAGCCCTGGAGGGGTTCCGGGATGTTCCCGGCACCCGCATCATGGTCTTTTATCCCAGGGGCGGCGTCTCCCAGATCCAGAAGCTTCAGATGGCCACCCAGGAAGGCGGAAATGTCAATGTCACCGCGGTGAACGGAAACTTTGACGACTGCCAGACCGGCGTGAAGAAGATCTTCGGCGACCGGGACTTTGAAAAGGAACTGGCCGAGCGCGGCTTCTTCCTCAGCTCTGCAAACTCCATCAACTGGGGCCGTCTGGTGCCTCAGGTGGTGTATTATTTCTCCGCCTACTGCGACTATGTGAACGCCGGAAAGATCCGGATGGGCGAGAAGATCGATTTCTGCGTGCCTACCGGAAACTTCGGCAACATCCTGGCCGGCTGGTACGCCAAGCATATGGGCCTGCCTGTGGATAAATTCATCTGCGCTTCCAACGACAACAAGGTCCTCACGGACTTCATCGAAACCGGCGTGTATGACAAAAACCGCCCCTTCTATCTGACCACATCCCCCTCCATGGACATTCTGGTGTCCTCCAATCTGGAGCGCCTGCTCTATTGCGTCACCGGCGATGCGGAGAAGGTGGCCGCCTATATGGCAAAGCTGAATGCCGAGGGGCGCTATGAGGTGGACGAAGCGGTGAAGGCCGCTGTTCAGGCGGAGTTCATCGGCGGCTTCTGCGATGAAAAGGCGTCCCACGAGGAGATTGCCCGCCTCTGGCAGCAGGGCTATCTCATGGACACGCATACCGCCGTCGCCAGCCGGGTGCTGGAGGACGTGCGTCAGAAGACGGGGGAGAGGAAGCCCTGCGTCATCGTCTCCACCGCCAGCCCCTTCAAGTTCGGCGGCGCGGTGCTGGATGCCCTGGGTATCGTCACCGGTGAGACCGGCCCTGCCCTCATGGACGAGCTCACTGCCTTCACCGGCGTGGCCGCGCCCGCGCCCCTGGCGAATCTGGCGGGCAAGACGGTCCGCTTTGAAGAGTGGGTGGAAGTGGCCGATATGGAAGAGGCCGTCGGCCGGTTCCTGCGCTGAGAGATATGTAGGGACGGCGTCCGCCGTCCCATGAGAGCGCACCTGTGAGAGCGATTCTTACAGGCGGGTGTCCAAAGGCGCAAACGTGCTGCAGAAAGTCTGGTCTCTGGTGACAGCCGTTTCCGTCTTGACATCGATATGCGGCGCGGTGCAGAGATTGCCGATGGCATGATGCCGGCAGTTTTCCACAGTGCAGCAGACGCCGCTGAGGCAGCCCCGGTCTTCACATCTGTTTTTATCCACTTTGATCACCTCGCAGCTAGTATCTGCAACGGAAAGGGTATCATTCATGTCACTTTTTGCCATAGGCGATCTTCATCTGTCCTTTGGGACGGATAAGCCCATGGACGTTTTCGGTCCCGCCTGGGAAAATTATGTAGAAAAAATAAAAGAGGGATTTTCGGCGCTCACGGAGGAGGATGTCTGCGTCCTCTGCGGGGACATCAGCTGGGGCCTCAGTCTGGAGGAGGCGGAGGAGGATTTCCGCTTCATTCACCAGCTCCCCGGCCGGAAGATCATTCTCAAGGGAAACCACGATTACTGGTGGACCTCCGCCGCGAAAATGAACGCTTTCTTTGAAAAGCATGGCTTCGACTCCCTCTCCATTCTCCACAACAACGCCTATGAATACGGCGAGAACGCCGCCATCTGCGGCAGCCGGGGCTGGTTTTATGAGGAATCCCGGGGCAGTGCCCACGATAAAAAGCTCATCGACCGGGAAGTCCTGCGGCTGGAAACATCCCTCAAGGCTGGCGGTGACCGGGAGAAATACGTCTTTCTCCACTATCCGCCCAAATACGGCGCCTACCTCTGCCCAGATATCCTGCGGCTCCTGCGGGACTACGATGTGAAAGTCTGCTGCAGCGGCCATCTCCATGCGGAAAGTCTGCGCATGGCCTTCAACGGCGATTGGGAGGGAACAAGGCATCTCTGCGTTTCCGGTGACGGGATTCGATTCAGGCCTTGTAAAATTCTGTGATATCTGGTAAAATACATCGTTGACTTTATTTTAAAACAAAATTTTAATATTTTTCCCGCGTACAATTGGAAGGAGAATCAACCATGATTGTCAAGAACCTGGAAAAGAAAGAAAAAAGCACCGTATCCTTTGAAGTGGTGTGTGACGCCGCCGAGTTTGAGAAGGCCGTCAACGCCGCTTACCTGAAGAACAAGAAGAACATCTTCGTTCAGGGCTTCCGCAAGGGCAAGGCCCCCCGTATGGTCAT
>CAZQFN010000090.1:0-6158 GCA_964592685.1 uncultured Oscillospiraceae bacterium | reverse complement strand
GGTCCGCGCAGACCATTCTTTTCTTTCTGTTAGAACGCTATCTTAATGACATTGGCCAAAAGCCCGGTCTTTCTTATTCTTCCATTTTTTCCAGAATATCCAGCAGTTCCCGGCGCGTGGTCAGAACGTTCAGAACGTCCAGCAGCGCATTGGTGGTCAGCCGTTCCGGCAGAGACAAAGCTTTCAGCACACAGGCCCTTCGGGCCGCGCTGTCCGTCCGTCCCGTCAGTCCCAGAGCGAAAAGCTCCGCCTTGGTGATGGGCTCCTCCGCTTTCTGCTCCGGGGGAGCATCCAGCTCCACGCCTGCGCGGCGAAGTACCTCCAGAAGAACCTCCGGCTTCATACCCTCCACGCCCAGCTTACCCTCTTTGCCGGGAGCGCGCTTCCGCCGCTCCTTGCCGTATACATCCGGGATATAGGCGTGCTTCACATATTTTCCGTCAATGGCGCTTTTGAGGAAATTCCGGATCACAAAACCGCCGCCGTCGCTGTCCGTAAGGATCACCAGCCCCCGGGCCTCCGCCAGACGGCGAAGGAGCGCCAGCTTTTCCCGGTCGGAAAAAATCCCGAATCCGGCAGTATCCAGAATAACCGTGTCCACAAGAGAGGCCAGGGCCGCCTTGTCATACCGCCCCTCCACCACGATCGCTTCCTTGATCTTTATCATATCGCTCGATCCATCGCAAGATTCAAAATCAGTTCCTTCATCAGCTCCGCCGGGGCGGGACCGTTGGATTTCATTCCATAATCACACCGGGCACAAAGACTCACCGCCCGGCCCAGCCGCTCCCGGCTGAAATTCCGGCACGCGTCCTTCAGCATCCGAATGGGATAGCTCCGCCCGGCCAGTTCCGGGATGCAGTCGCCGATAAAATCATCCCCCCGCCGGGCATCTATGGCCACCCGGGCCACATACAGCCGGCGGAACTGCTCACTCACCATAGCGATCTGCTTCTTGGGCGGCTCGTCCCGGTCCGCCAGAAGATCCGCCAGAAGCGCGGTAGCCCTGTCATACTTTTTTTCGCCCAGCGCGTTTGTGAGATCGAAGATCGTCGTCTCCGCCGCCCGCTTCGCCACGGCATCAATGTCTTTTTTGGTGATATCCGATCCCGCGGCCGCGCCTACGATTTTCTGGATTTCGGGGATAAGGGTGTTCATGCGGCTGCCGCAGACCCAGAGGAGATGATTTGCTGTGGCGCCGTCGATGTGCTTGCCGCCGTCCTCCACACGGCGGATGACCCAGCGGGTCAGTTCCGCCTCCCGGGGGCTGGCAAATTCAATATCCCGGCCCAGCTTTTTGATGGTCTTCACCGCTCCAAGACGGTTATCCGGTGCATAGCCGGGGGCAAAAACAAAAACCACCGTGGCCCACTCCGGCAAATCGCTCAGAAGGGCCTTGAGCGCCTCGGGGTCATAGTTTGAAACCTTGTTGATATCAAACTCCCGCACCTCCGTAAGCGTACGCTCGCCCATAAAGGGCATGGCCTCCACCGCCTCGGTCAGCGCCCCCATATCCAGCGCCGCGCCCTGAATGCGGTGGTGGTTAAAGGCCTCCGTCCCTTCCTCCAGGCACTCTTTTCGCAGCGCTTCCAGAAAGCTGTCCCGAAGATAATCCTCCTCACCGCGGAGCATATATATCCGTTGGGGCCCCTCTGTCTGCAGGGCTTTCAGCACTTCACCGTAGTTGAAGGCTTTCTTTTCCACTTTCGCCATAGCTTGAACCGTTCGCTTTCTCCTGAATGGTTATGTTTCCGGCCTCGTCCGTCCGAAGAAGGATGGGGCAATATTCTCCAATGCGCTCCAGCGCCGCCTCCGCCGGGAGGCCATAACTGTTTCGCCCCACGGAGACAATGGCCGTCTCCGGCTGCACCGTCTGCAGAAACAGGAGTCCGGATGCGCCGGCGGAGCCGTGGTGGCCCACCACCAGAACGTCGGCATCCGAAATCGCGCCCTGACGCAGAAGCTCCAGTTCCGCGTCCGTGCCCGCATCGCCCATGACATAGGCGCTCATGGTTCCCGTCTCCACCCGGACCACAATGCCGCGCTCGTTTATATCCGTCCCCGCCTGGGGCAGATAAAGCTCCAGAGATATCCCTCCCAGCCGGGCGGCGCAAGGCCTCTCCAGCCAGAGGATATCCACTTCATATTCCGCAGCCGCGGCCTCGATCTCCGAGCGAAGGCCGCCTTCATCATCCACGCTGTCCGGAAGGATGATCGTGTCCACGGGAATGCGGCTCAAAAGCGTCACCACGCCGTTTGCGTGATCCTCATGCAAATGGGTAAGCACCAGAAGATCCAGCCAGTTTTTGCCCCGGGACAAAAGATAGTCTGCCGCCGTATTTCCCGCGTCAACGGAACCTCCGCAATCCACCATCACAGCGGCCGAATCATCCACCAGCGCCACACAGAGCCCCTGGCCCACGTCCAGCACCGTAAGTTCACCCGTTCCCTCCCGGAAGCGGGCGCCGCCGGTGAGAATCACCGCGCAAAGTCCGATGACGCAAAGGCACACCGGCACCACAAGACCCGGACGTTTTCCCTTTCGCCAGCGAAGGAACCAGACAATCCAGAGAGCATACACCCCTGCAAGCCAGAGGACCGTGCTCCCGGAAACCGTATACAGACAGGCAAAGGGGATGGCCGCGACCGCATCATATACCAGCGCACACCACCGCACGCCCCATTCCAGCACCCAGGCGCCGACCGCCGCAGCCGCGGGCCAGACTGCTCCCAGGACGCACAGAATATAACCCCCGGCAAAGCAGATCTCCACCACCGGAAGCGTCAGCAGATTGGAAAACACCGACAAAAGCGGAACCGAGCCAAAATACAGCGCCGCCACCGGCGTGGAAAAGGTCACGGCACTGAGCGTCCCTGCCGCGCTTCCCGCCACAAAGCGTATGACCGGGTTTTCCATGGGCAAATGCCCATCCATCCAGTTTTGAAAAAGCGGCATCAGCAGAACGAACCCCAGCACGCACAGAAAACTCAGCTGCAGTCCCACGCCGCCAATCGCCATGGGGTTTTCCAGCAGCAGCACCAGAAGCGCCGCCGAAAGACTGGTGACCCCGTCACTCTCCCGCTCTAAAAGAGGCGCGAGCAGAAAAAACGACTGCATCACCGCCGCCCGGATCACCGAAGCCCGGCATCCGGCCATAAACACAAACAGCACCATCACCGGGATGCACAAAAGGCTCGTCCGCCGGCTGCGCCCCAGCAGAAACTGAAGCAGCGAAACAAGAATGACCAGATGCATTCCGCTCACCGCCACGATGTGTAGCACGCCGGCCACACGCATGTGGGAATAAAGCCCCTCATCCTGCTTCAGAGCAGCCGTGTCTCCGGTGAGGAGCGCTTTCACAAAGGGTGCCGTATCCGCGGAAAACATCCGGTCACAAAGCTCCTTCACGCGCTGGCAGATCACGCGGGGAAAATACATCCATGCGTTTTCGTCCCGGCCGGTCTTCTCCACCAGGCCGTTTACATACCCGCGCAGATTCACCCCCGCAGCTGTATAGCTGTGAAGCCGCTCGCCGCCGCTTTCGGTCACGGAGCTCAAACGCACCTCCGCCCGGATGATATCCCCCGGCGTCAGTTCCGAGCCATCACTCTCATAGAGATAGAGAACCGCTTTCTCCGACGGCGCACCCTCCAGAATGCGGACATTCAGCCGCTGATAGCCATCCAGCGTTTCGGGATAATCCGTGACCCGGGCAGTGACAGAGACCCGTTCCCCGGCATAGCCTTCCCCGGGCGCCACATGGCGCTCATAATGAACATACCACGAAAGAAGTCCCGCGGCGGCCGCCGCAAGACAGAGCATGGCGCACCGGCGGCCACGCCCCTTCAGCAAAAAACAAAGGGGCAGAAAGGCCGCAAGGGCCACCGCAAGATACGGCAGCCCCTGCACCGGCAGAAGATATTCCGCCAGGAAGGCCGCGGCCGCGAAGCCGGTCGCCGCCCATGTCAGTTTTCGCACAGCGTCTCTCAGCCCATCTGGCCGGAGAGCTTCCGGCCGCCCAGAATGTGGAAATGGAGATGGCGGACCGTCTGGCCGCCCTCCTCGCCCACATTGGAGACCAGCCGCCAACCGGCGGCGAGACCCTCGGCCTCGGCGATTTTGGGAATGACCGCCAGAATGTCCGCGATCAGCGCCTTATTGCCGTCGTTGATCTCCGCAGCGGAGATCATATGGGTCTTGGGGATCACAAGAATGTGGCTGGGAGCCTGGGGTGCGATGTCCCGGAAGGCATAGCAGTTTTCATCCTCATAGACCCTCTCTGAGGGGATATCCCCTTTGATGATATTGCAGAACAGACAGTCGGAATTATAATTCTTCACGTCAGCCATGATGATATCCTCCTTTTGGGATTCTTACAGGCCCAGTTTTTTGGCAACCAGATCGTCCACAATGGCCAGAGCGTCGTCCGTCTTCAGAACATTGGTGCCGCCGCCCATCGCAGACTCGGGCTTGCCGCCACCCTTGCCGCCGGCCACGGCGGAAACCTCGCGGATGATATCGCCCGCCTTCACACCGGCCGCAATGGCATTCTTGCCGCAAACCGCCAGGAAGGAGACCTTCTCGCCGTTGATGGCCGCCAGGACCGCCACCACATTGGGAGCCTTATCGCGGATGATGTCGCCCATCTTCCGCAGACCGGCCACATCCAGATCCGTCCGGGTCATGGTGAGCACCTTCAGATCGCCGATGGTCTTGGCCGCGAAGAGGAAGCGATCCACATCGCCGCTCATGAGCTTATCCTTGGCCTGCTCCAGATTCTGGCGCAGGTTCTTCATCTCGGTCATCAGACCTTCGATGCGGCTGATGACCTCAGAGGGGCTGGTCTTGAGCATTTCCGCTTCCTTGGCCAGCATATGATAGGCGTTCTCCGCCTGGATCAGGAATGCCTTACCGGTGACGGCCTCGATGCGGCGCACGCCGGAAGCAACAGAGCTCTCGCTCACAATGCGGAAGGGGCCGATCTTGGCCGTGTTGTCCACATGAGTGCCGCCGCAGAGTTCCACGGACCAGCCGCCCATATCCACCACGCGGACCTCATCGCCATACTTCTCGCCAAAGAGAGCCATGGCGCCCTTGGCTCGGGCGGCATCGATGCCCATTTCCTCCACATCCACCCCATGGCCGCGGAAGATCTCCTCGCTGACCTGCATGGATACGTGCATCAGCTCGTCGGGCGTGACGGCGGAGAAGTGGGTAAAGTCAAAACGCAGATGGTCGGCATCCACATAGGAACCGGCCTGGTGGACATGATCACCCAGAATGTTCTGGAGGGCCTTCTGTAGCAGATGGGTGGCGGAGTGAGCGCGCTGGATCGCCTCGCGGCGCTCCACATCCAGCTCCGTGACCACCCGGTCGCCCACCTTAAAGCCGCCGGCAACAACTTTGCCGGAGTGGAGATACTTGCCGCCCTTGTCCTTCTGGACATCGCTGACCTGGAACACGCTTTCGCCCTGACGGATAACGCCGTGGTCAGCGCACTGGCCGCCCATCTCCGCATAGAAGGGGGTCTTGTCCAGCACAATGACAGCCTCAGCGCCGGTGGCGATCTCATGGGTCAGCTCGCCGCCCAGGACCATGGCCAGGATGGTTCCCTCGTCCGCGGTGCAGTCATAACCGGTAAACTCGGTGGGGGTGTTGTCCAACCCCAGATCCAGACCCTTCCAGGCATCCTTTCCGTCGCCCAGAGCATCACGGGCGGCTTGGCGCTGGGCTTCCATAAGCTCGCGGAAGCGAGCCTCGTCCACCGTCATCCCCTCTTCTTCCGCCATATCCATGGTCAGATCCAGGGGGAAGCCGTATGTATCGTGGAGCCGGAAGGCGTCTTCGCCGGGGAAGACAGTCACACCGGCCTCCTTGCAGGCCGCCAGACGCTCGGCAAAAATACGCAGACCGGCATCGATGGTGCGGGCAAAGTTCTCTTCCTCCACGCGGATGAGTTTGGTGATATAATCCTGCTTCTGGCGCAGATCGGGATAAGCGTTTTCGTTCTCGTGGATGACCATATTCACAACCTTGTACAGGAAGGGTTCGTTCACACCAAGAAGCTTGCCATGACGGGCCGCACGGCGGAGCAGACGGCGAAGCACATAGCCGCGGCCCTCGTTGGAGGGCAGAACGCCGTCGCAGATCATCATGG
>CAZQFN010000089.1:0-6212 GCA_964592685.1 uncultured Oscillospiraceae bacterium | reverse complement strand
TGAACGTTCTGGGCACCGTGGCCGCCGGTACCTCCTTCTGGGGCACCTTCGGCGTTGTGCTTTATATCTTCACCCCCATCGTGCAGTGGCTGGGCTATATCTTCTGGCCCTTCTTCCGTATCTTCGGCTTCACCGGCGCCGAGCTTCAGACCGCTTGCACCGGCGCGATGATCTCCCTGGTCGAGGTCACCGTTCCCGCTCTGCTGGTCTCCGTCGGCGAGTGGAGCATGCGTCTGCGCTTCATGCTGGCCGTGCTGCCCGTCACTTCCATCATCTTCCTGGCCTCCTTCGTGCCCTGCTGCATGGGTACCGAGGTCCCCGTGAAGTTCAGCCATCTGATGATCATCTGGCTGGAGCGTATGATCCTCTCCATCATCATCACCGGCATCTTCGCCTGCATCCTGTTCCCCGCCGGCTTGATCGCCTGATTTCGGACCGAGGAAAAAACCGCATACTTACAGAGAGCATGTCTTCGGGCATGCTCTCTTTTTTACGGAAAAAAGGGAGAAAATTTTGCCGAAAAGGGAAAAAGAGCTTACAATTTTTTATGAAAAGTGGTATAATCTAAAGGACAAAAGAGAGGGGCCTTCCGGGGCCGGAAAGGACGTGAAGCATTTGTATCAGACGGGAGACCTGATCCTCTACGGCAGCACCGGTGTGTGCCGGGTGACGGAGATCGTGGCAAAGCAGATGTCCCGAACGGAGCCGGAAAAGCTCTTTTATATCCTCACCCCGCTGTATCAGACGGGCACCATCACCACCCCCGTAGAGGGCGGAAAGGTCTTTACCCGCCCGGTCATCAGCCGGGAGGAGGCGCTGGCCCTCATCGACGGGATCCCCGCCATGGAGGCCGTGGCCTATCACAACCAGAATCTCCAGCAGCTGGAAAACCATTATAAAAAAGAGATGGAGAGCCACGATTGTCTGGATCTGCTGCGGCTGACCATGTCTACCTACCGGAAGAAAAAGGAGCGGGAGGCCGCCAAGCTCAAATTCGGTGCCGTGGACCGGCGGTATATGGAGCGGGCGGAAAATCTGCTTTACGGCGAGCTGGCTGTGGCCCTAAACATCGCCCGGGAGGCCGTTCAGACCTTTATCCAGGAGCGGCTGTCGGTTGGCTCTTATCTTGAATAAGCATAACAATTTGTTAATGATGCCATGTTTCTGTTTATGGGAACATGGCATTTTGTTTATTATAGACAATTCTCCCTTGACGAACCGGTAATTGCAAGCTATACTTTTGATACGGTCAATTCTTTGACAAGTATGTGGAACAAATTAAAAGATGGAGGAAAAAACAATGAAGAAGATCCTTGCCCTTGTCCTGTCCCTGTGCATGGTCCTGTCCATGGGCACCATGGCCCTGGCGGCCGACGCATCCGACCCCGCTGTCCAGGAAGCCTATGTGGAATACATCCACGAGTGGCTGCTGGCCGAGCTGGAGGTGAACAGCTCCATGACCATCGACCAGGTGGAAAATGAATTCATGCCCCTGATCGAGGCCGGCGACTATGTCAGCTTCCCCGCTGAGATGCTCTATGGCGGCATGCTGAACTCCGGCGTTGCCATGACCATCGAGGAGTTCGCCGCTCAGTACGTTCCCGAGGCCGGCTCCGGCGAGGCTTCCGGCGAGGTTATGAGCGTTGAGGAAGCTTTCGTGGAGTATATCCATGAGTGGCTGCTGGCGGAGGATGCCGTCAACGATACCATGACCCCCGAGATCGTGGAAAATGAGTTCATGCCCCTGATCGAGGCCGGCGACTATGTGACCTTCCCCGCTGAGATGCTCTGGAACGGCATGCTGAACAACGGCTCTCCCATGACCTTTGAGGAGTTTGCCGCTCAGTACGTTCCCGCGGCTCCTGCCGGCGGCGACACCTCCGAGGCTGCCTATCAGGCTTATCTGAAGGAGTACATCGATGCGGTTCCCGCCGTTACCGATGACCAGCTGCCCGAGTATTTTGCGCTGATCGAGGCCGGCGACTATATCTCCTTCCCTGTGGAGATGGCCTTCAACGCCACCTGGTGGGGCTTTGCCGCCATGACTCTTGACGAGTTCGTGGCCGCCGGCGGCGTCTATGAGATCCCCGCTTTCGATCCCGGCCTGACCGCCGACTGATCGAACGATCCCCAACATAACGAGACCCCGGAGCGAGAGCTCCGGGGTTTTTGTGCGCCGTTTTGAGAAAATCTGCAAAATTTTTTTCCTGGATGAAAAATTATGGTATGCTGATGTGTATTCATAGTGAAAAGCTTTTCACGAGGAGAAAACTATGTTCACAGAAGAACGGTTTACCACTCTCGCAAAACGGTATATGGACATGATCTTCCGGGTGGCCTTCAGCTATCTGAAAAACGCCCCGGATGCGGACGACATCACCCAAAACGTGCTGCTGAGCCTGTACAGAACGGACAAGGTCTTTGAATCGGAGGCCCATATAAAGAACTGGCTGATCCGCGTGACGGTGAATGAATGCAAGAACGCGCTGCGCTCTCCCTGGCGGCGGACGGAGGATCTGGAGGAATACGCCGGGCGCCTGTCCTTCTATCAGGAGGGGGACGGGGAACTGTTTCGCCAGATCATGGCCCTGGATGTGAAATACCGGGCGGTGATCGTCCTGTATTACTACGAGGGCTATTCCATCGAGGAGATGGCCCATATCCTGAACATACCCAAGGCCACGGCGGGTACCCGCCTGGCCCGGGCGCGAAAGAATCTGCGGGAGAGGATGGAGGCGAAGGACTATGATTGACAGAAATTCCATACGGCGGGCTCTGGCCCCGCTGCACGCCTCCGAGGATACCATCGAGGAGGTTCTCAAAATGGCAAAACAGGAAAACACAAAACGGAGATACTATCCCGCCCACCGGGTCATCGCCGTGGCGGCGGTGGTCGCGGTGATGGTGGCCGCCCTGTGCGGCGTGGCCTACGCGGCCAACTGGTTCGGCATTCAGGATGTGCTTTTGGGGCACACGGTCGTGGATAAGGACTGGGATGAGGAAGGAAATTACGGATTTATGGAGATGGAGATGGAAACGATCTCCATGCAGGGCCTTTCCGATACGCCGGAATACAAAGCCTATCAGGAGTTCCGGGCTTTCTATGACGACTATATGCTGAACGACTGGGAGACGGACGAACCGGGAGAGGACAATGAGCAGACAGAGGCTCTTAAGACGGTATATGGCTACTGCTTCAACAATACGCTTGCGGCAAAGATACAGGAGGTCTGCGAGAAATACGATCTCCGGGCCCGCAGCGCTGTCTATGAATCCATGGATCTGGCCCAGCTTTCGGAGGTCATCGGCGTGGAGGGGATTTACGAAGGAGAGGGATATCCGTTTACGCCGGAATACCGGGTCTATGACGACGGTTCCTTTATGCTTCAGAATGACTGGTTCCCGGAGGGGGATGAGGAAGACCCGGATGCGGCCTGTCCCTTTATTCTGGAGCGGAATGTAAAGGGCTATTACAGCGAGGGAAGCTTTATCTATGAGCCGGGGCAGACGCCGGTGGAATGGAGCTATACCACGGCCCGGGGAGACGATGTCTCCATGGTGCTGGTAGGGAGCCAGGGCTATGTGATGCACGACGGTTCCGCGGCCTTTGTCAGCGCGTGGGTGATGAGTCGTTCCGGCGAGGATATCACCGCCGAAGAACTGGAGCGCTTTGCGGATACCGTTTATTTCGGTGAGCTGGGAGAGGCGGGAGCCGTGACCTGGCCCACGGAGCCTTCGTCCATTTATTACGAACCGGAGGTAGTCTATGATGCGACCCCGGCGGAATATGAGGCGCTGGCTGTGGGAGACAGCTTTACGGCGGAGTCCATGCATTCGGAAGGAAGCTTTGAATACACGGTAAACCGAGTGCGCATGGTGAGCGATCTGACCGAGGTGGGGCTCACGGCCCGGGAGGTTCTGGAGCGTGTGGACTCTGTATACATCTACGGCGAAGACGGGGAGCGCTGGCTGGAAACGGAGGAGATCGCATCGGAAGACGGAAAGCTGGCGGAAAATATCCGGTTTATACTGGTGGATGTGACGGCGAAGAACATCGATGCGGCATCCCGTCTGGAGGGATGGGCCGAAGGGCCTCTGGAGCACGAATATATCTTTCGGGCGGCCTATGAGCTGCATCTGGAGGATGTCAAGGTCTATGATAAAAAGGAAGGAGTCACCTTCGACTCCACCGATGAAGGATGCATACAGACCGATTGGTACAGCGGCCAGTACGAGAGAGCGGACGCCTGGGATGCCATCGAGATCCTGCCCGGGGAGAGCGTGACCTATCAGCTTGGCTTCCTGGTGGGCAACGCCGAAGATAACTTCGACGGCCTCTATCTGGCCACCTATGGCCCGGACCCGGCGGTAGTGAAGCTGGAGCTGGAATAACTACATAACCGAACCCCGGAGCGAAAGCTCCGGGGTTTTTCACATGAGCAGTCAAGATTGGACAGATGCGGTGCTGTCGGGTATAGTAACGAATAGCGGATATTTTTTGGAGAATATGAAATATTCTGGGGGAGAAATGCGACAATATAGGTGAGGCGGGAAAGGAAGTGAGAGCCTTGGAAGACACAAAAATCGTTGAACTATTTTTTGCGCGCTCCGAACAGGCAATCTCGGAGTTATCGGCAAAATACGAAGCGGCCATTCGAAAGGTGTCTCAGAACATTTTGCAAAGCAAGCGGGACACGGAGGAATGTGTAAACGATACATACCTTGCAGTCTGGAACAAAATTCCGCCTCAGAGACCGGACTGTCTGGCGTCCTATGTGCTGCGCATAGCCCGAAACATAGCGGTCGGAAGATACCGAAAGAACAACGCCCGGCGGCGCAGCACGCTTTACGATGTCGCGCTGGATGAATTGGAATCGTGCATACCGTCTGCAGTGTCTGTGGAATATGCCTATGAGGCAAAGGAACTGGCAGGAGAGATCAATGATTTTTTGCGGACGCTGGGGCAGGAAGACCGCCTTATGTTTGTATACAGGTATTGGTTTTCCGATTCTGTGGAGGACATTGCGAAGATAATGGGAACAAGAGCCAATCGTGTTTCCGTTCGATTGTTTCGGACGAGAGAAAAACTGCGGCGTTATCTGAAGGAAAAGGGGGTAGCGGTATGAGATGGACGATAATTTCCCAGGCTGTGGGACAGATGGAGGATGAATTCCTTCTGGAGGCGCTGGAGCGCAGGGGGGCAGGAGTCGCAAAAAGAACGGAGAGAAAACAGCGGTATTATCCCGTTCGCCGGGTCATCGCCGTGGCGGCGGTGATCGCGGTGACGGTGGCCGCCCTGTGCGGCGTGGGGTATGCGGTGTATCAGCTTACACTGGCGAACCGGGTGATGGCAGAATGGCTGGATGGCGATGGTACGCTGTATACCCAGTACAGTCCCGTGGGCTATGGGGCGGCAGAGGCATCCGACGGAGCGACAGCGAGTGAGATCGAAATGGCGGCGTCTGGCCCGGAGTTTCAGGCTCTAAGCGAGTGGACGGAATATAGTATGAACAGAGGAGAGGATGAGAAGGGGGAGATGGTTTCCTATGAGGATCCGATCCGAAGCACCTATGGCTATGCCTGGTCCAACGATGTGGCAAGGTTGAGAGAGATCGCTGAAAAATACGGTCTGCGGCTGTATGAAAATGTGACTCACACAAGTGTGCTCAGCGAGTTTTATCAACTTGTCGGACTGGAAGCGTTTGCGCCCTTGTCCGAAGGGTCTGCCGAAACTTCCGGCTGCAATGCCACCGTTTATGATGACGGGAGCTTTAAAATCAGAGCTGTAAGAGTTCCTGTGTCCGCCGAATCGGAGGATAGAGTTAATGTCAATATTCTGCGGGCGATGAAGGGAACATTTTGTAAGTTTCTTCTCCTGGGCGATGAGGCGGAAAGTTATATCAACGAGACCTACTCAACGGAGGATGGTGTTTTGGTGGAGCTTTCGCTGGGGGAACGTTATTCCATGATTTTTGCGGAACTGGACAACAGTTATGTGACGATTGAGCCAAACGGTGGAACCGACCCCGGTGAATATCTTGCGCTTCTGGATATGGACGATCTGAAATACATTGCCGACAGCATTGATTTCGGTATTCTGGCCGAAACCGAAACCCCGACTGACCCGTAAAAATCGGAACCCCGGAGCAATTTGCTCCGGGGTTTTCTTTGTGTCATATTCCTTTTGGCGGGGGCATATACTTTGTTGTTAT
>CAZQFN010000088.1:0-6230 GCA_964592685.1 uncultured Oscillospiraceae bacterium | reverse complement strand
TGCCCGTCCATATCTGCGGAATAAATGGCCCAGGGGGTGTTGAAATACAGCCGGTTCCGGATAAGGATGAGGCCGGTGTACAGCTCCGTATAGACCATGGAATCATCCTCCCAGACGGGCCAGCGGTCCTCAAAGGCCAGCAGGGTCTCCGTCTCCCAAGTCTCCCGGTCGCAGCGGATGAGCCGGAATTCTGCGTCGATGTAAAAAGCGTAGTCCTCCTCGAAGATGACCCGCGTCACGGCGTTCGCCCAGGGGATCTCCTCCAGCACGCCGCCGGGGACCGACTCGGCCAGATCCCAGCCGTAGCGGCTGGTATCGGTGGCGTTGGTCTCGTTAAAAAGCATATACTTGTGGCGGATAAGGCCCATTTTGGCGTTTTTGCCGTCGTCCCAGGTGCAGTCGCAGAAATAACGTTCCCCATCCAGCGTGACCGCGATCCAGGCGTGATCCACGGCGGCGCTGTATGTGGATACAGCGTCCAGCCCCGCCAGATTGGCAAGATAGGCAAACCCTTCCGCATACCCGGTGCAGACAGCCGTCCCCTCCACCAGGGCTCCGTATGCCGTCTGGCCGTTGGGGGACAGACCATAATCCACCTGCAGGCACATCCAGTCGTGAAGAGCCGTTATCTTCTCCACATCGGTCATGGAGTCATCGATGCACTGGGCGATGGCCGCCATGCCGACCTCATAAAGGGCAGCATCCTTTTCCTCCTCCGTCAGAGCCAGAGCAGGCAAGGACAGCAAACCCAACAGAAGCACAAATACCAAAAGGATCTTTTTCATATCTATATCCGGTGCCAGAGGCGTTCCTTCCCATATAAGCTGTGCCCAGTGTACCACAGCCCCGCAATCGAATCAAATGGTATTGCAAACAACCTGTCATTTATGTTAAACTTTAGTCACGAATCTTTCAGGAGCTTTTGATGAACCGTATATCTTCTCCCTCGGAAGCCGCCGCACTGCTGCGGGCGGCGGACGATATCCTCATTCTCACCCACGTCCGTCCGGACGGAGACGCCGCCGGCAGCGGATGCGCTCTTTGTCTGGGGCTGCGGGCTTTGGGAAAACGGGCATATCTGGCCCGAAATCCCGCCTCCATGCATCGATACGACAAATATCTGAACGACTATTTCGCCCCGGACGATTTTGACCCGGGCTTCATCGTGGCGGTGGACACCCCCGGCATCCGGCAATATCCCCCCGGCTGGGAGCATCTCATCCACCGGACCGACCTCGCCATCGATCACCACGGCACAAACGCCGGCTATGCCCGTTACACATGGCTGGAGGACTGCGCCGCCACCGGAGAGCTTGTGTGGCTTCTGCTGGGCGCGCTGGGCGTGGCCGTCACGGCGGATATGGCCGAGGCCCTCTATGTGGCCATCACCACCGACACCAACGGGTTCCGCACCGCCGGGACCACAGCCAGAACGCTCTCCATCGCCGCCGAGCTTTATGGAAAAGGCTTTGATGCGTTCGCGCTGACCCACACTCTCTTTGAAACAAAAACCCCCGCCCGGCTCCGCCTGGAGGGAGCCATGTTCAGCTCCATGCATTTTCCCCGGGAGGACATCTGCGTCATGACCCTTCCCTTCTCCGTTATAACGGACTGCGGCGCCGGAGAGGATGACATGGACAAAATATCCCTGCTCACCATGGTGCCGGAAGGCACAGGAACCGGCATTCTCCTGCGCCAGCTGGAGGACGGTTCCTGGAAGCTCTCCCTTCGGACGGACGGCTCCGTCCATGCGGGAGAAATTCTCGCCGCTCTGGGCGGCGGCGGACACCCGGACGCCGCCGGCGCCGTCTGCGCCGGAGACCCGGCTGAGCTGGAAAAGGCCATTCTGGCCGCCCTTGAAACCAGTCGCAAAAATCAATAAACATATATCACTAGGAGGAGAAAACCATGAAACGCATTCTCAGCATTCTCATGACCCTGGCCCTTGTTCTCAGCCTGGGCACCGCTGCTTTTGCTGCGGAAAACTTCCTGGACCTCGCCGACGGCGAAGTCTATATGGTCACCGACCATCTCCATCTGAACCGTCTCACCATAGATGAGACCAGCAGCCTGACCGCTCCCGAGGGCTCCGTCCCCGTGGTCACCGTGGACGGCTATCTCCAGACCATCGAGGCCGGCACCGCTTATGAGTTCTATGGCAACATCGATGTCTACGCCATGGAAGGTGCCATCGTGGGCGAAAACATCCGCGGCGCTTCCGGCGTTTATGTAGACCAGGGCAACAGCGTCGCTCTGGAGGGCGAGACCATCCTCTCCTATGGCTATCTCAGCGGCGAATATGTGGACGCCAACGAGGACGGCGAATACACCGATGACGAGTTTTCTTCTGACATTTCCAACGAATACGGCAGCAAGTTCGGCATGGCCGCCGGTATTCTGGCCAACGGCCAGGGCACCACGGTCGATGTGAAAGACGTCACCGTTCTGGGCGCTTCCGATTCCTACTCCAACGGCATCTTCGCCGTGGACGGCGCGGTGGTGACAGTTACCGATTCCACCGTCATCACCAACAACGCCCAGGGCCACGCGCTGGACGCCACCTTTGCCGCCACCTTCATCGTTGACAACAGCGTCCTGCGCACCAACGGAGGCTCCTCCTCTGTTCTGTCCACCGACTTCGGCGGCGGCTTCTTCCAGGTCCAGAACACCTACTGCGAATCCAACACCACCGGCTCCGGCGGCATCTACGCGGCAGGCTCCTCCATCTTCTGCCTGAAGGACTGCATCCTCCACGCCAACAAGTCCGAGGCCGTCATGAATGCCCACAACAACTCCGTCGTCGTTCTGAAGGACTGCTACCTGTACGGTCCCGAGATCTTTGACGGCCATCAGGCCATGCCCTCTCCCGCCAACGCCTCCGGCGATACCACCTTCAGCTTCGACTGCACCTATGAGGCCGTGGACAACGCCACCATCCATCAGCAGGGCGGCGTCACCACCCACTACATCGTCAACTGCGACACCTCCGCCTGCTCCACCGACTATGCCATCCAGCTTGAGTATGAAAACGGCATGGGCGCCGGCAAGCTGTATATCCACATGTGGGACACCGAACTCACCGGCGACATCTGGTGCTATGAGGGCGGCGTGATCGAGCTGAACCTGTATGACGGCGCTGTGTTCACCGGCGAGGTCATCAAGGAAGGTGAGTGCGAAGTCATTATCAACGTCTATGAGGGCGGCGAATACGTCGGCTCCTATGAGGCCAACAACATTGCCGAGTCCGTGGACGCTCCCGTCTGGACCGAGGACACCTACGGCGATGTGGACTGGGTCATGAACGACTCCGGTCTGTGGGCCGCCGGCAACAGCTGGTCCAGCTATGAGACCTCCTACAACACCTATGTCCGTCCCGTTGTCTCCGCCGCTTCCACCATGGTCAACGGCGAGATGACCGAGGCCGAGATCGTTGTGGCCTCCGGCGAGCTTCAGGAAATGGATCTCTTTGACCGTTACATCGAGTATATCCGCGCCCAGCTCCAGCAGGACGAGTTCTATGAGGAATTCTCCTCCGCTCTGGACACCGTCTTCGAGGCCGGCTATGACGAAACCACCATGCCCTTTGCCATGTTCATTGAGAACGGCGCTCTGGGCTATGAGGACTTCGCGGCTTACTACGAAGCCAACGGCGAGAATCCCCCTCCCGCCACTTTCTGATCCCCATTTATCATTACAAAAAAGCAATATAAATTAATAAACATAAAGGGCAAACGCCCTTTATGTTTATTTTTTGTCAATTTATGCATAAACCTCTTGACGAACGGCTTTTTTTATGGTTAATTGGTCTTGAACAGAAGCAAGCTGTTCAAAACTCCTTTATCGCCGCCACCGCCTCTGCAATTGGGCCTTCATGTAACTCCTTTCTCCTCTTGATGCTTTCTCATGCAAGGAAACTCCTTTCCGACTCACAGCGCGCAGGGGCGGTTCTATAATCTGCAAGCCGATTTTCTTCATCGGTGTGTATAATCTCCGTGAGGGCCGTCCTGGGACGGCTCTTGCGATTTGCAGGCATGCAGACATTTTTTATTTTTATCAACAAACCCGGAAGGGAAATTTTTAGGAGGAACAATTTATGAAAAAGATCCTTGCTCTTGTCCTGGCCATGATGATGGTTCTGGCCTTTGCCGCCTGCGGCGGCGGTGAAGAGGCTGCCGCTCCCACCGGCGAGGCTGTCACCGTCACCTTCTCCACCGGCGAGACCTTTGAGGCCACCGCCGGCGAAGACTTTGTCTTCTTCTTCCAGTGCGATGCTCCCGGCGATATGGGCGCTCCCGCTGAGGGCGAAGAGGGCGCCGGCATCACCGTCAGCGAAGGCACCGTGTCCTACTCCAACGTTGGTCTGGGCGGCCCCTACAGCTACCCCACCTCCGAGAAGGTCATTATCTCCGGTTTCACCGGTGACATCACCGTCACTGTGACCGACTCCGCTGTGGCCCAGGGCGCTACCTACACCATCTATACCGATCCCGCCGACATTGACGCCGCCATCGCCTATGCCGAGGAAATGGCCGCTCAGATGGCCGCCAACCCCATCGACTCTTCCTCCGGCGAAGCTTCTGATGAAGCCGCCGAGGGCGAGGCTTCCGGCGAGGCCTCCGCTGAGCAGCTCGCCTCCTCCGGTGAATATGAGATCACCGTGGACGGCGTGACCGGCATTGCCACCTACGAAGACACCGACAACGGCGACCAGGCCACCAAGTCCTTCATCGTCACCTTCGACGGCGCCACCATCGAGGGCACCATCGACAAGGGCGTCTGGACCGCTGTTGACGCCGCCAACCAGGCAATCGTGGACGCTGTTCAGACCGCTTTCGAGGGCGGCAACGTCGTGGGCCCCGCTGCCTGATCCATCGTTTATACAACTCACACCGTCCCGGCTCTTCCGGGACGGTGTTTTGTTTCTTTTTGTAACATTTTCTTTACTTTTCCTCTGTCCCATGGTATACTCCTCTCGCCTAGAAAGCAAAAACAAATCAAAAAGGAGAAATACCATGAAGAAGATTCTTTCTCTTGCCCTGGCCATGCTGATGGTCCTGGCCCTGTGCGCCTGCGGCGCCAAGGAAGAAGCCGCTCCCGCTGAGGTCGCTCCCACTGTGGAAGAGACCGTTGCGGAAGCCGCTCCCGCCGCGGAAGAAGCTGCCCCCGCTGAGGGCGACGCCTCCGGCGAGATGGGCGCTTCCGGCGAAATGGCCTCCGGCGAGATGGCCTCCGGCGAGCAGGTCGCTTCTACCGCTGATTTCGACATCGAGGTCAACGGCGTTGCCGGCACGGCTCATTATGAAGACACCGACAATGGCGATGAGGCCACCAAGACCTTCCTGGTCACCTTCGACGGCAAGGAGATTTCCGGCGCCATCGACAAGGGCGTCTGGGTTGCCGATTCCGGCGACGCTGCCGACCAGGCTGTCATCGACGCTGTGAAGGCCGCCTTCGAGGGCACCCACGACGTGGGCAACGGCTGATAACCGTCTCAAAAAGGAAATCCGGACCGTCCGGGTTTCCTTTTTTATTGCCTCCTACCGGGTTTACAAATACATATTTTTCATGATATACTCGGTTTGTTCCATCGGAACAAAAAATAATAACAGGAGAGATTACAATGAAAAAGATCCTTGCTCTTACCCTTGCCATGCTGATGGTCCTGGCTCTGTGCGCCTGCGGCGCCAAGGAAGAGGCCGCTCCCGCTGAGGTCGCTCCCGCCGTGGAAGAGGCCGTTGTTGAAGAAGCTCCCGCCGCTCCTGCCGTGGAAGAGGCTGCCCCCGCTGAGGGCGACGCTTCCGGCGAGATGGCCTCCGGCGAAATGGCTTCCGGCGAGATGGCCGGCGGCATGGGCAACCAGAGCGCCGACTACGAGATCACCGTGGACGGCGTGACCGCTACGGCCCACTATGAGGACATCGACAACGGCGACACCGCCACCAAGTCTTTCACCATCACCTTCGAGGGCAAGACCGTCGAAGGCGCCATCGATAAGGGTGTCTGGACCGCCGTCTCCGGCGATGCTGCCGATCAGGCCATCGTGGACGCCGTTCAGACCGTGTTCGAGACCGGCAACCCCGCTTCCGCCGAACCCGCCGTCTGATTGCATTCATTTTCAAAAAACGCCCCGGATGGGCAATGTCATTAAGATAAGAAAGCTCGAGATCTCAGAGAAGGGATCTCGAGCTTTTTCTGTAACAAATTGCAAAAAGGCCTTGACATATCAAGGG
>CAZQFN010000087.1:0-6252 GCA_964592685.1 uncultured Oscillospiraceae bacterium | reverse complement strand
AGCATGAGGTGGACGGCGTTGACCGCTACATCGCTTACGGCGACGATCCCATCGTTGGCGAGGACGGCCTGACCTACGGCTACCGCGAGCATCTGGGCCGCGTTGCCTGCTATGCTTCCGAAACCGTGAACAACGGCGTCATCGTTACTCTCACCAACGGCGCTGTCTGGAACGTCACCGAGACCAGCTATGTCTCCGTTCTGAACGTGGATGAGACCTCCACCGTCAATGGCGTCATCACCGTTCTGGACAACGGCATCATCATGGTCGAGCCCGCTGAGGGCGCCGCTCCCGCTGCCGGCGGCAGCTGGGACAGCTGGATCGACTATCTGAAGGGCCTTGTGGACGACAACATCGCCGACATCGCCGACATGGTCCTGGGCGAGCTGGACGCCGCTCAGGAGTCTGACTACACCGGCATGCTGGACGGCACCGTCTATGGCGTGTTCGCTTTCCAGTATGATGCCACCCCCTATGAGGAGTGGCAGGGCTGATCCCGGATCACAGCACATAATCCAAAAGAGTGGCCTGCAGCGCATAGCGCTGCAGGCCCGCACCAACCAAGGAAAACAGCACAGCCCTCAAGGGCTGTGCGTTTTCTTTTTTTGCGCTTTTCAGGGGATCGGCGCGCATTTTTCCCCTCCGTTATGTGGATATTTTCATTTATGTTGAAGCTGCATTGCTTTTTCTCCTGTAAGCTATGTATTATGGCAGGCCGTAGGTCCGGGCCCTTTCGCAATGGCGATGACCCAAACCGGCGACTCTCCCGCCCCTTCTACCATAAGGAGAGCGCATGATTCCACCGCTCTACCCGCTGTATAGTCACACCTCTGATCCGTAGGTTGCTTCCGAGCGCCGCCCGCACTATCCTGATAATATCCCAGACAAACACAAATCAAAAAAAGAGAGTATCGTCCATGAACATTTTGTATTGCGGTGATCAGGGCATCCGAGACGGCCTGCTGCTGTCCATTCTGTCCCTGATGAAGAATACATCGGAACCCTTACGCATTTATATCCTTACCGCTGAGCTTCAAAACGGTCCCGTCTCCTGCAGCGCGCTGCCGGCGGACTTCGCCGCATTTCTCGATCAACTGGTAAAGCAGCATGACCCGGGGAATTCCGTCGAGCGGATCGATATCAGCGAGCTTTTTCAAAAGGAGCTTCCGGAAGCCAATCTGAAAACGCGCTTCACCCCAAGCTGTATGCTCAGGCTGTTTGCCGACGAAGTGTCTCAGCTGCCGGACCGCCTTTTGTATCTGGACTACGACGTGCTCTGCCGTAAGGATATTGCAGAGTTCTATCATCAGGATATGGAAGACCACGAGCTGGCAGGCGTTCTGGATCATTATGGGCGCTGGTTCTTCCGCCGGAAGATTTTCCGGATGGATTATCTCAACTCCGGCGTTCTGCTGCTGAATATGGCGCAGATCCGAAAGACCGGCTTATTTCAAAAATGTCGTTTCATGTGCCGGACCAAGAAAATGTTCATGCCCGATCAATCCGCCATCAACAAGCTGGCTTCGTCAAAGCTCATCCTTTCCCGAAAGTATAACGAACAGCGAAAACTTCATTCCGACACAGTCCTTCACCATTTCTCTACCAGCTTTCGATTTTTCCCCCGGTTCCGTGTCATATCCGTAAAACCATGGCACATTGATGAGCTTCACAGTATCCTGGGCATCTACGAATACGACATACTTTTGGAAAACTATCTGACACAGAAAAACAAATACGAGTCCACCAGAAAGGCAGTATCATAATCATGGCAAGCAACTCTATCATCCCTGTTTTCTTCTCCATTGACAACAGCTACGCACCCTATCTGGCCGTTGCCCTGACCTCCGCTATCCAAAACGCCTCCCCGGACCGGGAATACAAAGCGATCGTGCTCTATCAGGAGCTGACCCGGGAACACCGGAGCCGTTTGTCCGCCCTGGCTACCGATAATTTCCGCATTGAGTTTATTCCCATGGAAAACGGTCTGGAAACGATCACGGACCGCATGTCCAACCGCCTGCGCTGCGATTATTTCACGCTCACCATATACTTCCGCCTTTTCATTCCCACCATGTTCCCCCAATACGACAAGTGCATCTATATCGACAGCGATGTTGTTCTCCGGGGCGATCTGGCCGAACTTTTTGACATAGACATAGGCGACAACTACATCGGCGCCTGCCCCGATCTGTCCGTCGTGGACGTGCCGGAGTTGGCAAAATACATGGAAGAGGCCGTCGGTGCCGATCGCTATCACTACATCAACTCCGGCGTTCTGCTGATGAACACCAAGA
The DNA here is from genome assembly GCA_964592685.1 of uncultured Oscillospiraceae bacterium. Classification (GTDB taxonomy): domain Bacteria; phylum Bacillota; class Clostridia; order Oscillospirales; family Oscillospiraceae; genus CAJOIG01. The sequence goes on along the minus strand of CAZQFN010000087.1, from coordinate 3,958 downwards.
AGCTCCGGGAACTGGAATTCCACAAGCATTTCCTGGACCTTCTCAACACCTATCATTTTGACTGCATTGCGCCCGATCAGGATTACCTCAACGCCATCTGCAGGGGACACATCCATTTCCTGCCGGAACAGTGGGACGCCATGCCCAATGACAACAATCCGCCGCTGACAGACGCAAAGCTTATCCACTATAATCTCTTCTCCAAGCCCTGGTGCTATGACGGCATTCAATATGCGGAGTATTTTTGGAAATACGCCCGGGACAGCGGATACCTGGAAGAGATCCGGCTCGGCAAAGACAACTATTCCGATGAGCAGAAAGCGGCTGATGAGCAGTGTCTGGCGCTTCTGATCCAGCGCGGCGCCGACATCGCCGGTTCGGATATTACCTTCCGAAAACTGTATGAAAGCGGAGTGAAGATTCGGCTATGATCATCGGGGAACACAAAGACCAGGTCATCCGGAACATCGCCCGGGCCGCGGAAACCGGTGATTTTTATGCCAAGGTGGAAGTGGACGACCCCGTCCTCACCAGAGAACAGAGCGACGAAATCGTCCGTCAATATCTTGCCCGCCGCAATACCGGCTCTTATAAGCGCAAGGCATTCCTTGCCCGCCAGATCGCCGGTGTGGGTTCAAAGCTTCTGAATCGGAACTCCGTCATTGAAGGCATCGAGCACGCCGAGGGAATATCCGGCGGCGCCATCATCACCAGCAACCACTTCGGCCCGCTGGAAAATACCGCCATCCGGCATCTGGCCCGGAAGCTGGGCAAAAAGCGCATCTTCGTGGTCAGCCAGGAGACAAATTTTGCCATGAGCGGCCCCGTCGGCTTTCTCATGAACTACGCAGACACCATCCCTCTCTCCGGGGACATACATTATATTCACCGGGAGTTCATGGATATCCTGACCGAGCTTATCCACCGGGGCGAGTATGTCCTCATCTACCCGGAGCAGGAGATGTGGTTCAACTATCGCAAGCCCCGCCCGCTGAAGCGGGGCGCCTATTACTTTGCCTCCAAGCTGAACGCCCCCATTATCTCCTGCTTTGTGGAAATGACGGATCTGGGCGTAACAGACAAGGGGGAATTCAACCGGGTGCAATACACGATCCACGTCCTGGACACCCTCCGGCCCGAGCCGGAGAAAACCGACCGGGAGAACAGCCTTCTTCTCTGCCAGCAGGACTATGACCAGAAGAAAGCGGCCTATGAGCGTGCCTATGGCAAAGAACTGGATTATCACTTTGAGCCCTGGGACATCGCCGGCTGGAGGGGCGCGTCCACATGAAGAGGGAGCCGGAAGTTCGATATTACCATTCTTATACGGACGACTTCTCCGAGACCAAAAATCAGACCTACACACTCCCGGAGGATTACGAATGGGTACGGGAAGACCTCCTTTCCCGCTTTCTTGCCGCCCTTTCCTATGCCGTGGCCTGGCTTTTCTCCACGGTATACTGCCGGCTCTTTCTTCATGTCCGATTCAAAAACCGGGACATCCTGAAGGATACGAAAAAGACCGGAGCCTTTCTTTACGGCAACCATACACAGCCCATTGGAGATGTGTTCAATCCCGCGCTGGCCTGTCTTCCCAATCGTATATATACGCTGGCAAGTCCGGCGAATTTGGGTATCCCCGTGCTGGGAAAGGTGCTTCCTTATCTTGGCGCTTTACCCATACCGGACAGCATCTCCGGTATGCGAAAGCTCACAAAGGCCATTGAACACCGCCTGGAGCAGAAGCGCTGCATCATCGTCTATCCGGAAGCTCATGTCTGGGAATATTACACCGGTATACGCCCTTTCTCCAACACTTCCTTTAAATACCCAGTGAAATACAACGCGCCCGCCTTCGCCATGACGACCACCTATCAGAAACGGAAGTTCTCCCGGCGGCCAACCATGACCATTTATTTTGACGGCCCCTTTTATCCCGATAAAAATCTACCCGCCGCTCAGCAGGCCGCACAGCTTCGGGACACTGTCTATAAATGCATGAAAGACCGAAGCCGGCACAGCAGCTGCGAACATATCCGATACATAGAAGCCACCGAGGAATAAGCCCTTTCCCGCCTCAGACGGCCTCCATACACCAACAAAAAACAGATAAGAAGAGTTTTCCTCTTCTTATCTGTTTTTTGTTATATGCTCTCCCGGGGGCTGAACCGTCCTTCAGACCCGGGCCGATCAGCCTTCGCCATAGGGCTCGGCTTCGATCATGACCAGGATGGCGTCCTTGGCGGCCTCCACCATGAGATCCATGTTGGTGGGGCAGATGCCGGACATCTGGGCGGTCTGGGTGGTGTTGAAATACAGGGACTCGCCCGCTTCCAGACCCAGCGCCTGGACCTGAGCTTCCGTGAAGCCCAGGCAGCCCTCGCCGGTGCCGATGACCTGCTCATAGGTATACTCGGTGATATAGGAGGAGGCCATGGTCTCCAGCTGGGCGCCGTTCTGCCAGGTACTGCCGGCACTCACGGAGCCGTCATAGTTCAGATAGGCACCGGCCCGTTCATCCGCCTCGGTGAGGGTGGGGTCACTGTCGCCGGAGGAATAGACCTCCACCGTGTAGGCATGGATGCCAAGGCGGCCATAAGCCCAGTCGATCAGCTCCGCACTGGTGGGATAATCGCTCCAGGAGCTGCGGTAGTATGCGTTGCGGGTGACCCCATCCGCACTGGCGGCTTCGGCAAAGGCCGCGGCCATCTCCACGCCGACGGCGGCCATCCGGGCCAGATCGGTCTCGGTCTCATAATCGGTTTCGCGGTAGCACCAGGGCCACAGCACACACTGGATACCGGTGTGCAGCGTGACCAGCGCGCTCACAGGCGTCTCTTCCAGGAATTCCTGAACGGCGGCGATCTCCGCCTCATAGGCCGGGCCGTTTTCCTGGCCGTTGGTTGCCCAGGCGTTGTTGCCGATGATGCTGCCGGGCTCATAACCGGCATAGGAGATGTTGTTGGGGTTATAGGTGGTGATGTCATAGACACCGAACATATAGTCGAAGGTGCGGTTCATGTCCACACCGCTGGAACGGGGATCATTGCCCATCACGCCGTCCAGGTTCCAGTCCGGGCTTTCCATGCCAACGGATTCCAGAACCACGTCGCCGTAGGTCAGGCTGCTCCGGGAGGCGGTCATCTGGCTGATGTCCAGACCGCTCTCGCCGATGAAGACGTTGGAAATGAAGCCGTCACCGTCCACGTCGGTATAGGGATCGCTGAAGACCAGACCGTCACCGTCGGCATCACGGGCGCTGAGGTTATAGCGGACGTTATAGGTGAAGGACTGCTCCATGCCGTCGGGGTTGATCATGGGCACGCAGTAGACGATGTAGTTGTCCAGCATGTATTCCACATAGTCGCTGTCGGAGTTGAGGAGGATCCACCAGCCGGTGTACATGGCGCTCTCCGCGGACTCCATCTCGCCGCCGTGGATGTTGCCGAAAACGGCGATGCCGGTCTTCTCTTCGGCGGCCAGCTTGCTCTGGGAGTTGGTGATCTCCAGACACCAGAGCTGACGCTCCAGAGCCGTGTGGCCAATGGAATACAGGGAGCACAGCTCGGGATAGGTGGCTACCAGTTCCTTCATGAGGTTTTCATAGTCGGCATAGCTGTGATGCTTGACCTGCTCGGTATCCGTGCTGCCGGACCAGTCCATATACAGGTTTTCGGGGATATCAAAATCCGCTTCCGGTTTTGCGATATCGGCCAGCGTTGTGGTGTTGGCCGCAAAGGCATTCATGGTCAGAAGCATGGCCACGGCCAGGACCAGAGAAAAGATCCTTATCATTCGCTTCATGGTAATTTCCTCCCAGTTCTTTAGCATGCTTACATATTAACGCATCACCAAACTAAAGTAAACTGTAAATTTCTACAAATCTGGGAGAACATTTCTTACGTTCCGGGCAGATTTTGCCATATAGCGCCCATACAAAGAGGGAGAGGCGATCGCC
>CAZQFN010000086.1:0-6507 GCA_964592685.1 uncultured Oscillospiraceae bacterium | reverse complement strand
GAGCCTTGCGGGCGGCCTCCTCGTCCAGATGGGAGGGGAGGGGGCGGAGCATCAGAATGCCGTGGACGGTGCTGTCCCGGTTCAGACTCTCCAATGTGCGCATGTATTCGGCGTGTGTTACCTCCGCCGGAAGTGCCACGGAGCGGACTTCAATGCCGGCGGCGGCGCAGCGCTTCATGGCGCCCCGCTCGTAGGAGAGATCGTCCTCCCGCGCGCCCACGCGGAGAATGGCCAGCGTGGGGAGGATGCTTCTGGATTTCAGCGTTTCTACGGCGGAGGCGGTCCGCTCTGCCAGAGCGGCGGCCACGGGAGCGCCTTTGAGCAGTTCGGCCATATCAGCAGTACCTCCTGTAAATATCTTCATAGACCTTTTCGGCCCGTTTCCAATATTCCTCCATCCGGGCATCCACTTCGCGGTTGATCTCGTCGGCATAATCCCGGCGCTTCATGAGTCTGGTGTTCACCTTCACGTTTACCGCCGCGCCGTACATGGCGCCCCAGCAGAGTACGGCCCCGGTGGCGGCGTCGGAAATGGCCATGACGCTGCCCTTTTCTGCAAAGCCTTCGTGAAGCTCGATGGCCTCGCAGCAGCAGCGGAGGATCTCCAGAGGTGCATCCGCTGCCTTGCGCAGACAGGCCTCCATGATGTCGTCCCGGCCGGGGGCATCCTTGGGCAGGGCATAGGCCCGGCTCAGGGGTTCAAAGGCCGCGGCGTCCCGGTCCACCAGTCCGACCAGCTTTTTGCTCAGTGCTTTGGCCCGTTCGGTGAGTTCGATGATCTCTGGCTCCACGGCGGCATACTTGGGCTTGCCGATGGTGAGATTTCCCACCATGGCGCCCAGTGCGGCGCCCAGCGCGCCGGCCAGGGCGGAGGCGCCGCCGCCGCCGGGCGTGGCGGATTTAGAGCCCAGCAGAGCGGTGAAGTCTTTTAATGTATGTTCGGCAAATTCCATGTCTGTTACCTCAACTGTTTTGTTCCCTCCAAGAATAGCATAAAAACCTCCGGCCGCCAAGAGCGGCCGGAGCGTTTAGACAAAAAAGGAAACGAGAAGCCAGATAACATACCGGTGGAGGGGGTAATACACATAGAAAAACCACTTGCTCCCGCGTCCTTTTTCCCCGTTGTAGAGACACATAAAAGGGATGGCCAGCATCATCCACGGCTGGATGCGGTTGAAATAGGTGGCGGCATCGGGAAGGGCATACAGCCCCGGGAACCGGGCGCACAGGACAGCGCCGATGGTGCAGAGCAGACAGAAACACGCGAACACCCGGATTTGCCGCTTCGGTGTTTTGAAAAAATACAGGATCACACCCAGCAGGATGAAAGGCGGGCCGTAGCTCAGTGTGTTCCCCCGGCGGAGCGAGGGAAGAAAACTGTCCCGCAGATTCTCTGCCAGCGTCTGCCAACGGAAAGAGGCTTCCGCCGGAAGTATCAGCCGGGAATCCAGCAAATCGGGCAGCAAGGAGAGGGTGAGGAAAAACAGGGAAAGGATGGCCTGTTTCCGGTTTCGGCTCCGGATGGCGGCCAGAAACATCTCGGTCAGATGGATATACAGGACTGTGTAGAAAAAGGTGAAGATTATATTCCCGGGGGCGAAATAGCCGACGGTCTCGCCCAGGAGGAAATTCGTGGCGGCCGTGAAAAGCCCGGTGGCCACACCGGCAAGATACAGCCGCAGCAGGAATTTTTTCCGGTTGTGGGTGTGCCGCGCGCTTTGCACCAGCAGAAAGAGGAACACCGGCGCCGCGATGCGGCCCACGATGCGCATGGGGGTATACAATGCCCCGAACAGAGGGAGCTCAAAGCCGAAGGCGGCCAGATGGTCGACGGTCATGGCCGCCAGCGCAATGACCTTCAGCTGTGTGGCATTCAGTTTTGGAAGCGCGCTCATGGGACCATCTCCCGTACCGTGCCGATGTAATACAGGGATCCGAAGGCGCAGACGGGGTCGCCCCAGGTCTTCGCCAGCGCCACGGCCTGCCCGATGCTTTCCGCTGCCAGCGCGGGGACGGTTTTGATCATGGCGGCCAGTTTCTCCGGCGGCATGGCCCGGGGACTGTCCGGGGCGAGGGTGATGAACCGTGTCGCCAGCGGCTCCATAAGGGCCAGAATGTCGGTGTAGTCCTTGTCTGCCATGACACCCATGACCATGGTGAACTTCTGCCCGGGGAAATAGTCCCGCAGTCCTGCGGCCAGAGAGGCCGCGCCGTGGGCGTTGTGGGCGCCGTCCAGCAGGAAGGGAGGCGAGCCGGGGATGTATTCAAACCGGCAAGGCCATTGAGCGGCTTTCAGTCCGGCGCGGATGGCGGCTTCGCCGATGCCCAGCGTCCGGGCTGCTTCGATCGCGGCGCAGGCGTTTTGCACCTGGTGGGCTCCCAGCAGAGAGATCTCGATGTTTGCCATGTCTCCATAGGAAAAGCTCTGTCCCGCGGGGGAGTGGGAGTGGTGTATTATTTTTGTTATGTCAACCATATGAAGGGGTGCGCCCTTCTCTGCGGCTGCGGTCCGGATGACGGTGAGCGCGTCCGGAGTCTGGCGGGCGCAGACGGCGGGGCTGCCGGTCTTGAGGATGCCGGCTTTCTCGGCCGCGATGGCGGGAAGTGTGCTGCCAAGAACGCCTGTGTGGTCAAAGCCGATGGGCATGATGACGGAACAGGCCGTGGATTCAAGGATGTTGGTGGCGTCCAGCCGACCGCCCAGACCGGTCTCCAGCACCACATAGTCGCAATGCTGCTCCGCGAAATACAGAAAAGCCGCGGCGGTGATCTTTTCAAAGTAGGACGGTTCCTCAAGACCCATGCAGGCGGCTTTTACCCGGGCGGTGACGGCGGCAAAATCGGAATGTGTTATGTTAACTCTGTTCAGACGAATGCGCTCGGCCATATCCAGCAGGTCCGGGGATGTGAACAGGCCGGTGCGGTATCCTGCGGCCTGCAGCACCGAAGCCGTCATGGCGGCGCAGGAGCCCTTGCCGTTTGTCCCGGCGATGTGGACGCAGCGAAGCCCCGTCTGGGGATCTCCCAGCCGGCTCATGAGTGCGCGCATTACATCCAGCCCCGGGGCGTGGGTGTATTTGGGCGTGGCCGTATAAAATTCCAAAAACGAATTCTTTTCCATGTTCAGCATTATACTCCGAAATCCGCCGGGAAGAAAGACCTTTGGCATTAAGCTTTTTTTAAAAGGGCGAAAGAGAGGGTGGCGATGCGCTTGCCAATGAAATAACTCGTCAGAAACAGTTGCAAATCCGCGGGTTACATGGTAAAATTCAAATGTATGGCGTTTAGCCGGCTAACATGTGTGAATATTTGTTACTTGTGCAATCGCCAATTGTTTGGTATGATAACTATGATTGAGAAATAATTTGTTAATAGGAGAGTACATAGCTATGAATGGGATTTTTGATCTGACCGGCAAGGTCGCCATTATCACCGGCTCCACCCGCGGCATCGGCAACGCTGTTGCTGTCATGATGGGCAAGATGGGCGCTTCCGTGGTCATCACCGGCCGCAAGCAGGATGCCTGCGACGCCGCTGCTGCCGAACTGGAAGCTCAGGGTATCAAGGCTCTGGGTGTGGCCTGCGAGGTCACCAAGCCCGAGGACCGCGAGGCTCTCATTGAGAAGACCGTGGCCAAGTTCGGCCGTGTGGACATCCTTGTGAACAACGCCGGTATCGGCGGCCAGCCCAAGAAGATGATCGACATGGATGAGCCCTACTTCGATAAGTACATCGATGCCGATGTGAAGGGTCTCTACTTCATGAGCCAGCTGGCTGCCCAGCAGATGCAGAAGCAGGGCCGTGAGGGCACCGAGAACCCCTACCGCATCATCAACCTCGCTTCCGCTGCCGGCATCAAGGCCCCCATCGGCGACACTGTTTACGGCTCCTGCAAGGCTGCTGTTGTCCATCTGACCAAGATCATGGCCAACGAGCTGGCCCGTTACGGCATCCTCTGCAACTCCGTGGCCCCCGGCTATGTTCTCACCGACATGACCAAGGACGTCATGGCCGACGAGAAGAACGTCGCTGCCGTCACCCGCATGATCTCCGTCCGCCGCTATGCCCAGCCTGAGGAGATCGCTTCCGTTATCGCCTTCCTCTGCACTCCCGGCGCCGGCTATGTTACCGGTGTTCTGATCCCTGTGGACGGTGGTATGACCATCAACTAATCAAACAACCAAAATGGCTCGGTCCTCGGATCGGGCCATACGGCGTTCCATAGAAGTAAAGCTGATTAACATAACACCATCAGGAGGAGATTCCCAATGCCCGAAAAGTATATTGGTACTTACGAGCAGTACAAGGCTCGTCTGCTCGCCATGAAGCCCAATGTCTATCTCCACGGCAAGAAGATGGACCGTTCTAACGGCAAGGAAGGCGCCGAGCGCGATCTGGCTCCCTGGATCACCGGTGGCACCTATGTCATGAAGCAGTGCTACGACACCGCCAACGACCCCCGTTATGAAGATGTCTGCCACGCTGTTTCCAACATCCCCGGCATGGAGGGGGCCATTATCAACCGCTCCACCAACATTCACCACAGTCAGGAAGACCTGCTGAAGAAGCAGCTCATGACCCGCCTGATCTGCCACCGCGTGGGCGGCTGCATGCAGCGCTGCATGGGCTCCGACGCTCTGAATGCTCTCTATTCCGTCACCTTCGACTGTGATGCCGCCTGCGGCACTGAGTATCATCAGCGTCTTTTGAAGTACATCGAGTACTGCCAGAAGAACGACCTGATCTGCAACTGCGCCCAGACCGACGTGAAGGGTTCCCGCAACCCCAAGTATAAGCGCGCTCACATGCAGCCCGATCCCGACCAGTTCGTGCATGTTGTTGAGACCGACGTGGACGGCATCGGCCTGGACGGCCAGCCCTGCAAGGGCATCATCGTCCGCGGCGCCAAGATCTGCAACTCCTGCGCTCCCTATGTGGACGAGATCATCGCTCTGCCCACCAAGTTCATGAGCCCCGATGACTCCGACTATGCCGTTGCTTTCGCTCTGCCCGCCGACTGGCCCGGCATCAAGCTCATGGCTCTGCCCGCTCAGCACCATAAGCGCCACCACATCGACGCTCCCTGGGCCCACATCGGCGACGTTGAGTCCCTGACCATTTTCGACGATGTGTTTGTTCCCTATGAGCGCGTGTTCATGTGCGGCCGCGACAACGAGGGCGTCTGCCGCTACGCCGGCTTCCTGGCCCTTATGTTCGCCCACTATCACCGTCACTCCTACACCGGCTGCAAGACCGCTGTCTCCGAGGTCATTGCCTCCCAGGCCGCTCTGGTCGCCGATGTGAACGACATCGCCAAGGAGTCCCATGTCCGCCAGAAGCTCTGCGACATCATCCAGACCGCCGAGCTGGTCTTTGCCGCCGGTCAGCAGTCCGCTTACCGCGCCGTGGAGTTCCCCTCCGGCCAGTGGGTTCCCGATGAGATCCTCACCAACGCCGGCCGTCGTCTTGCCGGTCACAACATCTACCATGAGTATGAGATCCTCGCTGACCTCTGCGGCGGCGTCTGCGCCTCCCTGCCCACCGAGGAGAACTTCTACATGGAAGAGGACAATGTGGGCGCCCTGTGCAACAAGTACATCGTCCGCAACCCCGCTTACTCCGCGGAAGACACCCATCGCGTCATGCGCATGATGGAAGACAAGCTCTGCGACGCTTTCGAAGGCGCTCAGGCTGTTGCCGGTGTCCATGGCGGCGGCTCCCCCCTGATGGAGGAGATCACCCTCATGAGCCGTTACGATCTGGAAGAGCTGAAGAAGATCGCCAAGTATCTGGCCGGTCTGCCCGGCTACGAGGAGTGCCCCCGCTACGAGCGCGCCGTCCAGACCCCCCGCGCCATGCTGGCCCGCTTTGACGCGGCAAAAAAGGCCCAGAAGTGATTTCATCCGGCAAGCCCGGTGAAATATACATTGAAAATCTAAATTAATTTTATAGGAGAGAAAGAAATGTCTGCTAACTACATTGGTACTTACGAACAGTACAAAGAGCGTCTGCTCGCCATGAAGCCCAACGTGTATCTGCACGGCAAGAAGATCGACCGTTCCAACGGCATCGAGGGCGAAGGCCGCGATCTGGCTGATTGGATCGTGGGCGGCACCTACGTCATGAAGCAGTGCTACGACACCGCCAATGACCCCCGCTACGCCGACGTTTGCCTGGCCGAGTCCAATATTCCCGGCATGGAGGGTGCCATCATCAACCGCTGCACCAACATCCACCACAGCCAGGAAGACCTGCTGAAGAAGCAGCTCATGACCCGCCTGATCTGCCACCGCGTGGGCGGCTGCATGCAGCGCTGCATGGGCTCCGACGCTCTGAACGCTCTCTACTCCGTTACTTTTGACTGCGACGCCGCCTGCGGCACCGAGTATCACGCCCGTCTGCTGAAGTACATCGAGTACTGCCAGAAGAACGACCTGGTCTGCAACTGCGCTCAGACCGACGTGAAGGGTTCCCGCAACCCCAAGTATAAGCGCGCTCACATGCAGC
>CAZQFN010000085.1:0-6510 GCA_964592685.1 uncultured Oscillospiraceae bacterium | reverse complement strand
GGCGACGGCACCACGACTCCCGACGGCGGCGACGACACCACGACTCCCGACGGCGACGACGACACCACGACTCCCGACGGCGACGGCACCACGCCTCCCGACAGCGGCGCCTGGGTTGAAGACACCGCTCTCACGGCCGGCAAGACCTACATCATTGGTCTCAAGAATGAGGACGGCACTCTCTCCGTTCTGAAGGACGATGGCGGCAAGGTTGCGGTCGTTTCCATCGCCAGCATCGACAAAGCCGACGACTCCATGCAGTGGCTGGCCGCCAGCGGCGCCAACGGCGTCAGTCTGCAGAACGTGGCCAACACCAGCGATTATCTGTATTACGGCGACGGCATGATCCGCTCCAGCGCGGCCAGCAACTGGTCTTATGCCGGCGGCACCATGAAATATGACAAGGCCGGCTCAAACTACTATGCCACCATCACTGCGGAAGCCGCTTCTGCCGGCACTGACTCCGCCGCCGCCACCACCGATGTCGTCATTTGGAGCATCGGCGAAGGCAGCGCTTCCGATGACGAATCCACGGATTCCGATTCCGGCTCCGACAGCAGCAGCGGCTCTGTGGTCTATACCGAGACCATGGACATCACCGCTCACGCCTATATCGCCATTGTGGACGCAGCCAACAGCATCGCCCTCGGTCTGGATATGGGCAGCTGGCAGGTTGAATCCGTCACCATCGCCGGCGAGAAACCCACCCGCACCGTCGAGCCCCCCAAGGGCACCGGCGTCAGTGTGGTCCTGGTGGACGGCGCCAATGGCGTTGCCCTTACGCTGGACGATCCCCCCGATAGCCCCAACTACATCTATGTGGACGAGACCGGCGCTCTCAAGACCGTTTCCACCTCCGGCCTTGAGGCTGCGGACTACGCCAACTGGACCTTTGTGGGCACCAGCCTCTGCTATACCGCGGCGGACGGCACTGTCTACTATCTGGCTGACATCAACAGCCAAACCGTTACCACCGATGCCTCCGCAGCACTCGCCGTGACCATCTTCGGCGGTTCTGAATCTGCCTTTGGAGGCGGCGGCGGTGGCGGCAGCACCGAAGAAACCGACGAAGAGGCCCCTGTCATCACCAAGCAGCCCGAGGCCATCCCCTTCGTGTATGAAGGCTCCGGCTACGATGCCCCCACCCTGACCATTGCCGCTCAGCTTGCCGAAGGCGTTACCGCCAACAACATCTATTTCCAGTGGTACGTTGACGGCGAAGCCGTAGGCGACGCGGAGAAGATTCCCGTCAACGAAGACAACTCTCCCGTGGAAACCTCCATCACGCTGGATTCTCTGAAGGATCGGCCCTACGGCGTGTATAACATCTACTGCGAAGTCTACTGCAACGTCAGAGACGCGGAGACCGGCGAACCTGTCAAGCACAGCGTCAACTCCACCAGCGTTTCCTTCACCGTCTGCACCGGCATTCTGGAGAACTCCTTCCTGACCTTCTCCGATGTCCACCAGACCTGGGACAGCGTTGGCCAGGCCATTGCCAACACCATCGTTAACAACAACGGCCTTATCCCCGCCCTCATCCTCTGCACCGGCGACTGGATCAACGGCGGCGGCGCTGCGGACTATGACACCACCGCATCCGCCATCTCCAAGCTCTATACGCAGGTCAGCGGCATCGACATCGTGTTCCTCACCGGCAACCACGAAACCGGTTCCGCCGCCACGGACGCCACCATCGACGCCGATCTGGGCGCCGCGGCGGACTATGACGGCGTCGGTGTCATGTACGATTCCAGCTATGAAAGCGAAAGCGTGGGCACCAGCGCCGCAAACCGCGGTCTTGTGATCTTCGGCATCAACTTCGACAGCATCCAGACCGAGGACGGCGGTTACTCCTATGCAAACATTCTGCCCAAACTGGAAGCCTTCTTTGAAGCGCTCGCAAAAGATTACCGCGGCGAACTGGTGATCATCTCCGGCCATGCCGGTGTGCATGTTCTGGGTGTCCAGCCCGAGAGCACCGCAACCGACGAATGGGGCGGCGGCAACACATACAACGTGGACAAGTCCGACGAAATGGTCGCTCTGATTAACAAGTATGCCAAAACCATGGACGTCATGTTCTTCTTTGGCCATGACCACTCCAAGGGCGAAGAGGAGTTCCTGCTTCTGCCCGGCGACGAGATCCTCAGCACCACGAATTTCGCCGAATCCACCTACGCCACCCAGACCCTTAACTTCACCTATGGCCACGCCGGTTACATCGGCAGCGGCGCCGCCGCCACCGAAGGCCGGAACTACTACACGCTGGTCACCTGGGACGGCGATACCATCACCCGCACCATGACCAAGGTCTCCACCAACGAGGAGATCGAGGCCCTGACCGCCACCTACACCCGCGTTGAGCAGCCCGCTCCCGACGAGCCCACCGACAAGCCTGACGACGGCAACAAGCCCTCCGGCGACAAGGACAGCAACAAGGCTCCCAACACCGGTGACGACGCCACCATCGGCCTCTGGATCGCTATGATCCTCCTGTGCGCCGGCTCCGTGGCCGTTCTCCTGCCCCGCAAAAAGCACAACTGATCAATAACCCAAACACAGCACAAACTCCCGGGGGCAACCCCGGGAGTTTTCTGCATATTTCCCCTCTTCGCAACCGACAGTTGACACATTTCCAAGCGGGGTTTATAGTCCGTAACAGGAGAATCTGCTATCCTTTTCTCAGCCCGGACGACCGGGCAAACCGAAAGGAGATACCATTATGATATTAGCCGACAAGATCATCCAGCTTCGGAAAAAAGCCGGTTGGAGCCAGGAGGAACTGGCCGAGCAACTCGGCGTTTCCCGCCAGTCCGTTTCCAAATGGGAGGGCGCCCAGTCCGTTCCCGATCTGAACAAGATCATTGCTATGAGCCATCTTTTCGGCGTAAGCGTGGACTATCTTGTAAAAGACGAGATCGAAGCCGAGGAGCCCGTCTCCTCCGCCGAGGATGTACCCGCCAGTCCCGTCCGCCGGGTGTCCATGGCAGAGGCCACTGAGTTTCTGGCTCTTCGCCGCAAGGCCTCCGCGCGCATCGCCTTGGGCGTAGTGCTGTGCATGCTGAGCCCTGTTCCGCTGCTGATCCTTGCCGGCATGGCAGAGGCCGGGCCGCTGGGCATGGAAGAACTGGCCGCCGGCCTTGGTGTTGGCATTCTGCTGGTCATGGTCGCCATCGCTGTGGCCATTTTCATCACCACCGGCATGAAGTCTTCCGCCTATGAGTTTCTGGAAAAAGAGCCCATTGAGACCGAATACGGCATCCGCGGAATGGTCAAAGAGCAGAAAAAGCAGTATGCGGATGTTTACACGCTAAAGAATGTACTGGGTGCATGCTTCTGCATTTTGTCCGTTGTACCGCTGATCGTTGCCATTTTTATTGAATATGAACCTTACGCCATCTTCGGCGTATGCGCTCTTCTGGTTCTGGCAGCTGTGGGCGTATATCAGTTTATCTCCGGCGGTGTGATCTGGGAAAGCTTCAACAAGCTCCTCCAGGAGGGGGATTACACCCCCGACGCCAAGCGGGTGAACAAAAATATCGGTTCCATCTACTGGCCCGTTGTCACCGCCGTGTATCTGGGCTGGAGCTTCATCACCATGGAATGGCATCAGACCTGGATCATCTGGCCTGTGGCCGGTGTGCTCTGGGCGGGTATCGCCTCCATTGCAAGGCGGAAACAATAAGCCGCACAACAAAAACCCCGGAAGGCATCTGCCTTCCGGGGTTCGCTGTGCAGTTTTATCGCAGGAAGCCTTCCAGAATGCGTTCCTCCGCTTCTTCCTCGGTAAGGCCGAGAGTGAGAAGCTTGAGGATCTGGTCGCCGGCGATGCGGCCGATGGCCGCCTCGTGGACCAGACTCGCCTCCGCATCGTTGCAGGCGATGGCCGGGATGGACTTGGCCTTGGCCTTGCCCATGATGATGGTGTCGCAGGCTACATGGCCGAAGCAGGGGGCGTTGCCCTCCACCCGGGGATAGAAGATCTGAACGGACTCATCCGCCGCCACAGAGCGGCTGATGACGCGGGCCCTGGCCCCTTCGCCGTTCAGGGCGATATCCATCTCGGACTCGGCGTGCTGGGTGCCGTGGGTATAGAGCTTTTCCTGCACCAGGATCTCCGCCCCGGCGGCCGCCACGATTCTGGTATAGCGCTTGGTATCGTCCACGCCCTTGATCTGGCTGGTGTCCAGGGTGATGGAGGCGCCTTCCTCCAGATAGATCTCCGTCACGGGGTTCAGGATGCGCTTGCCGGTACCCTCGCCCTCGCCGTAGTGCTTTTCCTTATAGGTCACGGCGGCGTTCTTTCCGATGTGGAAGGCATGGATGCCGTCGTGCTGGGAATCGTCGCAGCCGCAGTTGTTGATGCCGCAGCCGGCCACGATCTCCACCTCGGCCCCCTCGCCCACATAGAAGTCGTTATAGACCTTGTCCCGGAAGCCGGACTTTGTGAGCACCACGGGGATATGCACGCTGCCGTGCTTCGTGCCGGGGGCGATGTGGACGTCAATGCCGTCCCTGTCGGTTTTGGTGATGATCTCGATGTCCTTGGTGTTGCGGCGCTCGGCCTTCCGGCCGTCCACGCGGATGTTCACCGCGGCGTCCGCAGGAAATTCATGCGCGTCCGCGATCTGATCCAGAACATCTCTTACGGTTTCGTTCAGCATCCGGACACCTCCATGCGGGAGCAGGAAGAGACCGTCTGCCCCATGATCTGAGGATATACTTCCTCGGTGGAGCCCTGGGCCGCCACCTTGCCGCCTTCCACCAGAATGATCTCATCCGCCAGAGCAATGAGCCGCTCCTGATGGGAGATGATGATGATGGTGGCGTCCTTCTGGCGATGGATGGCCTCAAAGGTCTCCGTGAGCTTGGAAAAGCTCCACAGGTCGATGCCCGCTTCCGGCTCATCGAAGATCATCAGCTCGCCGTGGCGGGCCAGGATGGTGGCAATCTCGATGCGCTTTGCCTCGCCGCCGGAGAGGGACACGTCCATGTCCCGATCCACATAGTCCCGGGCGCACAGGCCCACCTGGGTGAGATACTCACAGCACTCCAGACGGGTCATTTCCCGGCCGGAGGCAGCCTTCAGAAGGTCATAGACCGTCACACCCTTGAAGCGGGGCGGCTGCTGGAAGCCATAGCTCACGCCCAGCTTGGCCCGCTCCGTCACGGACAGGTCGGTGATGTCCAGGTCGTTCCAGTAAATTTTGCCGGAGGTGGGCTTTTCCAGCCCCATGATCAGCTTGGCAAGAGTGGTCTTGCCGCCGCCGTTGGGGCCCGTAATGACCGCGAAGGTCTTGTCCTCCAGGGTCAGATCCAGATCCTTAATAATGTCTTTTGTGCCGTTTTCGCCGGTGGCGGTGAAGCACAGTTTCTCAATTCTCAGCATTGTTCAATCCACTTCAGATCGTAAGGCTCATAGACAACCTTTTCATAGGCGTCCACATCCATCATCACGCCGGTCCAGTCGGAATGGATGTCGCCGTTCTGCTTGATGAGGATGTCATAAAGGATATCATAGGTCACACCGTTCTCGTCCGTCTCCACGATGGTGGAATAGGGCAGCGTGCGGTGATAGGTGATCTCCACACCGTCGTGCTCAAAGTGATAGCCGTTGCGCATGCGGCAGCCATCCAGACCGTGATAGGTGAAGAACTTCTTCAGATCGTGAAGAATGTGGTCGTCCTCGGTGCGGTAGAGGTTTTCAGGGGTAGTGTCCGTGTAGTCATAGCGGAACTGGATGGACACGCCCGTATCCTTCCAGCGGGCCACAAACTCGGGCAGCTTGTCGGAGGGATAGTTTTTCCACAGCACGCAGTTCACGCGGGCGGGCACGGGCAGCCGGGCGATCAGCTCATCAGGGGACTCCTGAACATACTTCTGCATATGACGGGAGATGTTCACGCAGGTGATTTTCTCCTTATTTTTCTCCAGAAAACGCAGAATATCCTCCGGCGCCTGATCGGCGAAGACGGGCAGGGTGGTGTTGATGAACACGCGGTGGGTGGTAGGGATCTTGTCCAGCATGATCTGCAGGGAGTCCAGATCCGCCATGGGCTCGCCGCCGGTGAAAACGAAATCGCACCGGGGAGTGATGGCGTCCATGCGCTCGATGCTCCGGCAGATCTTTTCCAGGCTGAAACCGCTCATATCCGCGTATTCCTGCTTGTTGATGCAGAAGGGACAGTTGTTCCGGCAGTCATAGGGAACAAACACAGTGACGGTCGCGCCGCCTTCTCGGGTTTTGTAAGGGTTAGCCATTTGCTTTTCCATCCTCTGTATATCAAATAATTCTTTCTTTCATATCAAAATCCCTATTTGGGCAAGTTATTCTAACACACAATTCCTAAAAAAGAAAGAGAAATTCGTGACAACTTTTTAGCAATCCTGCACAATTCCACAACACTCCTCCCCCATCCGCCTCGCCGCAGTGCATCAAACCATCTCAAAACGGCAAAACTATCTCTACCAAATGAGGTGATCGTGTATTGCAATGCAAGGTTGAGA
>CAZQFN010000084.1:0-6524 GCA_964592685.1 uncultured Oscillospiraceae bacterium | reverse complement strand
AAGTGTTTTCTGTTTCATAGTTTACATCTTAGTTACAAAAATGTATAATGTCAATAGCTTCTGAAAGGAGAAATTCTTCCTTTGGATATTCTAACGATTCTTTCCGGCGAGTTTTCCGGCCTGCTGGCCGATCTCAGCCGCTATATTCTCCCCCTGGTGGCGGTCATCCTTCTGGTTCGCTGCATCCGCAGCATGCTCAGCGAGCGGTATGACCCCGAGACCTGGGCCTATCTCTATCTCCCCGGCGAGGTCATGATCCCCCTGCGCCACTGGGAGTGCATTCTGGGCCGGGCCAAGAGCGTGGACGGTCTGATCGACCATCCTTCCGTGGGAAAGCTCCATGCCTGCCTCATCCGCAGCGCCTCCGGCGGCTGGCGGGTGTTCTCCCTGGGCCGGGGCAACGTCACCCAGGTGAACGGCCAGACGGTGGGCCTCACCGGTCTTCCCATTGAGGACGCGGACGTCCTCACCCTGGGGGATATGCCCGCCCGCTTCGTGGATCTGACGGAGGAGGAGCGCGCCTCCCTGCTCCAGTATCGCCACAAGCCGGGCCGTCTGGTGCGCCCCATCGGCACGCTGTTCTATCTCACGGTCTTCCAGATCCTGCTGGTCCTCCAGCAGTGGGTCTATAACCCGGACGCGGAAACACTGACGCTGGTCATCGCTTTTGGCGCGGTCTGCGCCCTCCAGTGGGTCTATTTCTTCGTCCTGCGGGGCAGCGGCCAGCGGGGCTTTGAAGTGGAGTTTCTGGGCTTTTTCCTCACCACGGTGGGGCTGAGCATCAATGCCTCCTATTCTCCCTCCACGCTGTACACCCAGGTAGTTTTCATCTATCTCGCCGTGTTCGCCTATCTGGCCCTGGGCCTCTGGATGCGGGATCTGAAACGGATGAAGGCCCTCCGTCTGGCCGCGGCCATCGCGGCGCTGGGCCTGTTCGGCGTCAACCTCCTCTTCGGCGTGGTGATAAACGGCGCCCGAAACTGGGTGCAGATCGGCGACTTCATGTTCCAGCCCTCGGAATTCATAAAGGTGCTGTATATCTACACCGGCGCGGCCACGCTGGACCGCCTGTTTGTGAACCGAAACCTGTTCTTCTTCATCGGCTTTTCCGCCGTATGCGTGGGCGCGCTGGCGCTTCTGGGCGATTTCGGCACGGCTCTCATCTTCTTTGTCACCTTCCTGGTCATCTCCTTCATGCGTTCCGGCAGCTTCGCCACCGTCTTTCTGGCCGTGGCCAGCGCCGTTCTGGGCGTGATGCTGGTGATTACCGTGAAGCCCTATATCCTGGCCCGGTTTGACACCTGGGGCCATGTCTGGGAGGACGTTTACTTCACCGGCTATCAGCAGGTCCGGGCCATGAGCGCCGCCGCCAGCGGCGGCTTCTTCGGCCAGGGCAGCGGCAACGGCTGGCTCATCGACGTTTTCGCCGGCGAGTCGGACATGGTCTTTGCCACCGTCTGCGAGGAGCTTGGCCTCATCACCGGACTCTGCTGCGTGGCCGCCCTTCTGGTGATGGCCGTGTTCGTGGTGAAGAACGCCTCCTCCGGCCGCTCTTCCTATTTCGTCATCGCCGCCAGCGCCGCCATCAGCATGATGATGATCCAGATGGCGCTGAACGTATTCGGCACCATGGACATCCTGCCCTTCACCGGCGTCACCTTCCCCTTCGTCTCCCGGGGCGGCAGCAGCCTTCTGTGCTGCTGGATGCTTCTGGCCTTCATCAAAGGCTGCGACACCCGCGCCAACGCCAGCTTCGCCGTGAAACGGCCGGAGCGCTTCACCGGCGGCATCGGTGTGGAGGAAGACGAATACCTCCCCGGGGAACCGCCCGCCGGCGAGGACGACACCGATTGGGTCCGGGATCGTCCGGATGCACAGCCCTAAAGGTATGATTCTATGAAAAAAGTAACTACCCGCGCCTTCGCGGCGCTTCTCATCGCGGCCCTGATCGTGGGCGGCATGGGCCTGTATCTGTTCCGTCTCGTGCGGGACGGGGACGACTGGGCCTCCTTCTATGCAAACGACAGCGTCTATACAAACGGCACCCTGAACACCGGCACCGTCACCGACCGGAACGGCGATCTTCTGGCCTTCGCCGGGTCATCTGTCTATGGCTATGCCGAGTCCGAGATCGTGCGCAAAGCCTGTCTCCACGCCGTGGGCGACATTGGGGGCAACATCGGCACCGGCGCGCTCTCCTCCTTCCGGGCGGATCTGGTGGATTATTCCCTCCTCACCGGCACCACCGGGGACGGCGGCGAGGTGCAGCTCACCATCGACGCAGACCTGAACGTAGCGGCCTATCGGGCGCTGGACGGCAAAAACGGCGCCGTGCTGGTCTATAACTACAAAACCGGCGAGATCCTGTGCATGGTGTCCACGCCGACCTTCGACCCCAACGTGGGCTGGACCGGCGACGAGGACGCCGGCGCCTATATCAACCGCACCATCAGCGCCACCTATGTCCCCGGCTCCGTTTTCAAGCTGGTGACGCTGGCGGCGGCCATCGAAAATATCCCCGACATCTGGGATCAGACCTTCTATTGCGACGGCGATCTCAGCATCGATCCCGATACCATCACCTGCTCCGGCGTCCACGGGACCATCGGCGTGGAGGACGCCATCGCCAACTCCTGCAACTGCGCCTTCGCGGAGATCGCCCTCCAGCTGGGCGGCGACGTCATCGCCGAATACGCGGAGAAATACGGTCTCACCGTGGGGCACGACCTCAACGGCATCTCCACCGCCGCCGGCAGCATCGTCTCCGCCGGGGAGGATAACGCCAATGTTGCCTGGGAGGGCATCGGCCAGTATGAAAACATGGTGAATCCCTATGCCCTGCTGCGCTTCATGGGCGCCATCGCAAACGGCGGCAAGGTGGTGGAGCCCACCATCCTTCTGGGCAAAGGAAACGGCACCACCCAGCTCATAGACGCCGACACCGCCGATACCCTGGCGGATCTGATGGATTACACCGTGAAATCCCACTATGGTTCCGGAAACTATCCCGGCCTTGAAATGCACGCCAAAACCGGCACGGCCGAGCTTGGCGACGGGAGCAGCCATGCCTGGTTCGCCGGCTTCATCACCAACACCGATGCGCCCCTGGCCTTTGTGGTCATGGTGGAGCGGGGCGGCGGCGGATACAGCGTCGCAAGTCCCATTGCAAACACAATATTACAGGAAGCCGTTTTCGGCTGATGCGGTATTATGATCGATATATCCTTAAAAAACGTTAAAAAGAGCTTCGGGGGCACGGAGGTGCTCAAAGGCGTGACCTTTGACATTACCGAGGGAGAGCGGGTGGCCCTGCTGGGGGCCAACGGAACCGGCAAAAGCACCCTTCTGAAGATCCTCACCGGCTCGCTGGAGGCGGACGAGGGCGATGTCCTTCTCCCCGGCTATAAGCGGGTGGGTCTCATCTCCCAGATCCCCATCTATCCCGCGGGTTATACCACGGAGGATGTTCTCCGCTCCGCCCACCGCCATCTCTATGCCATCACGGACAAGATGATCGCCCTGGAAAAGACCATGGAAACCGACTGTTCCGAGAGCATTCTGGCTCAATACGACCGGCTCACCGCGGAATACGAGCGGCTGGGCGGCTATTCCGCCGATTATGAGCGGGACCGGGTGGCCAACGGTCTGGATATCTCCGCCCGGATGCGGAGCCAGCCGTTTGACAGTCTCTCCGGCGGGGAAAAGACCCGGGTGAATCTGGCCCGCCTGCTTTTGGAGGACACGGACATCCTCCTGCTGGACGAGCCCACCAACCACCTGGATCTGAAGAGCACCGAATGGCTGGAGGATTTCCTCCTCCACTTCAAGGGTACCGTCCTCACCGTGAGCCACGACCGCTGGTTTCTGGACACCATCGCCCAGCGGACCATCGAGCTCATCGACGGCCGGTGCGAGTTCTATGCCGGCAATTACAGCTTTTTCGTTCTGGAAAAGCAGCGCCGGTATGAGGAGATGCGAAAGCAATACGAAAAGAGCCAGAAGGAAATCGCCCATCTGGAAAAAGCGGCGGCGGACCTCCATCTCTGGGCCTTCATGGGCAACGACAAGCTTCACAAGCGGGCCTTTTCCATGGAAAAGCGCATCGCCCGGCTTCAGACCGCCCCCAGACCCCAAAAGGAGAAAAAGCTCTCCGCCCGCTTCCGGGAGCAGGAGTTCCGGGGGGACGAGGTCATGGTCATCGAGGGGCTGGGAAAATCCTTCGGCGAAAAGCACCTGTTCTCCGATCTGGAGCTTCTCATGGAGCCCGGCGAGCGCATCGCCATCATGGGGGACAACGGCTGCGGCAAATCCACGCTGGTAAAGATCATTCGGGGCGAGGAGACCCCGGACAGCGGCTATGTCCGGCTGGGCCCGGCGGTAAAAAGCGCCTATCTGCCCCAGCATGTGACCTTCTCAAACCCCGAGCGTTCCGCTCTGGACACGCTGATCTATGACTGCAAGGCCTCCCCCCAGGAGGCCCGGGACCGTTTGGCCGCCTTCAATTTTGCGGGGGAAAACGCCCTCAAGACCGTGGGCACCCTCTCCGGCGGCGAGCAGAGCCGGCTGCGCCTGTGCATGCTCATGAAGGGGGACATCAATCTCCTGATTCTGGACGAGCCCACCAACCATCTGGACATCGCCAGCCGGGAGTGGATCGAGCAGGCCATCTCCGACTACGAGGGCGCCCTGCTGTTCGTCAGCCACGACCGCTGGTTCGTGGATGCCTTCGCCACCCGCGTCTGGGAGATCAAAGACGGCAAGCTCACCGACTTCCGGGGCGGCTATCCCGAATACCGGGAATACAAGGCCCGCCAGGCCACTTTCCAGCAGGCAGCCAAAAAACGGGAGGAAAAGGAAAAGCCCCAGAAGGCCGCAAAGCCCCAAAAGCCCGCCAACACCGCCAAAGAGCTGGCGAAGCTTGAAAAAGAGATCGCCAAACTGGAGGACAAAATTCTGAACCTCACCATCGACGAGGAGCAGAACGCCTCGGACTATCAGGCACTCATGGGCATTTACGAGGAAAAGAAAGTCCTGCAAGAGGAGCTGGACGGGCTCTATCTGCGCTGGGAGGAGCTGGCGGAATGAAAAAAGCCCTCTCCATCGCCGCGGGAGCACTGCTTCTTCTCGCCCTGGTTTTCAAGTTCATTTTCGTGGGCTATGGCGTCATGGCCCTGACCCTGTTGTTCGGCGCAGTCTGCTGCGTATTTTTCGCGCTGCTCCACGGACGGAAAGAAAAATCCGCCCGAACACTGCGTTTCGTGGTCATCGCTGTCCTCATCGTGGGTTTCTGCTGCTTCATGGCGGCGGAAACGCCGGTGTTTCTGGGCTCCCATTCCGATGGGGATATTTCCTCCGATTACATCATCGTCATGGGCGCGGGCGTAAACGGCACCGAGCCCTCCCTCTCCCTGCAGAACCGGCTGGAAACGGCCTATGTCCGGCTTCAGGAGAACCCCGACGCCATCGCCATCCTCTCCGGCGGTCTGGGCGACTACGAAAAGCTTTCCGAGGCCCAGTGCATGTTCAACTGGCTCACGGAGCGCGGCATCGATCCGGACCGGCTCATCCGGGAGGATCAGGCCACCAACACCTATGAAAACATAAAATACTCTCTGGAGATTCTCCGCTCCCGGAACTTTGACCCCTCATCCCCTGTGGTCATCGTCTCCAGCGACTATCACCTGTGCCGCATCCGGATGCTCGCCGAACACTTCGGCCTTGAAAGCGCCTGTGTGGCGGCCCGCACCCCTTACATCAGCCTCTATATCAACTGCGCCATCCGGGAGGCCTTTGCCCTCTGGGAGATCTGGGTCTTCGGCTTCGGCGCCTGACACCACACAGCAAGACGGACCACCCCGCGGGGTGGTCCGTCTTGCTGCGTCTGTTCTTTTATCGGATGGAGATGGCGGCGTTGAAGGCATCGTGGTTGGCCTCCGCCAATACGCGGCCGGTGGTCACGCAGTCGCCCGCCACATAGACCCCCTCGGGATACTTTGCCAGAAGCTCGTCCGCCAGAGCGCGGTCCGGCGTCACGCCCAGGGCCAGAACATAGGTGTCCGCCTCATAGACGTTCCCGGCGGCGGTGTGGACGCCGTCGTCACCAAAGGCGGTGACAGCCTCGCCGCCCACCAGCTTCACGCCGTATTTCTCCAGCTGGTAGTTGATCTCGATGTGGTTGAACACGGGGATCTCCTGTCCCCACTGCTCCACGGGTCGGCGGCCCAGAACGGTCACGTCCTTGCCCTCCATGCCCAGCGCGATGGCACACTCCAGACCGGTGGTGCCGCCGCCGCAGATGACGACCTTCCGGCCCACAGGCTTCCGGCGCATCTCCACATCGGCCACAGAGAGGACTTTCTCCCCGTCCACACCGGGCAGATCGGGCACAGTGAACTTTGCGCCGGTGGCCACGATGACGGCGTCGGGGTCGATCTCATCCACCATATCCGCCGTCACGGCGGTGTTGTATACGATCTTCGCGCCGCACTTTTCCGTCTGGCGGATGTCCCAGTCCAGATACAGGC
>CAZQFN010000083.1:0-6598 GCA_964592685.1 uncultured Oscillospiraceae bacterium | reverse complement strand
TGGTAAGGAAGACCAGCATGGTGGCCATGTTGGGATGGATCATGCCGGAGCCCTTTGCGATGCCGCCGATGCGGCAGGTGACGCCGCTTACCTCAAAGGAGACGGCCAGCTCCTTCATTTTGGTGTCGGTGGTCATGATGGCCTCGGCAGCCTCCGCGCAGGAGTCGGGGGAGAGAGCGGCCACCAGCGCGGGGATACCCGTCTGAATGGGGGTGACGTCCAGCCGCTGACCGATGACGCCGGTGGAGGCCACGATCACATCCTCTGCGGGGATGGAGAGGGCCTCGGCGGCGAGCAGGCTCATCTTCTCGGCCACCTCGATGCCGTCAAAGTTGCAGGTGTTGGCGTTTCCGCTGTTGCAGATGACCGCCTGGGCATAACCGTCGGCAATGTGGTTCCGGGTCACGGTGAGGGGAGCGCCCTTTACAAGGTTTGTGGTATAAACCGCGGCCGCGGCGGCCCGGGTCTCGCTCCAGATGAGGGCCAGATCCCGCTTGGTGCGGTTTTTGCGGATGCCGCAGTGGACACCGCTGGATTGAAAGCCTTTCGCGGCGCAGACACCGCCGGTGATGATCTCCATAGTCTATCCTTTCCGTTTGAAAACGAGTTGTATTTGAATCAAATGCTGAGACCGGTGGTCTCGTCGGCGCCCAGCACCAGGTTGAGACACTCCACGGCCGCGCCGGAGGCGCCTTTGCCCAGATTGTCATAGCGGGCGGTGAGAAGGATGCGGTCGGCGTTCCCGTGGACGGAGATCTCCATGCTGTCCTTGCCGGAATAAGCGGCGGCGGAGAGGAAGCCGGCTTCATCCGCGCCGTCCGCAAAGCGGACGATGGGGCCGGTATACTTCGCGCCATAGACGGCTTTGATGTCCTCCGGGGAGCCCTTCAGGTCGGAGGCGAAGAGAGCCACGGTGGCCTCCATGCCGCTGTAGAAGTCGGCCACGATGGGGCAGAAGATGGGTGCGTTTTCCAGACCGGTAACGTGGACCATCTCTTTGAGATGCTTGTGGGTCTGGGCGATGCCGTACTGGCGGGGGGCGTCCAGCAGCGTGTCGCGGCCGGCGCTCTCGTATTCGGCGATCATTTTCTTGCCGCCGCCGCTGTAGCCGGTGAGACTGTGGCAGACCAGCTTTGCGCCGGGGGCCAGGAGACCCGCTTCCACCAGGGGATAGACCAGGGCGATGAAACCGCTGGCGTGGCAGCCGGGAACGGCGATGCGCCTGGCGTTTTTCACCGCGGCCCGCCGGTCGTCGCTCAGCTCGGGGAAGCCGTAGGTGAAGCGGGGGTCGGTGCGGTGGGCGGTGGATGTGTCCAGAATGACGACGTCGGGGTTTTCCGCCATGGCCACGGCCTCCCGGGCCGCATCGTCAGGCAGGCAGAGGAAGGCGATGTCACAGCCGGAGTTGAGCATCTCCCGCTTTACGGCGGGATCTTTTTTCAGCGCCTCGGGGATGGTGACAAGCTGAATGTCCTCCCGCTGGCTGAGCCGCTCATGGATCCGCAGACCGGTGGTGCCGGAGCTGCCGTCGATAAATACCCGTTTCATGCTGTGGGCCTCCTGTTATGTGATTTTTTCATTGTAGTGCGGGGAAAATGTATTTTCAAGGGAATATTCATGGAATGATGAATATTTTCTGAATTTTTTGAGAAAAAGCAAAGAATATTCAAAATTGTTAAATATTTACCGCCCCTGCGGGAAGCAAGGGCGGAGTGGGATCATTTCTTGCGCGGGGCCCATACACCGGGGGTGAAAAGCATGAGCATGGGGAAAAACTCCAAGCGGCCCAGCAGCATGCACAGGCAAAGAAGGAGTTTGGACGGAGCGCTCCAGAAACCGAAGTTGCCCATGGGGCCGACAAGGTTCAGACCCGGGCCAATGTTGGAAAGACAGGAGATTACGCTGGTGGCTGTTGTCTCCAGATCATAGCCCTCCAGGGACAGAAGCAGGCAGGAAGCCATGGCGATGAGGGCATAGAGAATGTAATATTCCAGAGTGTTCCGGATGGTTCTGTCCTCCAAACGGACGCCGTCCATGGTGGCGGTGTTCACGGCCCGGGGGAAGAGAAGCCGCCGGAGCTCCATATAAACGCTCTTCACGGCGATCACAAGGCGGGCCACCTTTGTGCCGCCGCCGGTGCTGCCGGCGCAGGCGCCCACAAACATAAGCAGGACCAGCAGCGTCCGGGAATAGGTGGGCCAGAGGTTGAAATCGGCCGTGGCATAGCCGGTGGATGTGATGATGGCGCTCACCTGGAAGAAGGAATGGCGCAGAGAGGGGAAGAAACCGTCATAGAGCGGGGCCACATTCAGACTGATGGTCACCACCGCGAAAAACACGATGGCCAGATACCAGAGAAGTTCGGTGTTTTTGAAGACCTTGATGGATCGCTTCAGAAGGAGAAGATAATACAGGTTGAAGTTCACACCGAAAAGCAGCATGAATACACCCACGACGATGTCGATGTATGCGCTGCCATAAGCGCCGATGGAAGCATTTTTGATGCCGAAGCCGCCGGTGCCCGCCGTGCTGAAGGCGGTGCAGAGACTGTCAAACAGGGGCATGCCGCCGCAGAGAAGGAAGATGAGCTCCAGAACTGTCAGGCCGATATAGATGAGATACAGGATGCGGGAGGAACTGCGCATGCGGGGGACGATCTTGCCCTTCACCGGGCCGGGGGTTTCCGCCCGCAGGAGATGGATGGAGTGTTCGTCGTCCATGGGCAGGATGGCCATCATGAACACAAGCACGCCCATGCCGCCGATGAAATGGGAGAAGCTTCGCCAGAAAAGCACGCTCCGGGGAAGGGACTCCACCTCGGAGAGAATAGTGGCGCCGGTGGTGGTGAAGCCGGAGATAGTCTCAAAAAGGGCGTCGATATAATTGGGGATGGCGCCGGAAAACACAAAGGGCAGCGCGCCGAAGAGGGAGATCACGATCCAGGCCAGCGCCACGGATACGAAGCCCTCCCGGATGCGGATGTCGTCCTTGCTGCGGCCTGTCAGAACAAGAAGGCCGCCCAAAGCCAGCGCGATGACGATGGTCCGGAGCCAGGGGAACACGCTCTCCCCGTAGAGAATGGCCACCGCCAGAGGGGCCAGCAGAAGCCCTGCCTCAATGAGCAGAATGCGGCCCAGAATGTTCAATACGATGCGATAGCTCACAGCCGTTTAACCTCTCAGAATGTCTTCCAGATGGGTCATGCCCCGCCGGGTGGTGACGGCGAGAACGCTGTCTCCCGCCCAGATCTCGTCCTGTCCGCCGGGGATGATGCACTTGCCGTCCCGGATGATGGCGGCGACCAGAACATCCTTGCGGATGGGAAGCTCCCGCAGAGTGCGGCCCAGGCAGCGGGAGTTGACGCCGGCCCGGAATTCCAGAACCTCCAGCTTTCCGTCCACAATGGTGCGGAGGTTTTCCACGCCGGAAGCGCCGCTGGAATTTTCCATGCCGCGAACATACCGCAGCACCTGCTGGGCGATGATGCTGCGGGGCTGGACGGGCTCCTCCAGACCGAAGGATTCCGCCAGAGGAATGTAATGGGTCTGGGATACCTTGGTGACGACCTTGTCCACCCGGGCGTTTTTGGCATAGGAGGCGATGATGATGTTGATCTCATCGGACCCTGTCAGCGCCACAAAAGCGTCCATGGCGGGCATGCCCTCTTCGTCCAGAATATCGGGCCGGGAGCCGTCGCACAGGACGATCTCGGCCTTGGGGAGCGCTTCCTTCAGTTCCAGAGCCCGGTCGCCGTCCTTTTCCAGAAGCTTTACATGGATGCTCATGGCCAGAAGCTGTTTGGCGAGATAGGCGCCGATCTTGCCGCCGCCCACGATGAGGACGTATTTGGCGCTGCGCTTGAAGATGTTCATGTCTTTGAACAGGGAGTGGATGTGCTTCGGAGCGCCTACCACGCTGACGCTGTCGCCCGCCCGGAGGGTGAAATCACCGTCGGGGATGTGGACCTTGTCGTCCCGGTGGACGGCGCAGATCAGAGTGCCCCGGCCGAATTTGCCGTGGAAATTCTTCAGCGTCAGACCGCAGAGCGGGTTCTGTTCCGTGAGTTTGAATTCCACCAGTTCCGCCTGGCCTTTGGCGAAGGATTCCACCTTGGCGGCGGAGGGGAAGCGGAGAACGCGGCTGATCTCGCTGGCGGCCATATATTCGGGGTTGATGGTCATGGACAGACCCAGCTCATCCCGCAGGAGAATCACCTCTTCATAGTGCTCTTCCTGGCGGACGCGGGCGATGGTGTGGGGCACGCCCAGCTTTTTGGCCACCATGCAGCAGAGGATGTTGGCCTCGTCGGAGTTGGTGACGGCGATGAGAAGATCGGTGGTTTCGGCGCCGGCCAGACGCAGAAGCCCGATGTCCACGCTTCCGGAGACGGTCATAACATCCAGATTTGCGTTCACCTGGCTGATCTGCTCGGGGTCCTGGTCGATGACGGTGACATTGTGGTCTTCCAGCGCGAGACTCTGAGCCAGCGCATAGCCGATGCGGCCCGCGCCTACAAGAATAATGTTCATAGAGTGCCTTTCTGTTTTCCGGGGAAGATGAGGATATGCAGGAAGTGTTTCAGTGATACATTACAATAGTTAATAATAAGCGCTATCTTTTCAACTTATCATATTAGCACCGAAGGGGCCTTCCGTCAAGTTCAGTGAAATTTGGATGAGGAAAAGTAAAAACATCCATTTACAAAATGTAACCTTTTCGCTATAATAATAACGTTCGTTTTTGAAACTGTTTTTTGCAAAGGAGAAACTCATGAAGAAAATTATTGCTCTTCTGCTCAGCCTGTGCATGATGTTTGCGCTGTGCGCCTGCGGCAGAAGTGAGATCGTTGCCTATGAAGAGGAGGCCGAGGCGGCTGAGACCGCCGAGACCGTTGAGACCGCGGAGACCGCGGATCTGTCCGTGATCACCGGCCCCGGTTATGACGCCTATCCCGGTGATATGGTTGTCGGCACCGTGAACGGCGAGAGCGTCACCTGGATGGAATACTACTACTGGCTGTATTACTACAACCTGTATGTCAACCAGCTGGCCGCCAGCTATGGCGTGACGCTGACGGACTGGACTGCCAACGAGCTCTCCGCCACCGACACCAATGAGACGGTCGTGGCGCTGAATACCCAGTATGCCATCACCCAGCACCATGCCGTGCAGACCAAGGCCGACGAGCTGGGCATTGTTCTGGACGAGGAGGATCAGGCTCTGATCCAGCAGGTCTATGAGCTCAACGCCGATTCCGCGGCGGGCGACGGCGACGGCGTCTGCACCGAGGAAGAGGCCGCTGCTTTCGATGCTTATCTGGCCGAGCAGCATGTGGACAAGGCCTTCTTTGATTATCTCAACGAGACCAGCATTCTCAGCGAGGAGTTGTACATCGCTACCTATGGTGAGGGCGGCGCCGACTATTCCGACGAGGATGTTGTGACCTATGCGGAGGAGAACGGTCTCATGTCCGCCAAGCACATCCTGCTCCTCACCATGGATATGACTACCGGCGAGGCTCTGGGCGAGGATGAAGCCGCCGCGAAGCTTGCCACCGCAGAGGACCTTCTGGCCCAGCTGCAGGCTGTGGAGAGCGATCCCGCGGCTCTGGAGGAGCTGTTTGACCAGCTCGCCGCCGAGTATACCGAGGACACCGGCTATGCCTATTATCCCGACGGCTACATCTTCGGCGAGGGCGAGATGGTCACCGAGTTTGAGGAGGGCGTCAAGGCTCTTGAGGCTTACGGCCTGTCCGGTATCGTGGAGTCCAGCTATGGCTATCACATCATTCTCCGCACGCCCATCGATCCCGAAGGCGTGATGGGTACCGACAGCTATGGCAATGAGGTCACGCTGCGCAGCGCCGTCACCTCCACGCTCTTCAACGAGGAGATGAGCGCCTGGACCGAGGGCGCCAGCGTGTCCTGGGGCGAGGGCTTCGAGGATCCCAACCTGACCGCTATCTTCGGGTGATAATTCAACAAAAGGAAATGGCAGCGTTCTTCGGAGCGCTGCCATTTTTTTGATTTTTTCATTTCAGGCGAACCTTTTGTCCTTCAAAACCATCTAACAGGCGAGAGATCTCTTAAAACGCCCGAAAGAGGTGATGACCCCGTGACCAAAGAGGAATTTGCAAAACGCATAACCGCCATGACCGGCACGCTGTACCGGGTGAGCTATGGTCTTCTGAAAAATGAGACCGACCGGGAGGAGGCCGTGCAGGAGACCATCCTGCGGGCCTGGGAACAGCTTTCCACGCTCCGGCAGGAGCGGTTTTTCCAGACCTGGGTGGTGCGCATCCTCATAAACCAATGCTATGCCATCGGGCGGGAAAACAGCCGGCTGGTATACCTGGAGGAAGTGCACCGGCCGGATACGCCCGCTCCCGAAGAGCGAAGCGATCTCCGCCGGGCCATCCTGGCCCTGGAAACGGAGCTGCGGCTGCCGGTGATCCTCCATTACATCGAGGGATATGACCTGCGGGAGATCGGGGAGATCCTGGACATTCCTCTGGGAACGGTGAAATCCCGGCTCCACCGGGCGCGGCATCTTTTGAGACATCATTTGGAAAAGGAGGCGCAGGAGATATGAGACCCTG
>CAZQFN010000082.1:0-6691 GCA_964592685.1 uncultured Oscillospiraceae bacterium | reverse complement strand
CCGAAGGAAGCGGTGGCCTGGTTCTCATACTCGTTGACCCAGATCTCTTCCATTTCCTGCTGGTGCTCGCCATAGCAGTGGTACATAACGTGCAGGCTCATGATGTTCTGGATCTCCTGCTGGTCGAGAGCCTTGCGGGCCATCTCATAGACAGTGTCCAGATCGTAGTTCTCGGCCTCATAAGCGAAAGCGCCGCAGCCCAGAGACAGAGCCAGAGCGATCACGCAGACCATGCTCATGAGAACTTTGAAAAGCTTGGATTTCATGTAGTTTCCCTCCTGTTTTTTAAGCCCGTAGGCTTGATTTCGTATCCAGTATAATACATAAATGTTAAATTTGCGTTAAGCCGGACAATTTTTTATCTTTTTCCTGTGCGCAAATGCCCCCGTCGCATAGACGGGGGCATGGTTTGGGGTCAGAGTTTCCAGGTTTTGATGTCGGTGTGGAGCAGATGGTGAGCCTCGTGACTGAGGGGTTCGCCCAGGAAATCCCCATAGAGCTTCTGCACGGAGGGGTTCTCGTGGGAGAAGCGCAGAGGAGCGTCCTTGTCCAGCTCATAGAGGATCTGGCCGCGCTGGCCGCCCAGCTCCTTGCCCTCCTCAATGGGCTGACCGCCGCCGCCGGCGCAGCCGGAGGGACAGGCCATGATCTCCACGAAGTCGTACTGGACCTCGCCCTTCCGGAGGGCGGAGATGAGCTTTTCGGCGTTGGCGAGACCGTTTGCCACAGCGGTGCGGACCGTGACGTCCCCGGCCCGGAAGGTGCGTTCCTTCCAACCGTCCAGACCGCGGACGCTGGAGAAAGCGTCGGGATCGGGATTTTTGCCGGTGATGAGATAGGCGGCGCTGCGAAGAGCCGCTTCCATCACGCCGCCGGTGGCGCCGAAAATGACCGCCGCGCCGGTGCTGTCGCCCAGAGGATCGTCAAACTCCGCCTCGCCGGCGGTCATGGGATCGATCTGGCAGACTTTCGCCATGCGGACGAACTCCCGGGTGGTGATGGATTCGTCCACATCCCGGCCGGCACCCGCGTCGTTCACTTCGTCCACCGCGCATTCGTATTTCTTGGCGGTGCAGGGCATGATGGACACGCAGAAGATCTTCTCCGGATCCACGCCCAGCTTTTTGGCGAAATAGGTCTTGGCCACGGCGCCGAACATCTGCTGGGGGCTCTTGGCGGTGGAAAGATTGTCCGCAAGCTCGGGATGACGGATCTTCACATAGCGCACCCAGCCGGGGCAGCAGGATGTGAACATGGGCATGGGAGATTCTCCGGGATGGGTCATGCGCTGGATGAACTCGCTGCCCTCCTCCATGATGGTCAGGTCGGCGGCGAAGTTGGTGTCGAAAACATAGTCAAAGCCCATGGCCTTCAGCACGGCGACCATGCGGCCCACGGTGGCCTGGTCCTTGGGGATCTCGAAATCCTCGCCCCAGGCGGCACGGACGGCGGGAGCCACCTGCGCCACGCAGATCTTGTCGGGATCGGCCAGCGCCGCGAAGACCTTGAGAGTATCATCCCGGGCGCGGAGCGCGCCCACGGGGCAGTGGGTGATGCACTGGCCGCAGAAGGTGCAGCCGGCGTCCATCAGTTCCTTCCGATCCCGGACGGCCACGGCGGTGCGGGTGCCGGTGCCGGTCACGGCCCATACATTCATGGCCTGGACCTTGTCGCACACGGACACGCAGCGCATGCAGTTGATGCATTTGGACATGTCGCGGATGAGAGGATAGGCGTGGTCCCAGGGACGGAACACGGGCTCTTGGGGGAAGGGCAGCTCCAGCACGTTCATATCCCGGGCCAGGGTCTGCAGGGTGCAGTTGCCGCTGCGGACGCAGCTGGTGCAGTTGGTGTGGTGGCGGGAGAGGATCATCTCAACATTCAGACGGCGGGTGTCCCGCACGCGCTGGGTGTTGGTGTGGATGACCATGCCCTCCTCGCAGGGGGTGTCGCAGGAGGCGACGAGCCGGTCGCAGCCCTCCAGCTCCACCACGCAGATGCGGCAGGCGCCGATCTGGTTGATGTCTTTCAGATAGCACAGGGTGGGAATGCGAACGCCCACCTGGCGGGCAGCCTCCAGAACGGTGGTGCCCTTGGGGACGGTGACAGACCGTCCGTCGATCGTCAGTCTTACCATGCGGATTTCCTCCCTCCCCGGAATGAGCCGTAGCCATAGTGATCGCAGCGCAGGCAGCGGGAGCACTCCTGCCGGGCCTGCTCGTCGGTCAGGGGCTCTTCGATGAGGTCAAAATCGTCGACACGCTCCGCGGCGGGGCGGTCCGTCATGTTGCAACGGCCGCAGGCGTCCCGGAAGTTGGCGGCTGCCAACGGGATCTCCACATCGGAGGGGATCACGCTGTGCAGACCGAAATACTCGTCGATGTTGGCGGCGGCGGTCTTGCCGGCCTCGATGGCCTTGATGACCGTGGCGGGACCGGAGGCGCAGTCGCCGCCGGCGTAGATGCCGTTGGCGCCGGCCACGGCGCCGGAGGTGTCGGCCTGCAGGGTGCCGGCCCGGGAGGTGACGATGCCGTATTCGGCGAAATGGCCGAACTCAATAGCCTGGCCGATGGCCACGATCACCGTGTCGCAGGGGATCTCCTCGGCGGGCAGATCCGCATCCACAGGGGCGGGGCGGCCCTTTTTGTATTCGCCGGGGATCTGGGGCTGGGTCTTCAGCGCCCGGACGGCGCCGGCGCCGTCCGTGAGGATCTCCACGGGGGCCTTCAGAGTGACGATGTCCACGCCCTCGCTGATGGCGCCTTCGATCTCGGCGGCCAGGGCGGTCATATCCTCCTGACGGCGGCGATACAGGACCTTTACGGAGTTGGCACCCAGACGGAGCGCGGTGCGGCTGGCATCCATGGCAACGTTGCCGCCGCCGATGACCACCACATTCCGGCCGGTCATATCGGGAGGCGTGCCGTCGCCCATGGCGCCCAGAAGCTCCACCGCGGACAGGACGCCTTCCGCGTCCTCGCCGGGGATGTTCAATGTTTTATAGGAGTGGGCGCCGATGGCGATATAGATGCCGTCGAATTTCTCCTGGATCTCGCTGAAGGTGATGTCCTTGCCGATCTCCACGTTGGTATAGGCGGTGATGCCCGTGGAGAGGATGACGTTGATGTCCTCATCCAGGAACTTCTCCGGCAGACGGTAGCGGGGGATGCCGTAGCGGAGCATGCCGCCGAATTTCTTGCGCCGCTCGTATACGGTGACGGAATGGCCCATGAGCGCCAGATAATAGGCGGCGGTGAGGCCGGTGGGGCCGCCGCCGATGACGGCAACGGTCTTCCCCGTGGCAGGAGCGCACTTGGGGGCGGGCACATGGCCGGCCTTTTCCACGGCCGTTCGCTTGAGGCCGCGGATGTTCACGGAGGCGTCCACGATGTTCCGGCGGCAGTGGGCCTCGCAGGGATGCTCGCAGATGAGACCGCAGACGCTGGGGAAGGGGTTATCCTCCCGGATGAGACGCACGGCGTCGGTGTAGCGGCCGTCCTTCACAAGAGCTATGTAGCCGGGGATATCCACATGCGCCGGGCAGAACGTCATGCAGGGCACGGCTTTGAAGTTGGACATGCAGCGGCCGGTGTTCAGATGGGAGAGGAAGTCGTCCTTAAAACCCTTCAGGCAGTCCAGAACGGTTTTGGCGGCCTCCCGGCCGATGGCGCAGTCCGCGGAATCCACGATGGCGTGGGATGCTTTTTCCAGGATCATCAGATCCTGGGCGGTGCCGTCGCCCTCCAGGATCTTTTCGATCAGGGCGGACAGCTGGGAAAGACCGATCCGGCAGGGCACGCACTTGCCGCAGCTCTGGGCAAGGCACAGCCGGAGGAACGCGTCCGTCAGCTCTACGGGGCAGTTGCCCTGAGGGGCCACCTCGATGCGCCGCTCAAGATTGGCGTAAAGATTATCCACGATCGCCTGGGATTTATCGGGCGTGGAAATGTTCAATCGGCTCAACCATATCACTCCTTATTTCTGTGGGATTGTTAACGATAAGATTTTCTTGGGTTGTTTAGCTATTTAAATTATATCATGGGGCGGAAAAGAGATACAAGGGTCAATATAGACAACTTCACACGGAAAGAGTTGGTCTTATTTAAAAAATAACACGATTTTTGTTGGATTTGCACCACAGGCGCTGGAACCAGGTGTTGAGCCAGGCCCCCAGAAACATGATATAGAGGCAGCAGTAGATCCAGAACATGGAAAGCATCATGATGGCCAGGGTGCCGTAGATGCTGAAGAAGTTGAAATAGTCTACCAGCAGCGTGAACAGCTGGGAGAAGCCCAGCCAGCCCAGGGCGGACAGAAAAGCGCCGGGAAGATGGGAGAGAAAGGGCGCGGAATTTTTCGGGATGAAGCGGAAGATGAGGGCGTTGAACAGCGTCATGCCCACGATGAACACCGGCCAGTGCAGCCGGAGGATCAGGCTGATGGTGGGCTCCAGCGGGGGGATGTAGGTTTGGACGATCTGGAGAACGGCCTGGCCGAAAATGGTGAGCAGGATGCTGGCCAGGATCAGCAGGATGAGGGCCAGGGTGAAAACGGCGCCGAAGATCCGCCGGCGGAAAAAGCCGGTGAAGCGGCTGCCGTCATAAACCTCGCCGATGCCCCGCATGAGACTGGCGAAAAATTTCCCCGAGGACCAGAGCTCCACCACCAGAGACAGGCCCAGCGCGGTGAAGGAACTGGCATATACCTGGGAGATGATGGTGTCCACCAGCTGGCGGAAGGCCTCCGGCGTGAACTCCACAAACAGCCCCAGCACCTGATCCTCGGTCAGCGGCGTATAGGGCACGATGGACAGCAGGATCACGATCAGCGGTCCCAGAGACAGAAACAGATAATAGGCGCCGGAGGTGGCATAGAGGTTGAGGTCCGTGAGCACGGGGTCGCGGAACATGGCGCGGAGCGTGGACCAGACGGTGTTCTTCTTCATGGGCGGTTCCTTTTAAAGCAACTCAATAGAGCCTTGTTATAAACAGTATATCCCCCGGATGCGTGAAAGACAAGGGAAAATGCGTGAATGGCTTATTGCCAAGGCGTCGGGGTTATGATAAAATCAAGTATGTCAAAAAAGAGACGCACGGTTTCGGTGCGCTCAACATTGAAAGGAGACAATTATGAAATCCTGCAAGAAACTTCTGGCGGTCCTGATGGCTGTGGCCATGCTGATCGCGCTGGCAGTTCCTGCCATGGCTATCTCCGAGGAACCCGTCGTCATCACCGGCGTAACGCTCCGGGAAGCCGACAAAAACTATGTGGACTCCGCCATCTGGAGTCAGTATGAGACGGTCACCTTCTCCAACGGCACCACCCGGTCCATCAATGTGGACGAGGAGACCTTCGTCCTTGTGAAGGACGGCGTGGTGGTGGATCTGGCCGACGAGGCCAACTGGACCGCCGACGCCGAGCTTTACGTTGTGGCCAAGAATATGTCCGATACCGTGGCCATGTCCATGAACACCGCCAACTGGGGCCCCTTCTGGTTCACCGGCGTTGTGGAGCTGACCGACGGCGCCTATAACGAAGCCGGTTCCGTCCCCGCCGCCCAGAACGGCGTCACCATCGACGGCACCACCGTTTCCGGCGGCCGGATCGACATCGACGCCAGCTACATCTCCGCCATCTATGCCTATGGCGAAGAGGGCGATTCCTATGCGGTGGAGGATGTTGTCATCAGTTCCTCCGGGCTCGGCGGCAATGACTTCGGCACCAACGGCGCCTGGGGCGCTGTCATCACCACCGGCGGCTCCGCCGAGATGGCCATTGACGGTGTGGAAGTCTACACCGAAGGCCCCCTCCATGATGCCATCTGGGCCGGCGGCTCCTCCGTTGTGGACGTGACCGACACCGTGGTCTTCGCCGTGGAGAACGCCCAGAAGTGGGACCACGAGCCCTATTCCTATGACAAGTTCATCATCACCGACGCTCCTCTCACCGACGCGGAGATCGCGGAGCTTGGCATTTCCGGCGAATACTACGCCGAGGATTACTCCAGCATGTTCGGCTCCGGCACCCATTACTACTACACCAACGAAAACTACACCAGCAACTACTCCGCGCCCATGCTCCAGTGCGTGCCTCTGGCGCTGGGCCTGTATGGCTCCATGCGTGCCACCTGCTGCTACGGCACCGCTACCCTGAGCTTCTATGATTCCCTGGTCGTCAGCGACATTTGGGCCGTTCTGTCCACCGACTCCGGCTCCGGCACCCTGAACGCCACCGATACCGTGGCTGTCATCGGCGTCGAGACCGATGCCGCCAATGCCGAGGTCGTCGCCACCGTGGACGGCGTGGAATACTACATCGACGCCTACGACACCACCCAGGGCACCGGCTATGTCACCTACTGCGACGGCTTTGACGACAACTTCTACGGCTGCCGGTTCTATGCCCCCGACTATCTGGCCATCCTCACCGGCGGCACCTTCGACTTCACCGCGTCCGAGAATCAGCGCGGCTACGGCTGGTCCGACCGCATCGGCTTCATGAGCCACGGCCAGGCCTACACCGCCGTTCTCAGCCACTCCGACTTCGAGATCTCCGACGCTCTGTATTCCGTCATGTCCACCGGCGCTGTGGATATCACCCTGGACGACGTTACCGTCGATCTGTTCGGCGAGAACCCCTGGGGCGGCGTTCTGTTCCAGTTCATGGACACCGATGACACCGGCACCGACGC
>CAZQFN010000081.1:0-6727 GCA_964592685.1 uncultured Oscillospiraceae bacterium | reverse complement strand
ATGATCCAGGCGCGGACCGCGTCCGCCCGGGTCTTTTCCGCCTCTTCCTCCACGGTAATGTCATAGTCCGCCAGCTCGCCCACGGCCTCGGCCCGGATGCGCTGGAGATAGTCCGCGCTGTGGACCAGCTCCTCCGGATCCACAAGCAGGTTTGTGGCAATGCCGGCCGCGGCGACCGTTGCCGCGACGCCAGCCGCTATTTTTTTGTTCATCCTTCGCCCTCCTTCCGGAAGCATAAGGCTCAAAACAAAAAGCATGCTAAGAGTCCGCTTACTATGATAACACAATCCTTCTCCATTGAAAAGGGGATTTTCGTGATTTTTTCGTCACTTCGAGGCCATTCCGGCGGCCAGATCCTCCTCCAGCAGGGTGCGGACCCGGTTTCCGAGGGCCGCGCCGGTGCTTTTCTTCACATCCTCCGCCGCCAGCACGGCACAGACATTCACATATACATCCGTATGCCGCCAGGGCACGTTCTTGTGAATATTCTCCGAGCCGCGGATGGAAACCACCAGAATGGGCACATCGGCCTTCTGGGCGATTTTGAAAACGCCGTTGTGGAAAGGCAGCATCTCGTCGGTCTTGCTGCGGGTGCCCTCGGGATAGATGCCGATGGACATCTCATCCCGGCGGATGAACTCCGAGGCCATCTGGATGGTGGTCATGGCCTTGCGGGGGTCGTTCCGGTCAATGGGGAGATAATTGGCCTTATAGATCCAGGGGCCGGCCAGAGGGATCTTCAGATTTTCCGGCTTGGTGACAAAGGCGATATCATGACGGCGGAGAGCCCAGCCGGTGGCAATGGGGTCATAGTTGGAGCGGTGGTTGGAGACCAGCAGGAACCGCCCCTCGGGGACGAGTTCCTCCCCGGTCAGATGGACACGCACACGGCCGATGCCGCACAGAATGCCCAGCACATAGAGGACCACTTTCCGGCAGCGGGGATGGTTTTCCGTCACAGGATTTTTCATATCCATGAACAGAGATATCAGCAAAAGGGCCAGAAGGAAGGCCACAAGCGTCCCCACCGAAAACAGCGCCCACCAGCCCACAAAGACCAGGGGCCAGAGCCGGTAATCGCCAACAATCACCAGCACCGCCGCGATCACAAGTCCCGCGATGCAGAAAGGCAGAAATACCTTTCCCACTTCATCCTGCCGCTTTTTGAACATATCTCTCGCCCTTTCAAAAGTTCAATTTCTTTAATTATTTTATCACGCTTTGCACGAAAGGAACAGAGAAACTTTTGCGGCTGCAAAGATTCTTCCCTCAAATCGGAATGTTCAAACACGAACCCGGAAGTTCGGCGGCATTTTTTATAAGATCTGACAGGTCATCCATTTGCCGGAAGAAAACAGTTATATGCCCTCGGCCAGAGGCAGGGGAGCAGCCGGAAGCGTGATCTCGAAGGTAGTGCCGAGGCCCGGCTCGGACTCCACGGCGATCTCGCCGCCGCACAGATCCACGATGCGCTTCACGATGGACAGGCCAAGACCGTTGCCCGCGCTCCGGCGGGAGGCATCCGCCTGATAGAACTTCTCATAGATATGGGACAGGGCCTCCTCATCCATGCCGATGCCGCTGTCGGAGAAGCGGACGACCACCGCGCCGTCCCTCTGGGCGAGACTGACGGATATGGCCCCGCCCGCGGGGGTGAACTTGATGGCGTTGGAGAGAAGATTGGACCACAGGTGATTCAGAAAATCGGGGTTGCCATAGAACATCACGCTTTCCAGCTCGCCGGAGAGGGTGATGTCCTTATCCATCCAGTCCCGGGACTGGAGCTGGATGCAGTCCCGGATCTGCTCATCCAGCAGAAAAACCGTCTTTTCCGTGATCATCTCCGTGTGCTCATAGCGGCTGAGCAGCAGGATGTTGGAGCTCATGGCGGACAGACGCAGGGATTCCTGAATGATGGTGTCGGTGTATTCCTTCCGCTGCCCGTCGGTGAGGTTCGGGTCCTGGAGGAGCTTGGCATACCCCCGGATGGACACCACCGGGGTCTTGAACTCATGGGAAATGGTGTTCACAAAGTCCGAGCGCAGCATCTCCACGCTGCTCAGCGCCTCGGCCATTTTGTTGAAGCTGTCCACAAAGTCCTCAAACTCGTTTAGGGGACCGTGGATCTCCTTGATGTCCACAGTTCTCTTTTCCGTGGCCACCCGGACGGAATAATCCCCCGACGCCACCGTTTTGGTTGCTTCCATGATCTCAGCCATGGGGCTGAGAAAGTGCCTTGTGAAGAAAACGGACAGGATACTGCCCACGATGGCACTGGTGATCAGGACGATGCCGATGAGCACCATGGGCCGGAGCAGCCACTGGGCATAGGTATCCGGGAAAAGCTTTGCCATGAGGAACAGCAGCAGATAGCCCAGCAGAATGGCGGACACCAGAACCTGGATCACGAACCAGGTCGTTGCCCGGTATAAACTTTTGTGCCGCTTCATTTTTCCTCCTTCTCCGCCGGCACGCCCATATAGCCGAAGCCGCGGATGGTGCGGATCTCAAAATCGGGGTTATCCCGGAGCCGCTCCCGCAGACGGTGGATATGGACCTCCACGGTGTGCTCGTCCACATCAGAGTCCATGTCCCAGATCTCGTCCAGAAGCTGGCGCTTTGTCAGAAGCGTCCGGGGATAGGACAGGAATTTATACAGAAGCTGGAACTCCTTGGGGGGAAGCTGGCGGGAATGGCCGTCACGGGTGACCTGGAAGGAGTTATAGTCCAGGACGGTCTCGCCCACGGCCAGCTTCTTCTCGCTGGCGATGCGGGAGCGGCGGAGCAGGGCATTGATGCGCCAGAGCATCTCCTCCTCATCCACGGGCTTGACCATATAGTCATCGGTGCCCACCTGGAAGCCCCGCTTTTTATCCTCCTGAGAGACCATGGCCGTGACCATCAGCACCGGGAGATCGCAGGCGCCCTCCCGCAGCGTGCGGGTGAAGGCATAGCCGTCCATATTGGGCATCATGATGTCCACCACCGCAAGATCGATATGCTGGTGATCCATGACAGTAAGAGCGTCCAGTCCGTCGGCGGCGGGATGGGGCGTGTAGCCCGCGTTTTTCAGCACCGTGCACATAAGCGTGCGGATCCGGGGATCATCTTCCACCACAAGAATATGAAACATAACATATGCCTCCCTGCGCAAATATAAAAATATCTGCACCTATACTATACCAGAAATTTCAACGGAAGTTCACGGGTTTTTTATGAAATCGTGAGCTTATGTTGAGCGCTTCGCGATATTCTGAGAAAAAATGGGAGAAACTATTGAGACTCCCCCCAACTTCCCCGGCCGTGGGGTATTTATAACAGGAGGCACACAAGATCATGAAACGGCAAGGATTCCAACACGATATACTGACCATACCAAATCTTCTCTCCCTTGTGCGGCTTGCGCTGATCCCCCTGTTCATCTGGCTGTACTCCGTGAAGGGCAGCTATGCATGGGCAGTGGCGGTTCTTGCCATTTCCGGCATTTCCGACATTCTGGACGGCTGGATCGCCCGGAAATTCGATATGATTTCCGATTTCGGAAAAGTTCTGGACCCGGCGGCGGACAAGCTGACCCAGCTGGCGCTGATCGTGTGTCTCTGCTTCCGCTATCCGCAAATCTGGGGGCTTCTGGCTCTCTTTGTCGTAAAAGAGCTCACCATGGGCATTCTGGGCCTGGTGGTGGTGCTCAAGACCAAATATGTGCCCAGCGCCCGTTGGTTCGGCAAGGCCTGCACCGCGGTGCTGGAGGGGAGCATGGGGCTTCTGATCCTCTTCCCCATGCTCCCGGAGACCGTGGCATACTTCCTGATGGCGCTGAGCACGCTGATGCTGCTGTTCTCCTTCATCCAGTATATCATCATGGACATCCGGCTTCTGCGCCGGGGCGTTCAGCCGGATGAAAGCTGAGGCCATCCATGGAATATATCTGTACCCAATCGCCCCCCGAGCTTCCCACCCGGGGGATATTTGAAATGCAGAACCTGCACCCCGGCATGGGCACCGTCATCGGCACGGCCATGCGCCGGGTGCTGCTGTCCTCCGTGCCGGGCACGGCGGCGGTCTCCATGTGCATCCGGGGCGTGAGCCACGAATTCGCCACCATCCCCGGCGTGAAGGAGGACGTGCAGGAGCTCATTCTGCGGATGCGGGGGCTCCGCCTTCGGATACGCGACCGGGGTTTACATAGCATGACCCTCCATGTGAAGGGGCGGGACGCGCTGGCGGCCGATCTCACAGGCGACGGCTGCGTGGAAGTCCTGAACCCCTTTTATAAAATCGCCACGCTGAACGAAACGGCCGATCTGGAGCTGACGCTTCAGGTCCGGAGCGGACGGGATCACGCTCCGCCGGACCGGTATGAGACCGATCCCATCGGCGTCATCCTGCTGGATCCCATTTTCTCCCCCGTGGAGCAGGTAGCCGTGGACGTGGAGGAGACCGACGGCGGGGACAGGCTCCGTCTGGCGGTGAACACAAACGGCGTCGTCTCCCCCCGGGAGGCGGTGGACTGGGCCGGCCGCATTCTGACAGAGATGACCGGCGGACTGAGCCGGTCGCTGGCCGCCGAGAGCGAGGCAGGCAGCGCGCTCCGGGAAGTGACGGGACTGCCGCTGGAGTCCCTCGGTCTTTCCAACCGCTCCTACAACCGGCTGAAGCGGGCCCATTTTGACACAGTGGAGGAGGTTCTCTCCCGCTCCCGCCAGGAGCTTTACGACACCCCCGCCCTCGGCCCCAAGACTCTTCTGGAGCTGGAGGAAAAACTGGCCGATCTGGGTCTTTCTTTCCGGGAGCATGCCGGTTGACGGCGGCTCCCGGCCATTGTATACTCTTCATAGAACCCCACCTGTATCAACCACCGACTTTTGGGAGGACGCTATGACAAAAAAACAGGGAATCTGGCTCATTGTGGCTGTGGTGCTTTTCGCCGTCACCGGTGCGCTGGGCGTGGCCATGAGCACATGGTCCCGGAACACCGCCGCCGAGCAGATGGCCGCTGCCACCGAACAGATGGCGGCCACCGCCGAGCTTTTCACCTTCGCCGGAGACACGGCCCCCGCCTTTCCCGCCGAGGACTTCGTCGCCGTGGTGAACATCAAGGGCACCATTCTCTCCGATTCGGGCGCCGTCACGCTCACGGATGACTTCGATCTGGACTACACGCTGGACTACATTGACCGGCTGATGGCCTGCGACCGGAACACGGGCATTCTGCTGAACATAAACTCCGGCGGCGGCGAGATGGGCGCCTCGGACGAGGTGTATCTGAAGCTCATGGATTACAAGGAAGCCACCGGGCGGCCCGTTTATGCCTATTTTGACGACTACGCCTGCTCCGGCGCTTACT
This sequence comes from uncultured Oscillospiraceae bacterium, assembly GCA_964592685.1. GTDB lineage: Bacteria > Bacillota > Clostridia > Oscillospirales > Oscillospiraceae > CAJOIG01. The sequence continues at coordinate 1,380 of CAZQFN010000081.1, read as the reverse complement.
ATATCGCCATGGCCGCGGACGAGATCTGGGCCAACCGCAACAGCATCTGCGTGAACATCGGCGTCTATATCTCCACCTATAACTTCGCGGAGCTTTTTGACAATTACGGCATCGAAGAGATCATGATCCGCAGCTCCGACAACAAGGGCATCGGCACGCTGGGCATCCCCTGGACCGAGGAGCAGACCGCCATCTATCAGTCCATCGTGGATCTGTATTACCAGCAGTTTCTGGATGTTGTCGCCGCCGGGCGCAGCATGACCGACGACCAGGTGAAGACTCTGAACGACGGCCGGGAGATGCTGGCCATTCAGGCGCTGGAGGCCGGCTTCATCGACGGCATCGGCCGCTATGAGGAATACGCCGATCAGGTGCAGGGCTATTATGACCGCCCGGTTCTCCTCTATGAGGAGGAGTGGGCCGCGGATATGTTCACAACCATCTTTGAATATTTCTGCGGCAAGCTGGAGGATCTGATCCCCAGCTCCGACGGAGAGCTTCTTCAGGACTTCGTGACCGGGCAGGACGGAATCGTGGTGATGGCCTATGCTGGATAACGACACCGCCGTCCGGGCCGGCTTCGGCCCACGCGCCGCCGCCTTTCTGCTGGACCGGCTCCTTTTGGCGCTGGCCATTTTCCTTGTGAGATTTCCCCTGTGGCTTTCGGGCGTATCCGGGGGAATGAAGGCCACCGACATCCTTTTCAGCTTCAGCATGATGGACATCCTTTGCTATGTGCTCATGAGCGTGTATTTCATCCTGCTGACCTATTTCACCGGCAGCACCCTGGGCAAAAAGGTCATGGGCCTGCGCGTGGAAAAAGAGGACGGCGCAAAGCCCTCTCTTCCGGACGTGATCTACCGGGAGACCATCGGCCGGTATCTCTCTGGCATCCTGTATCTGGGCTATCTCATGGCTCTGGCGGACAGCCGCCACCGGGCTTTCCACGACTATATCTGCGACACCCGGGTGGTCTTTAACCACCGGGCCGCGGCCGCCGAAGCCCCGGAGCCCAACACCGATTACACCGTTCCCGGCGAGGCATGGGAACCCGGATTCACCGTACCCGCGCTCATCCCCGAATCCCCCACTGCGCCGGAAGCCGAACCCGAAGAATGAAACATGAGAGCGACCGGCAGTACAGATATCCGGTCGCTCTCATTATCGTATGATGGATACTTCACTACTGAATTTAGGAGGCCTCGCATATGAAAGACCGGAAAAAACGGAAAGAGCGGGAAGAGCGGGAATTCGCAGCGCTGATGCAACAGTATTCCCACGAGTTCGGAGAGTATCTTATCCGGGAGAACGAGCGGCTGAAAGAGGACCCGAACGCCGCCGTGCCGCAGGAAGTGCACGAGCGCATGCTGGAAGTAATAC
>CAZQFN010000080.1:0-6850 GCA_964592685.1 uncultured Oscillospiraceae bacterium | reverse complement strand
TGGACTGGCCGCCGTGCTGGTCATTCTGGTTGGACTGGATGGCGATGGCCGCCAGAGCCGCATAGCTCTGGATGCTCTGAGGCTCGCGGAGGAAGCCGTGGCCGGTGGAGAAACCGCCGTGGAACAGCTTCAGGATATCGATCTGGCAGCAGGTGGTGGTCAGGGAATAGAAATCAAAATCGTGGATGTGGATATCGCCTTCCCGGTATGCCTTGGCATGCTCGGGCCGGAGCAGATAAGCCTCGTTGTAGGCCTTGGCGCCGGCGGCGCCGATCTGGAGCATGGAGCCCATGGCGGTGTTGCCGTCGATGTTGGCGTTGTCCCGCTTCATGTCGCTGATGCGGGCGTCGATGCTGGCGATCTCGTTGATGGTCTTCATGAGAGAGGTGTTGGCCTCTCTGGCGCGGGTGCGGTTGGCGCGGTAAAGAATATAGGCCTTGGCCGCAGCGATGAAGCCGTGATTCATAAGCTGGCGCTCCACCGCGTCCTGAATGGCCTCAATGTTGGGGGAAGCCGAGGGGAACTGGATCTCCAGATCCCGCTGAACATCGTTGGCTATTCGGGCCGCGTCGGCGGCGTCACCCTCATGGGAGACTTCCAGAGATTTCAGAATGGCTGCCGCGATCTTGTTCTGATCGTATAGTACAACGCGTCCGTCGCGCTTGATGATGCTTTGAATCATGGTGGTCGCTCCTTATATTTTCTCTATTCTTAAGGCCACAAAATCTTGTGGTTTCCATAATCTGTGTACACAATATGTTGCCATATGCAGGCCGTTTTGTCAAGTAACAAAATGTAATTTTTCCACATATTTTCCCTTTGATCCGCCGCGGCAAAACCGCCCGGACCGATGGTCCGGGCGGTTTCCAGATATTGTCTTTTTTCTCAGTGCTCGTGGCGCTTGTCGCGGAGAAGCTCGTATTTGATGTCCCACAGCTTCTGGGACAGGTCCACATAATAGTTATGGGGATTTTCAAAGCGCAGCACCTCGTCCCAGAGGGTCTCGATCTGCCGGGCGCAGTAGTCCCGGATCTGGGGCAGAGTGGGCCGGTCATAGACCAGTTCGCCGCCCCGGAAGATGGGCACCAGAAGCTCCCGCGCCTCGAAATCCGTCAGTTCCTTCTCCTTCCAGGTGGCGTCCGGGTCGAAGATGGTCAGAGGTTTGGTGTCGTCCACCACTTCATCATGCAGGCAGAGATAGTCCGCCATGGCCTTGCCGGTGTCCCGGCCATAGAAGCGGTAGATCTTCTTGAAATGGGGATTGGTGATCTTTTCGATGTTCTCGCTGAGCTTGATTTTGGGCAGGATGGTGCCGTCCGGCTTTTCCACCGCCGTGAGCTTATACACGCCGCCGAACACCGGCTCGCTGCGGGCGGTGATGAGCCGCTCGCCCACGCCGAAGCAGTCGATGCAGGCCTCCTGACTCACCAGATCCCGGATGATATATTCATCCAGCGCGTTGGAGCAGGTGATGGTACACTCCGTCCAGCCGGCGGCGTCCAGCATTTTGCGGGCCTTGCGGGTGAGATAGGCAAGGTCGCCGGAATCCAGACGGATGCCGCACTTGGTGATGCCCAGGGGCTTCAGGATCTCATCAAAGGCGCGGATGGCATTGGGGATGCCGCTCTGGAGGGTATTATAGGTGTCCACCAGAAGCGTCGCGTTGTGGGGATAGGTGCGGCAATAGGCCCGGAAAGCCTCCAGCTCCGAATCGAACATCTGGACCCAGGCATGGGCCATGGTGCCGCCGGCGGGCACGCCGAACAGCTGGTCGGACAGGACGCAGGCCGTGCCGGCGCAGCCGCCGATATAGGCAGCGCGGGCGCCCAGAATGGCCGCGTCGCCGCCCTGTGCCCGGCGGGAGCCGAATTCCAGCACCGTGCGCCCCTTGGCGGCGCGGACGATGCGGTTGGCCTTGGTGGCAATGAGGCTCTGATGGTTCAGTGTGCAGAGCATGAAGGTCTCCACCAGCTGGGCCTGAATGGCCGGGGCCCGGACTATCAGGATGGGTTCCCGGGGGAACACGGGCGTCCCCTCCGGCACGGCCCAGATATCGCCGGTAAACCGGAATTCCTGCAGATAGGTCAGAAACTCCTGAGAAAACAGCGCGCGGTTCCGGAGGTATTCAATGTCCTCGTCGCTGAAATGGAGGTTTTTCACATATTCGATCACCTGGTCAAGTCCGGCCGCGATGGCAAATCCGCCCCCGTCGGGCACATTGCGGAAGAACAGATCAAAATAGACGATCTGATCCCGCATTCCGCTTTCCAGATAGCCATTTCCCATTGTAAGCTCATAAAAATCGCATAGCATGGAAAAATTCAGGCTTTTGATGTCGTTCATGCCGTCACCTCGTAGTTTTTTGTAATCTTGATTACATATTATAGCGTTGATTTGGCAATAAAGCAATTATATAATGTATCTGAATGAAAATTCATACAGACTACTCTTATCATACCATATAAAGGAGAACACTATGGAACTGACCATGGAACGGCAGAAGGAGCTGGAAGCCCTTTGCCGGCAATTCCGCCGCGAAGTCCTGACGGCGATCCACACCGCCCAGTCCGGCCATCCCGGCGGCAGCCTCTCTGTCTGCGAGATCCTCACCCTTCTGTATCAGCACCGCATGAACGTCCCCGCCGTGGATGATCCCAACCGGGACCGGCTGGTGCTCTGCAAGGGCCACTCCGCCCCCATGCTGTATCGCAACCTGGTAGAGAAGGGCTTCCTTCCCGCCGAATGCATGAATACCCTTCGCCAGCTGGGCAGCCCCCTCCAGGGCCACCCCTGCATGAAGACCCCCGGCGTGGATCTCCCCTCCGGCCCCCTCGGCATCGGCCTGGCCGCGGCCCAGGGCATGGCCATCGGTCTGAAGCTGGACAACTCCCCCGCCCGCGTCTATGCCGTTCTGGGTGACGGCGAGCTGGACGAAGGCGCCGTATGGGAAGCCGCGGGCTCCGCCCCCAAGTTCCGGCTGGACAATCTCTGCGCCATCGTGGACTATAACAAAGTCCAGCTGGACGGCACCACCGACGAGATCATGCCCCTCCGGGATCTGGAGGGCAAGTGGAAGGCCTTCGGCTGGCATGTCATCCGGGTGGACGGCCATGATCTCCGCGCCCTGAACAAGGCCTTTGACGCCGCGGAAGCCCACAAGGGCGGCCCCACCGTCATCATCGCCGACACCATCAAGGGCAAGGGCGTCTCCTTCATGGAGGGTCAGGCCGGCTGGCACGGCAAAGCCATCGACAAGGACAGCTATGACAAGGCCATGGCCGAGCTGGGAGGTATGAACTAATGGGAAAAGCGATTCGTGACATTTACGGCGAGACCCTGGCCGAGCTGGGCGCCGAGTATAAGGACATCGTGGTTCTGGACGCTGACCTGTCCGGCTCCACCAAGTCCAAGGTTTTTGGACAGAAATATCCCGACCGTTTCTTCAACATGGGCATCGCGGAGTCCGACATGGTCTCCTGCGCCGCCGGTCTGGCCACCGTCGGCAAGATCCCCTTCGTGAACACCTTCACCGTGTTCCTCACCACCCTGGGCCTCATCGCCACCCGCGGTCAGGTGTGCTACGGCAATCTCAACGTGAAATTCGGCGGCGGCTACTGCGGCATGTCCGACGCACTGGACGGCGCCACCCACCACGCCACCGAGGACATCGCCGTCATGCGCTCCCTGCCCAACATGAAGGTCATCTGCCCCTCCGATCCGGAGTCCACCCGTTGGTGCACCCGCTGGGCCGCGGAGCACAACGGCCCCGTTTACCTGCGGCTGAGCCGGGGCGAATACCCCGATCTCTATCCCGTCGGCACCCAGTTTGAGCCGGGCAAGGGCAAGATCGTCCGGGAAGGCACGGACTGCACCGTTTTCGCCATCGGCATCATGGTCCACAAGGCCCTGGAGGCCGCCGAGCTTCTGAAGGCCGAGGGTTTGAATGTGCAGGTGGTGGACCTCATCTCCATCAAACCCATCGACCGTGAACTGATCGCCGCCTGCGCCAGGAAGACCGGCGCCGTGGTCTGCGCCGAGGAGCACAACATCTACGGCGGCGCCGGCAGCGCCGTGGCCGAGGTGCTGGCCGCCGAGGGCGTGGGCGCCCCCACCGAGTATGTGGGCATTCAGGACACCTTCACCGAAACCGGAAAATATGACAGCCTTCTGGAAACCTACGGTCTGGACGCAAAGGCCGTGGCCGAGGCTGTAAAAAAGGCTGTGAGTCGTAAATGATCCGTTTCTTCTGCCCTGGCCGGACAGAGCTTGCCGGCAACCACACCGATCACCAGAAAGGCCGTATCATGGCCGCCGCCATCGACAAGGGGCTCACCGCCGAGGCTGAGCCCAACGATGAAAATGTCATCCGCATCCTCTCCGAAGGGTTTGAGCCCATCCAGATCGATCTGGATCATCTCTGGCCGGAGGAGCGGGAGATCGGCACCTCCACCGCCCTTGTGCGCGGCATGGCCGGCATTCTGGCGGAGAAAGGCCGCCCGCTTCGTGGCTTTGATGCCCAGATCGTCTCTTCCCTGCCCCAGGGGGCCGGGCTCTCCTCCTCCGCCGCCTTCACCGTGCTGGTGGGTTACATGATCGCCTATTTTGCGGACGGTCTGGAACTGACCGCCGAGGAACTGGCCCGGGACGCGCAAAAGGCGGAAAACCGCTGGTTCGGAAAGCCCTGCGGTCTGATGGACCCCATGGCCTGCGCCATCGGCGGCGGCATCTATGTCGATTGTCTGGAAAACCGCATCCTGCCCGTAGACTGCGATTTTGACAGGCTGGGTCTCGCCCTCTGTCTCACGGACACCGGCGGCTCCCATTCCCATGCCACCGCGGCCTATGCCGCCATCCCGGCGGATATGAGCGCCGTGGCCCAGATTTTCGGCGAAAACCATCTGGCAAAAGTCCGGCCCATGGATTTTGATCTCCACTGGCCGGAGCATAAAAACGAGCTTCCCTGGATGCGGGCCCGCCACTTCTTCGACGAGACCCACCGGGTTTCCCGCATGGCCGACGCTCTTGGTCTTCATGACGGACATCAATTCATGAAGCTCATGAACCAGTCCGGCCGCAGCTCCGAGACCCTTCTGCAGAATATCGTGGATCCCGACTGCGGCACCTTCCTGGCCGAGGGGCTGGAGCTCTCCGCCCAGCTGCTGGAGGGCAAGGGCGCCTGGCGCGTCCATGGCGGCGGTTTCGCCGGCTGCGTACAGGCACTGATGCCGGAAGAGGAATTTCTCGCCTATCAGGACGGGATGGACGCGCTGTTCGGACCCGGAAGCTGCCAGCGGGTGCGCATATACCCCCGGGGCGTTGGCCGGATCGAGGATTGACGGCATTCCCCTTTGGATATATAATTGCCCTGCCGTCGGACGGCCGGTTTCTGGCCGTTTTGTATGAAACGACGAGACTTTCACCGCGGGGGACGCGGTGAAAGTCTCTTTCCACGTTTTTAAAGGAGTATTTTCCATGACGCTTGCCATCATTCTGTTCGTTCTCACCTATGCGCTGCTCATCATTTTCGGCCGTTGGCGGCCCTGGATCGCCGCCGGCTCCGCATTGGTGTTCATCCTGCTGGGCATCCTGCCCTTGAAGCAGGTCTTTGGCGCCATTGACTGGAATATCCTCATGATGCTCGCCGGCACCATGGGCACCGTGGCGCTGTTCATCGAATCCAAAATGCCCAACCGCATGGCGGATCTCATCCTCGCAAAAACACCCAACATCATGTGGGCCGCCGTGGCGCTGAGTCTGTTCGCCGGGATCGTCTCCGCCTTTGTGGACAACGTGGCCACCGTTCTGATGATCGCTCCCGTGGGCATCGCCATCGCCAAGCGTCTGAACACATCCCCCGTTCCTCTCATCATCTCCATCGCCGTCTCCTCCAATCTCCAGGGCGCCGCGACACTGGTGGGCGACACCACCTCCATCCTGCTGGGTGGCTATGCCAACATGGACTTTATGGACTTCCTTTTCATGGACGGCAAGTTCAGCATCTTCTGGGCCGTGGAGCTGGGCGCCCTGGCCACCATCCCCGTGATCCTCTTCCTGTTCCGGAAAGAACGCGCTCCCATCACCCCCGCCGAACCCACCGTGGTGGAGGATCTGTTCCCCACCTATATGCTGGTAGGCACGGTGCTGCTTCTCATCGCCGCCTCTTTCATCTCCGGCAAGCCCGCTGTCACCAACGGCATCATCTGCCTTGTGATGTTCGCCATCGGCGCGGCGCGCTCCTATATCCGGAACAGAAACATGGATTCCGTGAAAGAGGCTGTCGGGCAGATCGACTATGAAACGCTGATCCTTCTGGCCGGCCTGTTCCTCATCATCGCCGGCATCACGGAAGCCGGCGTCATCGATGCGGTCAGCCAGCTGTTTGTGAAGATCGGCGGCGGAAACCTCTTCCTCATGTATACCCTCATTGTCTGGGGTTCCGTGCTGTTCTCCGCCTTCATTGACAACATCCCCTATGTGGCCACCATGCTGCCGGTCGTCAGCGGCATCGCCTCCATGCAGGGCTGGGATCCCTATGCGCTGTATTTCGGTCTGCTGGTGGGTTCCACCCTGGGCGGCAACCTCACCCCCATCGGCGCCTCCGCCAACATCGCCGGCACTGGCATTCTCCGCCGGGAGGGCTGCACCGTCACCACCCGCGACTTCATGCGCATCGGCGTGCCCTTCACGCTGATCGCCGTCATCGTCGGCTATCTCTATTGCTGGCTGGTCTGGGCCTGACAAACACCCACATATCAAAAGAACGCTGCTTTTGTGAAGCAGCGTTCTTTTCGTTCTAAAACACAAGCTGCACCAGCAGCATATAGCACACCGTGCCCGCGCCCACGCTGAG
>CAZQFN010000079.1:0-6861 GCA_964592685.1 uncultured Oscillospiraceae bacterium | reverse complement strand
ATCGCCGGGATGAAAAAGCCCACGGCTTCTCTGGTGCTGGGAGGCGGTCATTCCATTGGCGTGCCCCTGGCGGTGGCGGCAAAGCGGAGCTTCATTGCGCCCTCCGCGGCCATGACCATCCATCCTGTGCGCCTGAACGGGGTAGTCATCGGGGTGAGCCAGACCTATGAGTATTTTGCCAAGACCCAGGAGCGGATCGTCCGCTTCGTGACGGCGAACTCCGGAATCTCCCGGGAAAAATTTCTGGAGCTCATGCTTCGCACCGGGGAGATCGCAAACGACGTGGGCTCTATCCTGGGTGGGGAGGAGGCGGTGGCCTGCGGCCTCATCGACCGGGTGGGCACGCTGGCCGAGGCGCTGGACTGGTTGAATGCTCAGGACGGATAAGGTTCACGGGGTTGTTCTTTTTGGGGAATTATGTTAATATAATAAATTAGGTAAATATAAGTATTCGGGCGGCGCGCCGCCCTTACATAATCGGAGGAACTTCATGGATATGCTGTATGCGGCCTTTTTGGGTCTGGTGCAGGGTGTGGCGGAATTTCTGCCCATCTCCAGCTCCGGCCATCTGGCCCTGTTTGAGAATCTGTTTGGAATGGAAGCGCTGGAGAGCATGGGCGGCAGCGCCCTGTTCAACATCCTGCTCCATTTTGCCACGCTGGTGGCGGTCATTGCGGCCTACTGGTCGGATGTGAAGACCATGTGTGTGGAGTGCGTGGGCATGGTGAAAAGCGTTTTCCGGCGGGAACCCATCCTGGGCCGGGGGGAGCCCATCCCCGCCCGGCGGCTGGTGCTGATGATCCTTGTGGCGACGCTGCCCCTGTTTGTCATCGTCCCTTTCCAGGACGCCATTGAGAAGCTGAATGAAATGCCCGGGTTCATCGGTCTGGCCCTCATCGTGACCGGTGTGCTGCTGTTTGTCTCCGACCGGATGCGCCGGGGGACAAAAACAGAGCGGGACATGACCGTGGCGGATGCCATTATCGTGGGTCTTGCCCAGGCGCTGGCCACCATTCCCGGCCTTTCCCGCTCCGGAACCACTATCACCGTTGGTATGAGCCGGGGCTTCGAGAGGGATTTTGCTGTGCGCTTCTCCTTCCTCATGAGTCTTCTGTCTGTCACCGGCGCGGTGGTGCTGCAGATCTTTGATGTGATCGAGGAGGGCTTTGTGGCCAGTCTCCTGCCCATGTATCTGGTGGGGATGGTCATTGCGGGCGTCACCGGTTATTTCTGCATAAAGCTTTTGCAGAAACTTGTTCAGAAGGGCCGTTTCGGCGGCTTTGCCTATTACTGCTGGGCGGTGGGTGCGCTGAGCATTCTGCTGAACCTGGTGCTGGGCGGTTGAGCCCAAGGAGTTTAACATTATGGCACAGAAGAAAACCAACTCCTCCCGGAGCAAATCCGCCTCGGGAGCGAAGAAACCTACATCCACGGCCCGGAAACCGGCCTCTTCCTCCAAGAAGAGTGCATCCACGGCCAAAAAGCCCGCGGCAAAGAAACCCGCGTCTTCCCCGCGGGCGGCTCAGAGTGCGCCTCCTTCCGAGCGTCGGCCCGTCCGGCGGCAGGTGGGCTGCTTTGTGCTGCTGTTTTTGGGCATGATCGGCTTCGTTGCCTATTTCCAGGGTGACGCCTGGCTGCTGAATGCTTATCGCAAGCTGTTCCGTGGTCTTATCGGTGGGGGGTTCTATCTCATGCCCGCGGCTATGCTCTGGGGCTCGGTCATCCTCGGGTTCCACCGGGGCCGTCCCGTGCGGGCGCGTCTGATCGCTACGCTCTGCCTTCCCGTGGCTGCCGGTATCTTCATACATATGGCGGCTTTCACAAAAGAGGGGCTTTTTGCCACCAATTTCAGCTATGGCGTGCGCAATCTCTGGCTCCTGGCCCAGACGCCGGGGGAGTATTGCGGCGGCGTGATCGCCGGCATGATCGCCATCGGTCTTGAAAATTCCATCGGCATCATCGGCGGCATTTTGGTCATGGTGGTGGCTACGGTCATCCTTGTCATGACGGCCTTTGAGATATCCGTGGAGCGCATTGCGGAGATGATGAAAAACCGCCCGACCTATGAGCCGGAGGAGCCGGAACTCCCCGCCGAGGACGAGTTCTTCTCCCCGGAGGACTATCTCTTCCCCCTGGACGGCGGCGAGCCGATCCGGAAGAAAATGCAGAAGGAGACGGCGAAAAGCGCCCCACCGGCGGAGTTTGTGTCCGGCGGCCGTGCCCGCACGCCGCTGGTGTATGACGAGGCCTGGGAGCTTCAGAAGGACAAGCTTTTCGCGGCCATGGAGATCGATCCCGAAGCGGCCCGCCGTGTGGCCGCGGCCGTGGAGGCGGAGACGCCCGCCCGGACAAAGCGCGGTTCCCGGAAAGTGGAAAAGGCCGAGATTCCGAAGGCGGAGCCCGTCCGGGAAGCGCCCGGGATCGAGCCCAAAAAGGCGGCGGAGGAGCTCACCCGGGATGTGAAGCCCCTCTCCATTGAGGACGCGGCGGATATCGCCGGCGTGGAGATAAATTCTGCGGATCTGGATGGCGGCGCGGCTGCGGCCCAGCCTGTGGAAAAGCTGAAAATCGATAAGGATGCGGAAGCGGCTCTGGTGGCGGAGGAGATCGCCGCCGGGGAAGAGGAGAAGGCGGAATATGTCTTCCCGTCTCTGGAGCTTCTGAACAAAAGCAAGCCCTCCGCCGGAGATGGGGAGGAGGATATCGACGAAAATGAGGCCCAGTTGGAGAGCGCCATCCGCAGCTTCGGTGTGGGCGCCTCCATCGTGGGGGCCATCCATGGCCCCACGGTTACCCGGTATGAGCTTCTGCTGGACCGGGGCGTGAAGCTGAATAAGATCACGAATCTGGCCGGCGACATTGCGCTGAGCATGGGCGTGGAGAATGTCCGCATTGCGCCCATCCCCGACAAGGTCTCCACGGTGGGTGTGGAAGTGCCCAACCGGAACGTGAAGACCGTTTGGCTGGGCGATCTTATCGATTCGGCTGCCTTCCAGAGCGCCAAATCCAAGCTCAGCTTTGCGGTCGGCAAAGACATCAGCGGAAACGTCATCGTGGGGAATATCGCCAAGATGCCCCATGTGCTCATCGCCGGCACCACCGGTTCCGGTAAGTCCGTCTGCATCAACTCTCTCATTCTCAGCCTTCTGTACAAGTCCTCTCCCGAGGAAGTGCGGATGATCATGATCGACCCCAAGATGGTGGAGCTGGGCATCTACAACGGTATGCCCCATCTCTATGTCCCGGTAGTTACCGATCCCAAGAAGGCAGCCGGTGCGCTTCAGTGGTCCGTGGTGGAGATGCTCAAGCGTTACCGTCTGTTTTCCGAGGCCGGTGTCCGCGATCTGGCAGGGTATAACCTCATCATGAAAAACGAGGATCAGCCCACGTTGCCCCAGGTGGTCATCATTATTGACGAGCTGGCAGACCTGATGATGGTGGCTTCCAAGGAAGTGGAGGAGTCCATCTGCCGCGTGGCCCAGATGGGCCGTGCCGCCGGTATGCATCTGGTGGTGGCCACTCAGCGCCCCTCCTCGGATGTCATCACCGGTCTTATGAAGGCGAATATCCCCAGCCGCATTTCCTTTGCGGTGTCCAGCGCGCTGGAAAGCCGCATCATTCTGGACCAGCAGGGCGCGGAAAAGCTCATCGGCGCCGGCGATATGCTCTATGCCCCTCTGGGCAGCGGCAAGCCGGTTCGTGTGCAGGGCGCTTTTGTCACCGATGAGGAGCGGGAGGAGATCATAAACTTCGTCAAGCAGGTTGGCCAGGCCGAATACAGCGATGAGATCATCGCTCAGATCGAAAAGGCTGCCGAGGACAAAAATGCCAAGAACGAAGACAAGGATGCCGGCAAGGCCCAGAACGATTATGACGAGCTGCTGCCCCAGGCCGTGGACGTTATCTTTGAGACAAAGCAGGCCTCCGTGTCCATGCTCCAGCGGCGTCTGAAGCTGGGCTATTCCCGTGCTGCCCGGCTGATCGACCAGCTGGAGGAGGTGGGCGTGGTCGGGCCCTTCGAGGGTTCCAAGCCCCGCCAGATCATCATCACCAAGCAGCAGTGGCAGGAGATGCAGTATTCCGCCGGGACCGCTCCGGTGGATACCATTGCCCAGGAATTTGCCCAGGTCTCCCAGGATGATACCTTCGCCCCGACGGAGACGGCGGTGCCCGATGCCCCGGCGGACGGTTCTGAGGTATCTGAGGATCTGCCCTGGGATGAGGAGGACGCATGATGGCCCACAAGCCCATTGAAGAGGACAAGCTCCAGGCTATGAGCGTGCTGGGGCTGGCCCATGTGGGAGACGCGGTTTATGAGCTTCTGGTGCGGAATCATCTGGCCCGGCAGGGCGGGCAGAAGGTGAATGACCTGCACAAAAAGACCATTTCCTATGTCTCCGCCGTGGCCCAGGCCGCGGCCATGGAGCGTATCCTTCCGGAGCTGACCGCGGAGGAACACAAGTATTACCGCCGGGGCCGGAACGCCCGTGTCCATGCGCCTGGCGGCTGCACCATTGCCCAATACCATGCCGCCACCGCCCTGGAAACCGTTTTCGGCTATCTCTGGCTGACCGGTCAGCCAGAGCGGGCGGAGGAGCTGTTCCGGCGTATCCTGGAGGGTCACGATGCCTCTTGATGCTGTATTTATCACCGAACTTGCCCGGGAGCTGAATGACACGCTCGCAGGCATGAAAATCGACAAGGTCCGCCAACCGGAGAAGGACACGGTGGTTCTGGCGCTCCGTGGAAACGGAAGAAATCTCCGTCTGGTGGTCTGCTTCGGCTCCGGTAGCGCCCGCGTGTGCGTGACGGAGGCGGACTATGAAAATCCGCCCCAGCCCCCCATGTTCTGCATGCTGCTGCGAAAGCACCTCATCGGCGCCCGCATTCTGGAGGTGACCCAGCCGGAGCGGGAGCGAATGCTGTCGTTCGCCCTCCTGTGCTATGACGAAATGGGCCAGGCGTCTCAGAAGACCATGGCCGTGGAGCTTTTGGGGCGGAACGCCAATCTGATCCTCGTCGATGCCGACGGCCGCATCATTGACGCGGCCCGCCGGGTGGATTCGGAGATGAGCCCGCTGCGGCAGCTGATGCCGGGTCTGATCTACCGCATGCCGCCCAAACCGGAACCGGGGAAGTTTTCCGGTCTGTCGCCGCTGATCCGGCGGGAGATGGAATTCCGGGGCCTTCCGGAAACGCTGGAATCCGTAGAGCCTCTGGAGAAGCGGCCCTATATGCTGGTCCAGAACGGTCAGCCAAAAGATTTTACCTTTCTGCCGATTTTGCAGTACGGCCCGTCCATGGAGAGCGTGGCCTATCCGGGATGGTCTGCGCTGCTGGAGGCATTTTATGCCGAAAAGGACCGGACAGAGCATCTGAAGGGCCGGGCCAAGAGCATGACAAAGCTGGTGCGAAACGCCAAAGCCCGCACGGAGCGGAAGCTTTCGCTTCGCATCCAGGAGCTTGGAGCCACGGAGGACCGGGAGCAGGATAAGCGCCGGGGCGATCTGATTACTGCGAACATCTGGCGCATGAAGCCGGGCATGGACGAGGTGACCGTGGAAGATTTCTATGAGGAAGACTGCCCTCCGGTGACCATAACGCTGGACAAGCGAAAAACACCTCAGCAGAACGCCGTTGTGTTTTATAAGCAATATACGAAGAAAAAGGCCGCCCGGGAGCATCTCACCGGTTTGATCGAGGAGAACACTGCGGAGCTGGAGTATCTGGGCTCCGTGGCGGAGGAACTGGAGCGGGCCCAAAGCCAGCAGGATCTGCAGGACATCCGGTCGGAACTGGAAAAGGCCGGATATCTCCGGGCGCCGAAGCAGAAGGGCCAGAAGAGACCCAAGCCGTCCCAGCCGCTCGCCTTCCGCACGGCGTCGGGGCTGGAGATCCTTGTGGGGCGCAACAATATCCAGAACGACGAGCTCACATTTTCCATCGCCCGGCGAACGGACATCTGGTTCCATGCCCAGAAGATCCATGGCGCCCATGTGATCCTCCGCTGCGAGGGGCAGGAGCCGGACGAGGCGTCGGTTTATCAGGCGGCATGCCTTGCGGCATATTACTCCGAGGGAAAGCAGGCGGGCCGTGTGGCCGTGGATGCCACGCAGGTGCGATTTGTGAAAAAGCCCCGGGGGGCAAGACCGGGAAAAGTCATCTATACAGACCAGAAAACCATCGTTGCTGAGGCGCGGCGGGACTTCTGATCCTCTTATAAAAATAAAGGAGACAGAAATATGAGAATGAATTGGTTCGAATTCAATTCTGCCTGCACCGCGGCGCAGGCGGAGGAACAAATCCTGGCGGGGATCACCCCGCAGAGCCGTCCGTCCATGATGGAAAACAAGCTGGAAGAAGGCGGCGTTCTTTACGGAAATTCTGAAAACGGCATTTTCTGGCTGCAGAAGAAATCCGAAAAGGGCGGTATGCTGCCCCAACGCATGTTCCAGGGACAGGTCATCACCAGGGAGGGGAAAACGGTCATCGGCGGACGGTTTGCCTTTGTGGGCGGCTTCCATCTTATGTGGTTTATCTTCATGGTTGTGGCGGCAGTGGCCATCTTTGTGATGTTCCAGAACCTTGCGGTGACGATCGTGACAGCGGCGCTGTTTGCGCTGTGCTGGTTTGTGGCCGGCTTCTGCGCGCCCCGCTCCTATAAGGAGGAGGAACAGCAGGTCGTGGAGTATCTGCGGAGTCTGTTCCCTCTGATCGAGGAAGAAGAGACCGAAGAGGTCGGCGAAGAGACTGCGGAAGAAACAGCGGAGTAAAATTTGAGAATAAAAAAATCCGGAACCTCCTGGTCAATGCCACTAAGTTAAGCAAACGAATCCCCCTATCATCGTTTTGCGATGGTGG
>CAZQFN010000078.1:0-7018 GCA_964592685.1 uncultured Oscillospiraceae bacterium | reverse complement strand
TACATGGGCAAGAAGAAGGTCATCGCCGAAACCGGCGCCGGCCAGCACGGCGTGGCTCTGGCCACCGCGGCGGCCTATTTCGGTCTGGAGTGCGACATCTACATGGGCAGCGTGGACATCAAAAAGCAGGCTCCTAACGTGGCCCGCATGAAGATCCTGGGCGCGAATGTGGTGGAGGTCACCGAGGGGCTTCAGACCCTGAAGGAGGCCGTGGATGCCGCCTTCGCCGCCTATGCCCGGGACTATAAGGACAGCATCTACTGCATCGGCTCCGTGCTGGGCCCCCATCCCTTCCCGCTGATGGTCCGCGATTTCCAGAGCGTGGTGGGCATCGAGGCCCGGGAGCAGTTCACCGGCATGACCGGCGAGCTGCCCGACGCGGTGGTCGCCTGTGTGGGCGGCGGCTCCAACGCCGCCGGCATGTTCGCGGGCTTCCTCAATGACCCCGTGGAGCTCTACGGCGTGGAGCCTCTGGGCCGCGGCCCCGCGCTGGGCGATCATGCCGCCAGCCTGAAATACGGCTCCGAGGGCATTATGCACGGCTTCAACAGTATCATGCTCAAGGACGAAAACGGCGAGCCCGCCCCCGTGTATTCCGTGGCCAGCGGTCTGGACTATCCCTCCTCCGGCCCGGAACACGCCTTCCTCCACGATATCGGCCGCGTGAAATACGACGTGGTGGACGATGAGGAGACCATCGACGCTTTCTTCAAGCTCTCCCGTCTGGAGGGCATCATCCCCGCCATCGAGAGCGCCCACGCCGTGGCTTATGCCATGAAACTGGCCAAAGAGATGGGCCGGGGCTCCATCCTCATCAACCTCTCCGGCCGGGGCGACAAGGACATGGACTATGTCATCGAGAACTTCGGCATCCGCTGATACAAGTGCATCCCGGGAGAGTCGCGAAAAAATCGCGGCTCTCTTTTTTTGTGCGTTTTTTGTAGCTTTTTGATACCGAAAAAACCGGGAAAGGGGCTTTCCTTTGCCGGGATGGTTTGGTATAATGACAGTGTATGTATTAAAAACAAAAAAACGACTTTAGGGTTGAGGGAGTAGAAAACTATGATCACTCATGGCAAGGAAATCAAGATTTTTACCGGCAATTCCAACATTGCGCTGGCCCGTGGCATCAGCGAAAATCTGAACATCCCCCTGGGCAACGCCGTCTGCACCAACTTCGCCGACGGTGAGTGCTCCGTATCCGTCTATGAGCCCGTCCGCGGCTCCGACGTGTTCCTGATCCAGTCCACCTGCGGCCCCGTGAACGACAACCTCATGGAGCTTCTGGTCATGATCGACGCCATGCGCCGCGCTTCCGCCGGCCGCATCACCGCCGTCATTCCGTATTTCGGCTATGCCCGCCAGGACCGCAAGGCCAAGAGCCGCGATCCCATCTCCGCAAAGCTGGTGGCCAACCTCCTCACCGAGGCCGGCGCCGACCGCGTTCTCACCATGGACCTTCACGCCTCTCAGATCCAGGGCTTCTTCGATGTGCCCGTGGACAACATGATGGGCAGCACCATCTTCTCCACCCATTTCATCAACCGCTTCGGCGCCAACAACGATGACCTGATGGTCGTCTCTCCCGACGTGGGCAGCGTGGCCCGCGCCCGCACCTTCGCCATGAAGCTGGGCACCGGTCTGGCCATCGTGGACAAGCGCCGCGAGCGCGCCAACCAGTCCGAGGTCATGAACCTCATCGGCAACGTGGAGGGCAAGGACGTCATCATCCTGGACGATATGGTGGATACCGCCGGCTCTCTCTGCGGCGCGGCCAAGGCCCTGAAGCAGATCGGCGGCGCCCGCAAGATCTATGCCTGCGCCAGCCACGGCGTTCTCTCCGGCCCCGCTCTGGAGCGCATCGCCGAGAGCGATCTGGAAGAGCTGCTCCTGCTGGACACCATCCCCTATCCCAAGGACAAGCCCGTGGTGGACAAGATCAAGTATCTCTCCGTGGCACCCATGTTCGCCTCCGCCATCCGCCGCATCTATGACGACGAATCTCTGGCGTCTCTCTTTGACTGATTGATGTTTTCACGCTCAAACGGCATACAATGGCTTGTGGTCTTTCTGGGAAACCCCGGTCCCAAGTATGCCAACACCCGGCATAACGCCGGCTTTCTGGCGGCAGACGCCCTGTCCAAGTCCCTGGGCACGGGCGTCAACCGTCTGCGCTTTCATGCTCTCACCGGCAAAGCCGAGATCGGGGGCGAAGGCGTGTTTCTCATGAAGCCCCAGACTTATATGAACAACTCCGGCGTCGCCGTGGGAGAGGCGGCCCGCTTCTTCAAGGTCCCCGCGGATCATGTGATCGTGGTGGCGGACGATATCTCCCTGCCCTGCGGCAAGCTCCGCGTCCGCACAAAGGGCTCCGCCGGCGGCCACAACGGCCTTAAAAGCATCATTGCCCATCTGGGCACGGACGCTTTCCCCCGGATCAAGATCGGCGTCGGCTCTCCTGTCCATGGCGGGCAGGAACAGATCGACTGGGTCCTGGGCGTTCCCAAAAACCAGGACTGGGAGGACTTCTCCTCCGCCTGCAGACGGGCGGCGGAGGCGGTGGAGGATTACATCCGCCGCGGTCCCGAAAAGACCATGGGAACATACAACTGAAACGAAAAATCATGCGCCCGCGGTATCCCGGCGGCGGCAGTTTTCGGATGGAGGTCTCTGCATGAAAAAGGAATGCATCGCCATGCTCCTGGCCGGCGGCCAGGGCTCCCGGCTCTATGCCCTGACGGCCAATGTGGCAAAGCCAAACATGCCCTTTGGCGGCAAGTACCGTATCATCGATTTTCCCCTCTCAAACTGCGCCAACTCCGGCATCGACACCGTGGGCGTTCTGACGCAGTACCGCCCCATGAAGCTGAACGCCTATGTGGGCAGCGGCCAGGCCTGGGACCTGGATTCGGAGGACGGCGGCGTCTATATCCTGCCCCCCTATATGTCCGCGGGGGAGAAAGGAAACTGGTTTTCCGGCACCGCCAACGCCATCTATCAGAACATCGACTTCATCGATCTCTGGGACCCGGAATATGTCCTCATCCTCTCCGGCGACCACATCTATAAGATGGACTATGACCGGATGCTCCGGGAACACAAGGAAAAAAACGCGGCCTGCACAATCGCCGTGATCCAGGTGAACATGGCGGAGGCCAGCCGCTTCGGCATCATGAACACGGGGCCGGACGGCTATATCTGTGAATTTGAGGAAAAGCCCCCCCGGCCCAGGAGCGATCTGGCCTCCATGGGCATCTATATCTTCACCTGGAAGACCCTGCGCCAGGCACTGATCGAGGACGAAAACGACCCCGACAGCCAGCAGGACTTCGGCAAGAACATCATCCCCAAGCTCCTGGCGGCGGGGGAGAAGCTCTGGCCCTATCGCTTCCGGGGCTACTGGCGGGACGTGGGCACCATCAACAGCCTCTGGGACGCCAACATGGATATGCTGTCCCCGGAGCTCATCGATCTCTATGACCCCGACTGGCCCATCGTGAGCCACAGTTCGGCGCTGCCGCCCCACAAGATCGGCCCCGCGGCCGAGGTGAGCCACTCCATCGTGACGGAGGGCTGCGTTGTGGACGGCGCCGTCCACAACAGCGTGCTCTCCTCCGGCGTCCGCGTGGAGGCGGGAGCCCGGGTGGAATACAGCGTGCTCATGCCCGGCGCCGTGGTGGAGTCCGGAGCGGAAGTGAAGTTTGCCATCCTGGGCGAGAACGCCTGTGTTGGGCAAAACGCCCGTGTCGGCTCCGAGCCCGACGGAACGGACGACTGGGGCGTTGCCACCTGCGGCCCGGATATCACCATCGCCCCCGGGGCTGTGGTGGCTCCCGGAGCCATGCTCTATGACGATGTGGAGGCAATACGATGAAAAACGGACTTCACGGCATCCTCTATACCCTTAACTCCGAGACGGCGCTGCGGGATCTTGTCCAGAAGCGCAGCAGCGCCTCCATCCCTTTCTGCGCCCGGTACCGGCTGATCGACTTCGCCCTATCCTCCATGGTGAACGCCGGCGTGCGGGATGTGGGCGTCATCATGGAGCGGGATTACCAGAGTCTTCTGGATCATCTCTCCGGCGGAAAGGATTGGGGTCTTTCCCGCCGCCGGGGCGGTCTGCGCCTTCTGCCCCCCTTCGGTCTGCCCCAGGCCCATTCCGGCCATTTCGGCGGCTGCATGGAGGCGCTGCGCTCCGTCCGCTCCTATATCGAGGACATCGATTATGAGGACGTGTTCCTCTGTCCCGGGGACGTGGTGGCAAACCTTGACCTTGCCGCCGCCTGGGAGCTTCACCGCAAGTCCGGCGCGGAGATCACCGCCGTCTGTGCGGCCATCTCCCCGGAATACGACCACCATCGCTATGTCCCCGGAGAGGACGGCTTCGCCCGGGAGCTGGTCTTCGCCTCCGGCGGGGCCGATCAGGGCCTTGCCTGCTCGGAGATGTATATCCTCAAAAAGACCCTCCTTCTGAAGCTCGTGGACTACTGCTCCGACGGCGCCCGCACCCATTTCCACCGGGACGCCATCGCCCACTATCTGGCCACCGGCGGCCGTGTGGCGGTCTATGTCCACGAGGGATATATCCGGCGGATCGCGTCGGCCCGGGATTATTATGAGGCCAGCATGGATATGCTGGATAATGCGGTCATGGCCGAGCTGTTCCCCGCCGGCCGTCCCATCTATACCAAGGAGCGGGCGGAGGTCAGCACCTATTACGGCGACAGCGCCGTGGTGAAAAACAGTCTGGTGGCCGACGGCTGCTTCATCGAGGGTGAGCTGGAGGACTGCATCGTCTTCCGCAACGTCCGGGTGGAGAAGGGCGCGAAGCTGAAAAACTGCATCCTCATGCAGGATACGGTTGTCCGGCGGGATGCCCGGCTCAAATGCGTCATCGCCGATAAGGACGTGACCGTCTCCCAAAACTGTTTCCTGGCGGGCATGCCCAGCCTTCCCATTCTGGTGCCCAAGGGCGCCTCTCTCTAAAGGAGTATTATGTCTAGATCCGAGATCACCGCAAACGAACTGCATGCCGCCATTGAAGATAAGCTCTGCGCCTTTTTCGGGCTGACCGGCGCCCAGGCCACAGACGCCCAGGTGTTCCAGGCCACCGCCATGGTCCTTCGGGAGATCATGAGCCGGAAGCTGGCGGTTCAGCGCGCCTCCGTCCCGGAGCGCCGGGTGCATTATCTCTCCATGGAGTTTCTTCTGGGGCGCAGCCTTCTGAAAAACGCATACAACCTGGGCCTTTCGGCCCAGCTTACCGAGGCCCTGTCTCTCATGGGCCGCAACGCCTCCGATGTGTTCGAGGCCGAGCCCGACGCCGGCCTTGGAAACGGCGGTCTGGGCCGTCTGGCCGCCTGCTATTCCGACAGTATGGCCGCGCTGGACATCCCGGCCACCGGCTATTCCATCTGCTATGAGCTGGGCCTGTTCCGCCAGGTGATGGAGGCCGGCCGCCAGACCGAGGCGGCCGATGTCTGGCGCCTTGGCGCCGACGGCTGGCTCATCCCCCGGCGGGAGGATATCTGCGAGGTCCGCTTCGGCGGCCATGTGGAGGAGCTCTGGGACCACACCGGCACCTGCCGCACCCGGCTCACCGGGTATACCAGCGTGCTGGCTCTGCCCCGGGATATGCTCATCGCCGGCTGCGGCGGCGAGCGCGTGAACACTCTGCGCCTCTGGGAGGCCCGAAGCCCCCAGGAGCTGGATATGTATCTCTTCTCCGGGGGCCAGTATGTCCGGGCTCTGGAGGAGCGCACCATGGCGGAGGTCATCACCAAGGTCCTCTATCCCGCGGACGACCATCCCCAGGGCAAGGAGCTGCGGCTGAAGCAGCAGTATTTCTTCGTCTCCGCCACCGCCCAGGACATCGTGAAAAAGCACCGCGCCCAGTGGGGCGATGTGCGCTCCTTCCCGGAGCACCATGTCCTCCAGATCAACGACACCCATCCCACCCTTATCATCCCCGAGCTCATGCGCATTTTCATGGACGAGGACGGTCTGGGCTGGGACGAGGCTATGGCCGCCGTGTCCGGTGCCGTGGCCTATACGAACCACACCGTCATGAGCGAGGCCCTGGAAAAATGGCCCCAGAGCCTTGTCCAGACCCTGCTGCCCCGTGTGTGGGATATCATCCGGGAGCTGAACCTCCGCTGGAGCCGCCGGCTTCAGGAGGCCTTTGGGGGCGACCCGGAAAAAATCGAGCGCTGCCTCATCCTCTCCGGCGGGGATGTGCATATGGCAAACCTCTGCCAGGCCGTCTGCTTCAAAATAAACGGCGTGTCCACTCTGCATGGCCAGATCCTCACGGACCGCCTGTTCCACGATGTCTATACCCTCACCCCGGAGCGGTTCACCTTCGTCACCAACGGCATTGACCACCGCCGCTGGCTGGACCAGATAAACCCCGGCCTCTCCGGTCTCATCCGGGAGCTGATCGGCGACCGCTTCGTCCGGGAGCCGGAGGCGCTGCAGGAACTGCGCCGGTTTGAGAACGACACCGCCGTGCTGGAGCGGCTCAACGGGATCAAGCGGCAGAACAAGGAGAATTTTGCCCTCTGGCTCCGGCGGGATCAGGGCCTTGCCCCGGACCCCTCCGCCGTGCTGGATGTGCAGGTCAAGCGTCTGCATGAGTATAAGCGCCAGCTGATGAACGCCATGCTCATCACATCCCTCTGGCAGCGCATCCGGGAAAACCCGGAGGCGGATTTCCTGCCCCGTACCTTTGTCTTCGGCGCCAAGGCCGCCGGCGGCTATGTGACCGCGAAGCGGATCATCGAGCTTCTGAACTCTCTGGCGGCGGACATCAACGCCGATCCCCTCTGCAGGGGAAAGCTCCAGGTGTTCTTCGCCGCCAACTACCGTGTCTCCATGGCGGAGATGCTCATGCCCGCCGCCCAGGTGTCCCAGCAGATCTCCACCGCCGGCAAGGAGGCCAGCGGCACCGGCAACATGAAGCTCATGATGAACGGCGCCATCACCATCGGCACGCTGGACGGCGCCAACGTGGAGATGC